>NZ_VPAV01000015.1:0-68181 GCF_013418995.1 Acinetobacter sp. YH12106
GATCATATGGATTGGTATTTATATAAAATCAGACACTTAGTTGAGAATGCATTTTGTAGGTTAAAGCAGTTCAGAGGAATAGCAACACGATATGATAAGCTAAAGTGTAGCTATGAGGGGGCAGTTGTATTAGCTTGTATATTTATTTGGCTACCTTTATCGGGTAAATTCTATACTTGAAATGTCAACAGACCCTAATATTTAAAATTTTATCATTTGGTATATATTCTTGATTCTTATTAGGTTTTTCCTATAGATTCTAAAGAGAATTTTTTTAGATTTTTTCTTAAAATTTGTTTGAATTGAAGTGGTGGTGTTTCAAAAAGTATGCTGGGATTAAATGCAGCCATTATTGATGTGGAAGAAGGTTAAATCGAAAGCCTTAAAGTGGTTTTCTAACTTTTTCGAAAAATTACAGCTTCTCCTAAATCCACGCCTGAGCCGATGCCTGATTCTGCAATTATTACCTTCAATACCTACAGTAAAGAACTTACCAATCGATTGCTTATAATTTTAAAAGCAGTGACAAAACTGTCCCATAAATTACTCGAAATTCGCCTCCGACAAACCCGGTACGGTTCACTTACGAAAAAAGATTGAAGGGCACCTTTTTGTTCATCAGATTCGAGTGACTGCAAGTTTTGGGGCCGCCAAAATAGATGCAGAGTCCCAGTTAATGAGTGCTTTAGAAACCGCAGATCAACGTTTATACCAAGCTAAAAATAATGGCCGAAACAGAGTGTGTTTTAACTAACCTAAGTAGACTCCACTTTACTTATTTTCAGACAGCAACCAATCAAGAGCGTTCATTTTTACAATACCATTATAATTGGCTTCAGTCCCGATCGTGTCTAAGGTAAGTAAATACTTGGGATATGAATCAGAAATTTTCTGTAATGGACGTAACTCTCGGCTTAGTGTCTCCTCATTGAGGGTTTCTAATGCCACCTGATAATAAGTTAAATTCTGTAAAGTATCGACAGCAACAAAATCAATTTCATATTCATCAATCCGCCCTACATAGACCGTATAACCTCGTCTGACAAGCTCAAGATAAATCACATTTTCTAAGATATGACCTTGATCAGCATTAGCATCAGGCAACATAATGCGGCGCAATCCAACATCAACTAAATAGTATTTTTCAGAGGATTGTAATAACTCACGCCCACGTACTTTAAACTGTGCGGCGCTATAAAATAGCAAACTGTCCTGTAAGCCCCGAATATAGCGCTTCACTGTTTCAAATGAGATTTTAACCCCGCTTGAAACAAAGGTATTTTTAATTTTATTGATGGAAATGGGTGAGCCTGTCACGCTTGCCAAATATCTTGCGACACGCTCGAGAGAGTTAATATCGGCAGTATTTAAACGGGGAATAACATCTTTAAACATTACACTGGCATAGACTGCTTGCAAGTAATCATAGGTTTCCTGCTGGCTGGTCATGGCAAGCGTATAGGGGAAACTACTTCGCGTGTACATAGCATACAAATCACGATTGGATAATTGTTGGATGATCGGATTATTTTCAATATGCCACTGTTTAAACTCTTGGAATGACAAGGGTAAAACATGTTGCTCGATATAGCGTCCTGTGAGTAAAGTCGCAAGTTCTCCACTCAGAAAGAATGCATTTGAACCTGTAATATATAAATCGATATAATCCCGAACATATAAAGAGTCGACTACTTTTTCAAAATTGGTAACATGTTGTATTTCATCTAAAAAAACATAGTTTTTCTTGCTTTCATCAACTTTTGACAATACATAATCATGTAGTTTACGGTAATCGGTGAGTTCTTCAAATTCCATAAATTCAAAGTTGATGACAATGATGTTTTCGGCTTGTACCCCCTGTGCTTTTAGGTCTTGTTGAAACATCGCCAGCAAGGTGGATTTTCCAGAGCGACGTACACCCGAAAGCACTTTAATGACATCACGGTTTTGCCATGTATTCAGAAATTTTAAGTAGCTATCACGTCGAATATTAGTTTTTCTCATTGTTTCCACTTAAACTCTAAAGTTTTAATTAATTCTATCAAAGTTTAGATACTAAGTTAAAATATATTTAATTAAAAGGAAAGTTTCTAGTTCATGTGAAATATTTAAAATTCTAAACTGCTGTTATAGCAGTTTAGAGACGCTAATCACGACAAGCTCCAAGATACCAGGTCTACTCTTTAGACGAAATTTGATAGGTTTTCATCGATGAGATAATCCAAATTCTGTCTTTTTGATTATTTTCTATGTCATGTTATGTCATTGCTGCTACGACTTATTTGTCATATAAATTGAGTGAAAAGTAAATGGAATTACTATGTTAACTAGAGTGGAACTCATTTTTGTGGTGCTGATGGTGTCAGGCTTAATCTTGATTGCTTATGAAATGCTAAAAGGTTTATTCTAGGGCATCTACACATGATTTTTGATCAAAAAAAATGCCCAGAGAGGGATCAATGGGCAAAACTAAGGACCTTGACGGTCATTCAGAAACTACAGCTAGCTTCTAGCTATGATTCTGCACTTAATTAAAAAAAGCTACACTGGCTGAATATATCAAAAGTTAAATCATGTGATTTATCATTAATTAACACACTTGAGAAAATGAGTTCATCACTCTGCTGATTAATACAGTAATTCACCAAACAAATCCGCTCTAATCTCTTCCAGGCTCAGATCTGATTTCATTCTATTACAGAGTGGATGAACCAGCAGACCATTCTCTAGCACCCCTTGGCCACCTGCGGCTTTGGCAATCCGATGATCCGATTCAGTAGAATCGAGATAGATTAATCCATCACAAATGGGGCAAAAGTTATGATTACCCACCAGAAAATTGTGCTTAAGCAAATTTTTGGTTAATGCTGAAAAGGCCTTGGGCTTTGATCGAGAGATCGGGCTAATCGATTCAACATATCCGACTACATGCTCTACAACCCCATCATCATAATTACCCAAAAATCTTTCAGAATAAAACTCATTAAAGTTGATGTACTTGAAAGCCTTTGACATCGACAAAATAAAGGTGTTCAGGCATTCTTCATCTTCAAAATCGACATCCATTTCCAGGCTTAAACAGATAAAGGCTTTATAAACGATTTGTAGCCGATCATAGCCTTTAATCCCACTGCCGAACTTACCGACCGTTTCAGTGGTCGCCACTGGAAAATTGGCAATCAAGAACTCAATACTACGGCGGACACGTGTAAACTCTTTAAAGCTAATGGTTCGATGGTGAATCTGCATCAGGCTTTCATGAATTTCAAACACAATAGCAAACCATGCCAGAAAGGAAGTAATCTGAAAACGCTGGTCCTTATAAAAATATAAGAACGGATGTAAGCCCAAACTCGGAACCCCAGTATTTTTTACAGGAGTGGCCATTCTGCAAAGGACCGTAAACAGATGTGACATGATCTTTTCAACGCGTTCACCCTGATTCAGGCTCATGATATTATGAATCTGATCACCCGCGATGATATTCATGAGCTCATTGACCAAGCCAATTTTTTTGCCATGACTCATTTCAGTATCTAATAATATGGTAGAGAAAAGCAGCTGATGGATCTTCTCCCCCAACTCGATCAGCGAATTTAAACGTGTATATTGGAGCTCTTCCAAGTTAGATTTATTGTCATTGATATAACAACAGGCATAGATCGCATAATAGGCGTCACTCCCGCGACTTCTGAGATGATATTCCTCATATTTATCTAGACGTTTAGTATCTGAGTTAATCGATTGAAATACCCGTCGCGCATCTTCTGGAGTCCCCAGTACCTGCCGGAAACTGATTTTAATATCGCCTAATTTCGATTTTTTTTCTGCAAATTCGGCATCAGTACAAATTTTTTGAAAATCAGCAAGATCTCCTAAATAATTGCGGAGGTAACGAATATCTTGTTTTTGTTGATCATTGAAATTAGGTGCTTGAGGGACTTGCTCATCCGCAAAATATCTATTGATCCATGCATAAATACAGGAAAGACGATGTGCCCCATCAATAATGTAAATATTGCCGTGTATATCTTTCCAATACAAAATGCATAAATTGATGTTTTGATCTTCTGTGCAATCCTCAATAAAGTTTGCAATTTCTTGCACGCTCCAACATTCCGTAGAACGCTGGTTATCCGCCTTAAATAAACATTTGATGATTGGATGCTTTTCAAAATCAGTCAGTGCAACTTCAAAATTGTCACGCTGCATTGAAGGTGACATTTCTTCTGGCAACATGACTTTACGCTGAATAATATTGGTCAATAATCGTGTTGGACCCATTTTTATTTTCTCCAGACAACACTGTCCTACTTTCGCTCAAGTACGAAATTTGAAAGTGTATATAGTTCGATTTGGTTAAAGCGATGAATTAAATGACCGTCAATATTCAGTCAGCGCTAACAAAAGAGACCTAAGAGAAATGGGGGGATTAGATAATAAAATCTTCATGTTTAGTACCTGTAGTTTAGAGTTGACTATCTACAACCATCTTTTCCACGAGATGGAGGTAGACCAAACAGGGGTGGAAATACCGCACTACAGAAGACGGCCAGTCATAGACTGCCCTGCCTGGCCTACCATAATGGCAAACTAAGCATAATAAGCACAAAAAACCGCTAAAGCGGTTTTAATGCTTCTGTAGTAATTTTCAGGTTTCCACGCCCGATTACAGATTTTGCTGTAATGTAATTATCATATGGGTATCTTTTTCTTTGGTCAAACCGAATTAGAATTTTTTTATTCATTTTTAAATAAAAAAATATAAATCGATAACATATGGATCAAATTGAAAGCAAAGAACAAATCAAAGTCGCTGATTCCTAGGCCCCTTAGGTTGAACGATATATGCTTAGGCTATTTGCACAAGGAAGGATGCTATACGGCTTCTAGCAGCATATTAAATGCAAGGTATGATGTAGTCAGGTAAATGATATTTATGCACACGTAGCTGTCTTGAACAAATTCACAGAATTTGGCTGCACTTATACCCAAATTGTCACTTGAATTTAGCTCAATTAGGGTAGCGCTGTCTTTCAAAACTTTATGTAATAAAGCGTGCGTAAGTCATATTTACTTAAATTCTGATATGATCTCTAATCACCAAATATCGTACACTCAACCATGCTAGTACCCATCGCACGGCGCTTAATGACGCTTGTTGAGACATAATTCTAAAATAATCATATTTATTATGTTTCATCACTATCGGAAAAAACTGATGTTCTGTAAGGATTGAAAGCATAGGTTCATCCTCTGCCGTAAAATGCATCAATACTTTTGTTACATTACTTTCATACAACCATTTTTTTATTAACCAATTGTAAGTTTCTGATTGGTTTTGTTCTAAATAATCAAATCGCTCTAAAATCTCTTGTGCGAAATTAAAATCTACAGCCCTTAGTAATTCAGGCAAACGTGCTAATTTTCCTTGTGTCAAGAATGGATGTCTTCCTATATTTGAACCACGTTTACCTGAAGGAATGTTTGACATCGTAATTAAAGCTCTCTTCCAGGGCTCAATATCTAATTGTGGCTGCCCCTGTCCAGAAATAAGATACCGCTCAATATCTTCAATCTTTTGAAACAGTTCGTGTTTAATTACTTTACCCGTCGAATTCCCTCTTTTTTGAGCATAGATTACCCACCTCTGACTTTCTATTTTTTTGAGCACATATTTTTCGATGGTATCTCTCAACTCATATTTTAGATTACCATTGTGTTGGTTAATCGCTTGGAAATGCCTGAATAAATTACTCCGACTCATGACTCGCTTAAAAAATGCAGTATGTAAATTGGGTTGCTGTTGTTGCATGCTATAGGCATAAGTAGCTAGAAATAAGATATGAATATAATGCTTTAATGTTGTCGATTCATGTAAATGTCCAAGCACTCGACTAATCGCCTTAATCCCTTGCCCAACCTGTCCTTCATTGCCTACTAGCGTATTAAATTGCTCATTCGATGGCATCCAAGTTTGTAGCCATGGCAGTTCTATCGTCAGCGCTTTAAAATCCACCACTGTTTGCAAACACTTTAAAGTATATGCACTTGCAAACGTATGTCTTAAATGATGTAAGCTGAGATCAACATCTCCAGTGACTTTCTTTAATATTTGAGATATTTGATCAAAAAAAGTCCTATGCTCACTGTTCTCATCGGAAATTAATATTGAATCTTTTTTATTCTTATAAATATCATCTAATCCCTTTTTAATCGTCTGGCTTAATAAATTCATCGGAACAACACGTTCTGATCCAAGTGTTTTTAACTGATGCTCACCATAAGGACGAATTCTGAGCATATCCTCATCAATATCTAAGGGCCGTAAATGAAGCGCCTCTGAACGGCGTACACCCATCGCCGCAGATAAACGAAAATGACGCTGAATCTCTAGACGTAAAGCAGCATCATTCACCCCAGACTCTACAGATTGTAAGATTTGAACGATCTGCTGCACTTCATTTTTTGAAAAGACTTTAGCACTTGCTTGATGTGCTGCACGCTTGTGTAACTTTATCCGATCATCATTTAACTGAATTAAAAAATCCCTAAAGCGATTCCACGCTGCGAGATGCTTGCGGTGTGGAAAATGCTCTTGCGTCAACTCCATCCATTTTTGAAATACATCTTCATTAATCTGGCTATCTTTTGTTAAATCTTCTGAAAACCCCAATATACCTGCACTGACGATAGCTAAATGTAGATGAATCATATTTCGATTCTGTAGACTTAACTCTTCTGCATCACAGCGTAAAATCAACCATTGCACAAAGCATGTTAATAAATTGACTGAGTAGCGATTCGTTTTATTACTAGCAAGCTGTTTAAGCCAAATGCTTGATCTAGATTCACCTTTTAGTTGCTGAATCATCGCTAAAATATCAGACAAATGTAGTTGCTCATCGTCTATTTCTATTTCACTTTCTGGCTCAGTGCTATCTAAATTTGTGGTTAATTTTTCATATTCGAATAAGCGTAATAATTCATTTATTGAAAGATCTTCAGTCAGGACTTGGCCTGATATATAACCTGCAATCAACGGAGTGCTATTTAACATCACATTTTGCTGTAAAGCTTTCAACCATTGAGCTAACGATAGAGTTGACTTAACCCCTATTTGTTTTAAATATGTATTAAAACACTTTTGCCAAGCCGTTCTTTGTTGATTTCTTGGCTGTGCTAAAATCTCTTCTAATCGGGGCTGTAGATACTGTCGGTCTACTAAAATTAACGTCGAGACATAAGGACTTAACATTACTGTACGGCGTATCTTTGTCACAGATCTATCATTATTCACTGTCAGTTCAACGAGCCGACTATTCCCCATAGCGACTATATGTTGATCAGAAGCAATAAACTCCAACATCGCTTGTAAATGGCTCACTCTGCACAGTTGTGAATACATGGAGAGTACAACCAGCAAACGTCCTATTTCAACATCACAATTTTGATGTTCAGGTAAATGTTCTAAATCCTTCTGAATATGATCAAGTAAGTTTTGTTCTATATAACACCATGTACTAAAACTATTTTCAGATGTCAGCCATGTACGATGAGCCTTTTGAGGTAACTGAACGAATAAAGGAATTTTCGCTTCATCGCGAATATAAGCACAATATGCTTTAATCGCTTGAGGCAAATCAATATTTTTATTTTTAGCTAAATTTGAGGCTAATAGATGGCCAAGCTCTAAAGCTACTTGTGGCTCAGGATTTTCCTCAAAAATCAGCTGATAATAGGACTTATAGTCTGGGTTTTTCAGCCATTCTTTTACATCATTTTCTGAAAACTCTATTCTAAGCTTTGTCTCTACTTGTACTGTTTTAGTCTCTTGAGTTAAAACAAATGTAGGAACATTCTTGATTTTTAAAAAATCAAAATCTTCAATACACTCGAAACCTAATTGTTTTTGCAAGTTTTCTTGTACATCAAGCCACTGTTGTTTAAAGGCTGATACAGGAAATACGGATAATATATCCCATGGATGACGACCCCGTATCCAGTGCCCAAGTCCAGCGTCCTTGAACCTCCCAGGTAACTGATTACGATCAGAGCGAACCAACTTCCGTGCCCAATTTCTAATTAAATCTTCAATCTGATGAGGATCATACAGTTGCACAGCATAAGATGATAAATCAACACGTAGCTCAATTTGCTCCCCCAACATTCCCATCAAACCACGTAAACTTTGAATTTGTTTGATCAATGCTGGAGTCAATGGCACATAACGATCAGTTGATTCATTTTGATGATGCTTATCTTGAATCAAGGCCCAGCCTTGCTGACTGATCCACTTTGGAAAGGGTTGTTTAATCCCTCGACCAGCTGTGGCAAGATTTATCCATAATTCCGTATATGACATTAAGTACTTAAAGAACATCTGCCAATCTTTCTGTTCATTGGCTTGATATATATAATTTTTTATTCGTGCAATTTCATTTTGTATTTCAATAATCTTTATTCCAATTGGGCTACCCACCCGCTTATTGGAAGAGTATATATATTCAGGAATATTAATTTTTATCGTTCTTAAACAAGCAGCCCAGAGTTGCTCAAGTTGCCTCTGTTCAAAAGAGGCATAATGAATCAAGTTATCATAATTTCGACCTGATGCATTCGTCACTGCTTTAACGACAGCTAAATCACCTTGGCTATGATCATATAACAACCGTGGAAGAATATCTCGAATGCTTTTGAGGCTGATTTCTAGCTCTTTAGGTACACGGTTAATCAGTTCACTCGCGTCACGTTCAACTGCAATATGCTGTCTTGTAATCCCAAGATTTTTGACTTGACTCACCAAATCATTGAGTTCAATCGGTAAAATCAAATGTAACTCGTTGGTCCATGGCACGTGAAATTTAGATTTTTTTGGCTTTTTTTTGAGTATTGGTGTCCCAGCTAAAATACTCAATACATATGCAGATAAAGTATGATCATACTTAATAGTAATATTATTATGACCAGTAATATTATTATGACCAGTATTTTGACTAAAACTTGGCGCTTTAAATTCACCCACCGGACGTCCGGTGAGCAAGCTTAATATCAAAGCTAATTTTGCGCGTAACATCATGCTGGTATCTGTATGAGATGGTTGACAGAGTCTAAATACTTCTTGAATTGAATTTAAGGACAATCGCGATTTGGTCCAAACTAAACCAACATTTGCAGCTTCAATATGTTGAGAAGTCGACTTAGATGCATAAAACCCTCGAAGTAAATCGGATTGTTCTGCCAAAAAAAATCTAAACAAGGGCTCCAATGGTGTTTCATCTTCTTCAATCTCATCATGCTCAAATACATCTGAGACTAGACCACGATGAATTTCATCTACATCTTCTAAAGGTTGAATAGCAATACTTAATGAACCATATCGTTGCAGGATCAATTTTTTGTGCTTTATCCCTATACGGTGTAAAAACTCTCGACGTTTTTTGTTATTTTTTAGCCGATTATTTCGCCAGATTTGTGATAAAAATAGCTTTAATGCATAATAAATTTTATTTAATTGTTCATCATTATTATGAACAGACATTAACTGAATCAGTTGCTTCGGTGAATTTTGAAGCAGTGAAGCTTTTACATCTTCTAAAATCTGTGTATTACCAGCATCACCTAATAGCCTAATCGCTAAAAAGGCATTGTACACACGAGATCCTTTTTGGTCTTTCAGCTTTATGCTTCCATCACCCTTTAAATAACTACTATAAAGCTCAAGAGCATGTACCTTGTCTTGAAAATGAAAAATTTGCTCTAAAAACCAAATAATTACAGTATCAAAACTCTCATTATTATGATTTTCTCCTGCTTGAATCAATAGCAAATCACAAATTCCACTGTCTCCAGTGTATGGACGTAATGGCGTGGGTGTATGTCTGTTTCTATCTATTGTTTCTGAGAAAAAATGTGCATATTTCTTAGAATCCTGCAATCTACTAATGATCTTTAACGTATTAAGCTCATCACGAAATTCTGGTAATTCATTATCACCAATCAAAGTGAAAATTCGCTGACAAATGACAACGATACCGGCTAAGCTATAATGTGCACGTAATAAAAATAATGCTCGGAGGAGTTTTTGTTCTTCTATAGGGGTATTCTGGTTTATCCATTCTAGCAGTTGCTTAAAATAAATATTCATAGCCTACTCCTAAGACGATAAATCCATGCTTTTCCAAAGTCTGTTAAAGCTAAAGCAACTTCTGCCGTTGGCGCCAAACGAACAATTTGCTGCTGATATTTTTGATAAAGTTCCTCCAGTCGAGGTAAAAATACAGAAAAGTTAGCTAAATGAAAATATGGTTGCACAGACTTGCCCAGCTCTTTCACTTTAATTCTTTCTAATGGCAAAAGCTTCTGGGCGATATAACCAGCTAAAACATTTTCGATTAAAAAATTACCACTCACCACCGGTGATGCCCAATTAACCAATTCTTGAACAAAGGAAATCGGCAGCTTTTTCAAAAAATGCTGTGTATTTAAAAATAAAATCATTTCTTCTGGATCTAAACTCTTTAGTCGAAGTTGGCCTGCAACCACCATCTTGTCCTGTGCTTTATCCACTTTAGCCCAGTGTCTTCTTTTCACACTATCCTTTAGAGTTTTTACCTTACATAAGTCCCTATCGACAGCAAGCAGTAACTTACGATATATCGCGAGCAGTAGTAATGCTTGATTTTTAATTTTTTCTGAAAACTCCCGGCTCATTTCCTCATTGAGTAACATCATTTTCAAAACTAAAACTGGGCATGGTTTTTCAAACCTGCCTTCAGAAATTGTTAATGCATCAATGAGCAATGGTGTCATCATTTTTTTCTGCACAGGTAAGTTATTTTTAGCGTCACAATAGTAGAATAACACAGTCCCAAAATTAACAAAATTAAATCAAATAAATTTTATATTTAATAAAAAAGTATTTGATTTATATAATTTATTTACTAACTTTATTTTTACACCAATCTAAGATATTTAGCTTATCATGTCAGCCTATTTGCAACAGTGCCAACAAATCGTTGGCTATAGCTTAAATGAGCGTATGACGTCACAGCTTGTTTGTAATGCACTGAGTATGGCTATTGGCAATCATGAGCCAACTGAAGGCTTGATCGTTCATTCAGATAGGGGTAGTCAATATTGCAGTCATGAATATCGGAATATACTTGAAAAATATGGATTTCAGGGTTCAATGACTAAACGCGGTGATTGTTACGATAATGCACCGATTGAGAGCTTTTGGGGAATATTAAAAAATGAATTGGTTCATCATCGCAACTATCAAACAAGAGAGGAAGCTAAAGCAGATATTACAAAATACATAGAGCTATTTTATAATCAGCAGAGAGTTCAGAAAGGACTGGATTTTAAAACACCAAATCAAACAGCAGAGGACTTTTTTAAATTGGCTGCATAGAATCTCCCAAGTCGAAGTGTCCTGTTTTTTCAGCACACATCAAAATGGGTAACTTCCTATTTTTCAAGAGCTATGTCCGATCAAGTCTGAATTAATACATCTAATCAACAGATTTTTCGATCTCTAAGAACTTTTTAAGGGAACATCATCGACTCAAATCTCTATTTGCAACAGTGCCAAAATTATAACTAAATCTTTTAATTTAATATTAAAACTAAATCCATATTTTTAACCTGATTACCCACACCCATTAAAACTTCCTGAACCACACAGTCCTGATCAGCTTTAATCACAATCTCCATTTTCATTGCTTCAATGGTAAATAAGGTTTCACCTTTCCTGACAGACTGACCAAGTTTTACAGGTACTGTACTAATCATGCCCGGCATCGAAGCACCGATATGTTTTGTATTCTTCGGGTCTGCCTTTGAATGAGCCGTCGATTCTTTTTGGCTTGCCTGTTTAATCTGAACCAGACGTAACTGGCCGTTCAGCTCTACAAACAGATCAATCACTCCATCCTTGGCTTCTGAGCGGCCCAACAGTTTTATTTCGAGTACTTTACCGCGTTCAAGTTCGATTTCGACTGGACTTTGCTCTTTTAGACCATAAAAGAACGCTGAAGATGGAATACTTGAGACCGTGCCATATTTCATTTCGTGCTGCATAAAGTCGGTAAAGACTTTTGGATACATCAGGTATGACGCCAATTCTTGTTCAGTGACTAGTTTCCCAAACATATTCTCAAGCATTGCTTTTTTACCCGCCAGATCGGCTGGTGGCATAACTGCACCAAGACGGTCATTTAACGGGGCTGCACCTTTTAATACCTTGTTCTGTAACTTTTCTGGAAAACCATGTACTGGTATGCCTAGCTCCCCCTTAAACAGGGAAACCACCGACTCAGGGAAATCAATTTCAAGTTCAGAATCTTCAATATCTTGTGGACTAAGATTGTTCGATACCATATATAAGGCCATATCACCCACCACTTTAGAGGTTGGAGTGACTTTAACAATGTCACCGAACAATAAGTTAACTTGTGCATAGGCATCAGATACTTCCGTCCAGCGCTCTTCAATACCCATTGAACGAGCTTGTTCACGCAAGTTAGTATATTGTCCACCCGGCATTTCATGATGATAGACATCAGCTGTACCAGCACGCATATCCGCCTCAAACGGCTTATAGATATGGCGCACACCTTCCCAGTATGTCGAAAGCTGTTGCAGGTTGTTAGGGTTAAGTCCTGTGTCCCGATCTGTATTTTGTAAGGCCGCAACCACAGAGCCCATGCTTGGTTGTGAAGTGAGACCGCTCATGGCATCCATGGCAGTATCAACAGCATCTACGCCTGCCTCAATTGCTGACAAAATACTGGCTGCTGCAATACCACTGGTGTCATGGGTATGAAAATGAACTGGCAGTCCGGTTTCTTCTTTCAATGCTTTGACCAGCTCACGTGCTGCGGCTGGTTTGCATATCCCCGCCATATCTTTAATAGCCAGGATATTGGCTCCTGCCTTTTGTAGCTGCTTTGCCATATCAACATAGTAGTTGAGGTTATATCTGCGGTTATTGTCAAAGATATCGCTGGTATAACAGATTGCTGTTTCACACAACATGCCCGACTCTCGAACCGCATCAATAGCAACCCGCATGTTATCAACTGCATTTAGCGAATCGAATACACGAAATAAATCGATTCCACCTTGTGCTGCCTGTGCAATAAAGTGGTGAACCACATTATCTGGATAGTTGGTATAACCCACGGCATTAGATGAGCGAAGCAACATTTGAAATAAAATGTTCGGCACTGCTTCACGAAGTCTAGCTAAACGTTCCCACGGATCTTCTTTTAAAAAACGCATCGACACATCAAAGGTTGCGCCCCCCCAGCACTCTAGTGAAAATAGCTCACTGGCCATCTGGGAGTAATAAGGTGCAATAGCCAACATATCTGCGGTCCGCATTCGTGTTGCAAATAAGGACTGGTGGGCATCACGCATAGTGGTATCAGTAACCAATACACGCTTTTGATCTAGCATCCAATTTGAGAACCCTTCTGCACCCAGTAATTTAAACTGGTCTCGGGTTCCGCTTGGAATATTCTGATTCAAGTTAAATATTGGTAACTGTGCTGGAGCTGGAACTGTCTCAGGAAGCGGACGTCCTTTAAGTTCAGGTTGCCCATTGACGGTAATGTCACCTAAAAACTCTAATAACTTTGTCGCACGGTCCTGCTTAGGTTTAAGGTTAAATAATTCAGGAGTGGTATCAATAAATCGGGTAGTACAGGTACCTTGTGTAAATAGAGGATGTGTCACCACATTTTCTAGAAATGCCAAATTATTTGAAACACCACGAATACGAAACTCTTGTAATGCTCGTAGCATACGGGCATTAGCTTCATCCGCACTTGCACCACGAACCGTTACCTTAGCCAGTAATGAATCATAATAAGGCGTAATGACTGCACCAGTATAGGCAGTACCACTGTCTACCCGTACCCCAAAACCAGTTGCGCTACGAAATGCGGTCAAACGTCCATAGTCCGGCATAAAGCCATTTTTAGGGTCTTCGGTGGTGAGACGGCATTGTAATGCATGGCCTAACAGTTTAATTTGCTCCTGGGGTGGAATAAAACTGCTACCATCTCCAATCGCGGCACCTTCAGTCACCCGAATTTGTGCTTTAACAATATCAATGCCAGTAATTTCTTCTGTGACTGTATGCTCCACCTGAATACGCGGGTTAACTTCAATAAAATAGAAGTTTTCTGTTTCAGCATCCATTAAGAACTCGACCGTACCGGCGTGAGTATAATTTACTGCGCGAGCCAATCTTAAAGCGGCCTCACATATTTTATTACGTTGGGCTTCGGACAAATAAGGTGCAGGCGCACGCTCAACCACCTTCTGATTACGTCGTTGGACAGTGCAATCTCGTTCAAATAGATGCACAATATTGCTATGGGTATCACCTAATATCTGCACTTCTACATGACGGGCATGGCGAATCAGTTTCTCTAGATAAACTTCGTCATTGCCAAACGCAGATTTGGCTTCACGACGTGCAACAGTAATTGCATCTTCGAGTTCCTTCTCATGTTCAACCACGCGCATGCCACGACCTCCACCGCCCCAGCTCGCTTTGAGCATGAGTGGATAGCCTACCTCAGCTGCCAGTAACTGACAGTCTTCAATGCATTCAGGTAGTGCTGCTGTAGCAGGAATAACTGGCACACATGCAACCATTGCAACCTTACGGGCCATCACTTTATTGCCTAACTGACGCATTACTTCTGGTTTTGGACCGATAAAGCGAATGCCAGCTTGGCTACAAGCCTCTGCAAACTCAGGGTTTTCAGACAGGAAGCCATAACCTGGGTGGATAGCATCTACCCCTGCCTCAACTGCAATACGGATAATATCTTCAATATCCAGATAGGCAGCGATTGGTTTTTTCCCTGCCCCTACCTGATAAGCTTCATCCGATTTAAAGCGATGCAGGGCAAATTTATCTTCTTCTGCATAAATTGCAACTGTACGGATGCCCATTTCTGAGGCAGCACGCATGACTCGAATCGCGATCTCGCCACGATTAGCAATAAGTATTTTCTGGATAGGCTTAATCATTTATATACCCATTTATTTCGTAATATATTCATAATCTTATTAAAGATATTCGTAGTTTGGCGCTAAATATTTTTTTAGCTAGTAAAGGAAAAGTTCGTATTTCAAAAGCTGAAATAACAATTCATTAATTTTTAAAAAATAATTTTCGAACTGAAGCCTAGTACTAAAGCGTTATTTATATAATTGGTTGCACCTGGATGGATGATGTACTGCATATTTGGTCGTAGCATTAACCATTTAACAGGGAAGTAGGAGTAATTAATTTCGAAATTATATTCAGCATCTTCATTAATATTTGAATAGTTTGCACGGAATCGGTCGCTAACACTTATTCTGTTTATTGCTAATCCAAAAATATCATTTGCATGGGTATCTAAAAGACCAATATATTTCAAACCAACTTGTTGCATATTTCCAATTTTATTCGTAGTTTTATTATGGAAACTGAAGTTCATGAATCCATATAATCCTTGATTTGGTAAATTCCTAGACGATAACTGCTGTTCTACTCCTCCCCATACTCCATATGTATTATCTTCAGACTCTCCTGTTACGATGTCCTTTTGATTATCGGCCTCATCAGAAGTATTATAAAATGCTCCTATACGATATATTCCAGGCAAGTCATTAACTGCGTTTTTAGGCTGCCATACCAACTCGACAGGAATATTAAAACCGTCTGCATCTTTTGTATCTAGATTCCATCCTTCGTTTTCTTCCAAGTTTTTTGGGTTATATTCGAATACACCAAATTGAATAAAAGCTTCAGGATTAAAACTATATTTAGACATTACTGCCCACTGGCTTACAGGTGCATTAATCCATTTATTGCCTTGCCATTTCCCCATTTGTGCACCACAAAAAGAATTATTTTGAAAGTCACAAGACATCACATTGAAATAGGTTCCCATGGCAAAACGCCCAACTCGAATACTGGTAACTGCGTTACTGAAATTCTTTTCAATCGACAGTTCTGCAAGCCTTGTACCCGAATTACCCCGACCATAATTTGCCTGTACATTGGCCAATTGCGGTGCTTGCGGATCGGAAATCTGCTCTACTGATACACTTTGCCCTTGTCTTGCCATAATTAATACTCTGACACTCACCCCGTCTACATTTATCAATTTTTCTAAATCTAAAGTTGAACCGAGTGAAAACTGGCTAACATATGTTGGGTCTTGTCGTGGGGCATATCCACCATCTGCTAAATAAGCAATATCGAGATTGGAACTAGCATCAAATTTGATTCCTTTATCTGCTAAAGCTGTTCGTTTGCCATCCCAATCCCCTGTTAAATTTGTCCGATTTACATCAAATAAGTTCTCAGCAAAACAAGCTGTATTTGTTCCAATAAGTACACTAATAAGACATAAAAAATTACTTTTTTTCATTGCACAATCCCTGCAAATTTTGAATATAAGTTTCCCTAAACAGCTAATTGAATAAGCTATTTTGAATGATTAAATTGGATTAAAAGTGGTGTGATAAAATTGCAGCATGGCGGGACTCCTGTCATACACCATGCTCAATTCACTAACAGAGTTGGACTCTCTTAGGTTAAGTGATTTTTAATTTTTGCTTTAACGGCTTCTGTAGAAATACCATAACGATCATGTAGTGTTGGTAATGCGCCTGCATCTAAAAATGCATCAGGTAAACCAATCATATCAAAACGTGGATGTTGCCCATTTCTTAATAGCAAGGTTCCAACTGCTTCACCTAAGCCTCCAACCACAGAATGATTCTCAGCAGTTAAAACTGGACGACCTCCTTTAGCTACTTCGTCTAAAATGGTCTGTTCATCTAATGGTTTAATCGTAGGTACATGTAATACAGAAACCTCTACCCCTTCTTTTTCTAGCTCTTCCGCTGCCTCAAGCGCACGCATGGTCAGTAATCCGGTAGAAATAATCAATAGGTCTTTACCAGGCTTAATGACTTGGGCCTTACCCAATTTAAATTGGTAGTTATATTTATCCAGTACCAATGGAACTTGACCACGCAACAAGCGCATATAAACAGGACCTTGATGAGCAGCAATCTGCGGAATAGCCTGTTCAATTTCCAAGGCATCACATGGATCAATGATCATTAGATTTGGCATTCCACGGAAAATGGCAATGTCTTCTGTTGCTTGGTGACTTGGTCCATATCCTGTAGTTAAACCAGGAAGGGCTGCTACAATTTTCACATTTAGATTATCTTCGGCAATCGCCATACAGATAAAATCGTAAGCTCGGCGTGAAGCAAAAACAGCATAAGTCGTGGCAAAAGGAACGAAACCTTCTCGAGCTAATCCAGCAGCAGCGCTCATCAAGAGTTGTTCGGCCATTCCCATTTGAAAGAACTTGTCTGGATTTTGATTCGCGAAAATATGTAAATCTGTATATTTGGATAGATCTGCTGATAATCCAACAATATCATCACGCTCTTTCGCTAGTGCATTTAAAGCATGTCCAAATGGTGCAGACTTGGTTGGTTGCCCTTCTGCAGCAATAGAAGCAATCATGGCAGACGTTTTTAATTTTTTCTTAGGAGAGTTCGCTAATTGGCTCATGGATCTAGACTCCTTATTTGCCGTAATGGGTTAATATATTTAAAGCTTCATCCCATTCACGTTCATCCACGCGAATAAAATGTGTTTTTTCACGGCTTTCTAAAAATGAAACACCTTTACCCATTTTGGTATCGCAAATAATGACCCTTGGGCATGTTCCTTCGTGACTTTTCGCTTGATCGAAAGCATCAAGTAAAGCTTCCATATTGTTGCCATCTACGCGTTGGGTATACCAACCAAAAGACTGCCAACGATCTACAATCGGTTCAAAAGCTAGAATTTCACTTGAATGCCCATCGGCTTGCTGATTATTCACATCAATAATTGCGATGAGATTATCTAATTTCCAATGTGAAGCTGACATGACAGCTTCCCATGTCGAGCCCTCATTCAGCTCACCGTCTGATAGGAAGTTATAAACAAAAGATTCTGATTTCTTTTGCTTTAATCCGAGGCAAGCACCTACCGCAATGCCTAAACCATGACCCAATGAACCACCTGTGATTTCCATACCAGGGGTATACGTTGCCATGCCTGACATAGGTAAACGACTGTCATCAGAACCATAAGTTTCTAGTTCTTGAAGTGGAATAACTTTTGCTTCGATCAAAGCTGCATATAAAGCAATTGCATAATGACCTATTGAAAGATAAAAGCGATCTCGTCCTTCCCACTCAGGATTCTCAGGCTGATATTTCATTGCATGAAAATAAGAAACTGCAAGTAGATCAGCTGCACCTAAGGCCTGCCCAACATAACCTTGGCCCTGTACTTGTCCCATACGTAACGCATGTTGACGAATGTTATAGGCACGTTGCTGTAGTTCAGCAATACGAGCTTCTTTATTAATATTTGACATGATTAACTTCTCTTATTAACGATTAACAAGTTTTGCTGGAACGCGCGTTACCAGTGTGGCACCGACAAGTAAAACTGCTGTGATTAAGAACATACCTATGGCATTAGAACCTGTATTAGTCGTAATCCAGCCGATGAGAAATGGAGAACAAAATCCAGCGAGATTGGCAAAACTATTGATTCCAGCAATACCAGCAGCGGCTGAAACACCACCTAAAAAGTTGGTTGGCAACATCCAAAACAAAGAAGATGCAGTGAGTACACCCGATGCCGCAATACATAAACAAATCAGCGATAGGGTTAGATTTGAGGCAAACAATGTTGCGAAGGTCAGTGCAATTGCACCAGCACACATAGGAATAATTAAATGCCAGCGACGCTCTCTAAAGTGATCTCCGCTACGGCCTGCTAACAGCATTACAACTATGGCACACATATAAGGCAGGCTGGTCAACAAGCCAATATGCCAGTTGTCACTAATACCCGAGTTACGAATTAATGTCGGCAACCAGAAAGTAATTGCATATTGTCCCATTACGACACAAAAGTAGATTCCAGCAAGTAACCACAAGCGTTTATCACTAATGAAGTCTTTAATACTGCTATGCCCTTCTTTCTGCTGATTATCTTGTGAAATTTCTTGTTGAACTAAATTCTTTTCAGCACTTGTTAACCAATGTGCATCTTGAACAGAATCTTTAAGAACTGCGAGGACTAACAAACCAACAACCACTGTAGGTATAGCTTCAAGTACAAACATCCATTGCCAACCATGCCACCCTTGCACATTGTTCATTTGGTCCATGATTAAGCCAGATAGAGGCCCACCGATCATTCCTGAAATTGGAATCGCAATAAACCAAAGCACAGTCATACGGGCCCGACGATAAGAGGGGAACCAATATGTAAGATAAAGTAATAGACCTGGCGCTAATCCAGCTTCAGCAACACCAAGTAAGAAGCGTAAGGTATAGAATTGCCACTCTGTTTCAACAAATGCAAAACAGCCTGACAAAATACCCCATGTAATCATGATGCGAGCAATCCATCGTCTGGCGCCTACTTTGTGTAATACAATATTGCTGGGTACTTCACATAAGAAATATCCAATAAAGAAAATACCTGCACCGAGGCCGTATACAGCTTCACTAAACTGTAAATCACTCATCATTTGAAGTTTGGCAAAGCCAACATTTACGCGATCTAGGTAGGCACAAAAATAACAAAGCATTAAAAATGGCATCAGCCGAAATGCAATTTTCCGATATGCTGATTTACGAATAGCATCCGTATTAGATGAAAGTACAGTATCCATCATGCGAGTCCCTTTACACTTGGCCACAATATCCTCTCGTGACCATGATGTTATTTTAAATGTTTAACACTGAACTTTAGTGAATAAGCATGCCGCCATTTACATCTAACGTTATACCCGTTAGATAAGTAGATAAATCACTGGCTAAAAAGAGTGCAGCATTTGCAACATCTTGGGCTTTGCCTAAACGCCCAAGTGGAATTCCAGCCAGAATGTCATGACGTCGGTCATCATTCATCAGTCCGCCAGTAATATCGGTATGTATAAGACCTGGCGTAAGTGAGTTCACACGAATGTTATCTGCACCAAATTCACGTGCCATTGCTTTTGCCAACCCTAGAACCCCAGCTTTAGCAGCACTGTAATGAGGGCCACCAAAAATACCACCGCCACGTTGTGCTGAAACTGAAGATAAGCAAACAATACTTCCACTACCATTTTCTTTCATAGATGGAATCACGGCTTGCGACATAATGAGTGTGCCACGTAGGCTAACATCTAAAATTCGATCGTAATCATTACGTTTAATATCAAGTGTTTTTACAGGTTGGGTAATACCTGCATTATTGACCAAAATATCTATCTTTCCATATTGCTGAAGTGCTTGCTGAACAGCTGCATGTGCCTGCTCTTCATTGGCTACATTTGCAGCAAGACCCAAATGCCCTTCACCTAGTGCTTTTGCTGCATTCTGACTTTGGACAAGATCTAAATCTACAATAATGACTTTTGCACCGTGTTGCGCAAAGATTTCTGCTGTTGCACGCCCGATACCACGCTCAGATGCAGCACCTGTGATTAACGCTACTTTTCCTTGTAATAACATTTGTCGTTCTTCCTCATTCATTTATTTTCTTCCTAATTAGTCTCGCTGTTTTTATAAGTCGCAGCAATAAGGTTAAACTCAACTAGACATGAATAAAATTCATGTCTGTGATATTTTAGGTAGTGATTTAAAATAAAAATGGATTTTTATAGCATGAGTAGTGAAAAAAATTACAATCAGGTGCCTGCAATTAAAACCTTACAAGCTTTTGAACAAACTGCTCGATTAGGAAATGTGGCAAAAGCAGCAGAGGTTTTAAGTCTCACACCATCTGCTGTCAGTCATCAAATAGCAAAATTAGAAGAAATGATTGGTCAAAGTTTATTTATAAGAGGCGCACGAGGAGTTACTTTAACGCCTTCAGGTGAGCGTTATTATCAAGATGTAACGACTATCCTGCATAATTTGATGTTAGCAACTGAACAAGCATCAGATAAAAGCCCAAAAGATAGCTTATATATCCATTCTTCTCCTAGCTTTGGACTTCTGTGGCTATTGCCAAGATTGGAATCATTTAAAGAACAATATCCTCTTATTCAGGTGAATTTATCTTGCTCTTATGAAAACCTTCATTTTACGCGTGATAAAATTGATATTGATATTCGTCATGGTATTCCCAATTGGACAGGTGTCGAAATTAGAACCGTTCGAAGTGAAAAACTAGAAGTTCTTGCCTCCCCTAAACTACTTGAACGTAGTCCAGTAACTAAGCCTAAAGATTTATTAAAAAAAGAATTAATTTTATCAAAGTCTACTCTCGTGACATGGCCCCAATGGTTTGCTCACCAAGGATTAAGTGTTCCTGAATTTCCTTATACTTTTAGTTTTGATCGCTCTTACATGTCACTTGAAGCAGCCACACATGGACTCGGATTCGTCCTTGAAAGCAATTTACTTACCCAAAATTATTTAGAGTCAGGAAAACTTGTCAAAGTCTTCCCTGATGACTTATCCGTGCCCATATCCGCACACCACTTAGTTTATCCACGTACCCATGAGAACATTCTCAAAGTGAACCATTTTTTAAACTGGATTAATGAAGAAATTAACAAAAGTAGTGAATGGTAAAACTTTTAAAAGTATTGAAGTCATGCGTGCACTACGTAAAGGACAACCATCGTCATTCTATTATGGTCAGCCTCAGGGTGAAGTGTGTCTAATCAACAGGGTTTCCGGTCTCTAAGCACTTTTTAAAGGGAACATCATCGGTAAGCGTCCGCTGAACCCCACTTTTTCTAACTCATTAATACCGCGATAGTGTCCACTTAAATTTAAGTGGACACCTATTTATGGATTTAAAGACAGTTATAGACAGTGCACCAACGCTAAAAAAGCCCCGTCGAACCTTCACAGCTGAATTTAAACATCAACTTATTCAGCAATGCCAGCAGCCAGATACATCAGTGGCCAAGGTAGCAATGCAACATCAGATCAATGCCAATCTGCTACATAAATGGATTCGTCAGTCCAGATCAATGCCCCCTGCATTAAAAACCCCATCCATTCCACAGACTGACTTTCTTCCGGTCATTCTTCACCCGACGCCAGTCAAACAAGAAGCACCTCTACCACCTGTGCCAGAGAAGAAAGCTGTCGCTCATATCAGGATTCCATTACATGAGGCACCAAGTTCCGCAAGGGATCAGATGATCGAGATCGACTGGCCGGTGGAGTCAGTAACTGAATTACTGTTGCTGATCCAGGGTTTGACTCAATGATTCGTATTGATGAGATCTGGTTGTCTACCCAGCCGATGGACATGCGTGCAGGGATGGATACAGCCATGGCTCAGGTGCTGAGAGCCTTTGGCTACATCAAACCGCATTGCGCTTACCTGTTCTGTAATAAGCGTGGCCATCGTATGAAAGTGCTGGTGCATGATGGACTGGGTATCTGGCTGTGTGCCCGGCGGCTGGAACAGGGGAAATTCCACTGGGCTAAAGTTCACCAGGGTGAAAGTATGGCGATCAGCCCGGAGCAGTTACAGGCACTGATCCAGGGTTTGCCCTGGCAAAGAATCGGACTGCAGCAAGTGGTAACAATGCTCTAAACCAGGCTCATCCATTCTGCTATTCTCCAAACGTTCTATTTCCTCTGCATCATGACCTCAGGCATACTGCGGTCATGAATACGCTGCCTGATTTAAGCCAACTGACCCATGAACAACTGCTGGAATTTACCAGACAGTTGGCGATGCAGCATCAGTCTCTGGCACAATCTAAACAACAACTGGAACAATCAAATCAGCAATTAGATGCCAGAGTTCAACATCTTGAAGTCACCAATCAGCAATTAGATTCTAAAGTTCAACATCTTTCTATTCTCAATCAAAAATACGAGCATGAGCTTGCACTATTTAAACAGCATAAATTCGGCAGTAAAAACGAACATCTCACCGCAAAACAAATCCATCTCTGGGATGAAGCGGTTGAAGAAGATATTGCAGCGGTTGATCTGGAACTGGAACGGCTAAATGCAGATAAAACCAATGCAGCTGCACAGAAAGCCCCAGTCAACAAACCTAAACGTCGGCTGTTGCCAGATCATCTACACACCCTCCGTATTGAGCATGAACCTGCATCAACCCAATGTGCTTGTGGCTGTACCTTGCGTCGTATCGGTGAAGATGTCAGTGAAAAACTGAATTTCAGACCGGCACAGTTCTATAAGGAACAGCATGTGCGTGGTAAATGGGTCTGTGATCAGTGTGACACTCTGACTCAGCAAGCGATGCCAGCCTATGTGATTGATAAAGGCATTGCTTCACCTGAATTGCTTAGCCATGTGCTGGTGTCAAAGTATGCCGATCATTTGCCTTTGTACCGTCAACGTCAAATCTTTCTACGCGCAGGTGTTGATCTGTCTAGATCAACGTTATCTGACTGGATTGGCCGCTGTGGGGTGGAACTGGAACCTCTGGCCAATGCCTTAAAACAGGTGGTACTGCAACAGCAGGTGATCCATGCAGATGAAACACCGGTGACGGTCATGCAGATGGGTGAAAATGAGAAAAAGCCCAAAAAAGGTTATGTCTGGGCCTATGCCACCACACAGTACAATCCAGTTCAGGCAGTGATCTATGACTTTCAAGATAGCCGTTCTGGCCAGCATGCTGAAGACTTCCTGAAAGGCTGGCAGGGTCATTTGGTCTGTGATGATTACAGTGGTTATAAAGCACGCTTTAGATCAGGTCAGGTCATTGAGGTGGGCTGCATGGCACATGCACGTCGTAAATTCCATGAACTACATGTGACCAAGAAAAGTCAGGTCGCTGAACAGGCATTAGTGCTGATTCAGAAATTATATGCGATAGAAGCAGAACTCAGGAAAAAGACCGATGGTACGGCAGAACAGCGCCGCGAATACCGACAACAGCATAGTCAACCGGTGATGCAACAACTGTATGAATGGCTCAACCAACATTATCTGACGGTGCCATCGAGTTCTCCAACCGCCAAGGCCATCAATTACACTCTGAAGCGTTGGCCAGCTTTAAGCCGCTATCTGGATGATGGCAATCTACCTATAGATAATAATTGGGTGGAAAACCAGATGCGACCTTGGGCGTTGGGACGTAAGAATTGGCTATTTGCAGGTTCGCTGCGCAGCGGTCAGCGAGCAGCCAATATCATGACATTAATCCAGTCAGCAAAGCTGAATGGGCTGGATCCGTATGCCTATTTAAGTGATGTTCTGAAAAGGTTGCCGACACATAAAGTGACCCAAATAGAAGAATTACTGCCACACCGCTGGAAATCCAACTCAAATTAAAAAATAGGCATGGGGTTCAGCGGACGCTTACCATCATCGACTCAAATCTCTATTTGCAACAGTGCCTCTCCGACAATCTTGGTACAGTTCAACTTGATGATATATAAATTTTTACCATATGGTAAATTTTTATTTTAAATTAAATTTATTGAAACCAAAATCTAGGTGACTTTTATAAAATAAAAAATCTAAAAAAAGTGACCAAAACAACATTAAATGATCTAAATTGATCAAAACTTTAATTCATAAAGACTCATATACTACCTTTTAAATCATATGCTTATAATTATTATCACTTGATGTAATGAATCTCGGTGACCTTGCCAAGGTTGGGAAATATTAATTTCTTTGTACATCTGGATTTACGCTACCTGCGAATCCTTCGATTATTCAGATTACTCAAATTAACCCGTTATTTTGTCTCCCTGCAGATTTTATTGTGGGTGATCAAGCGCGAAAAAGGCTCATTTCAGGCAGTTATTTTTATCCTGCTGATCATGATCATCATTGCGGCGGCTGGGGTATATGTGGTTGAAAACAAGGCACAACCGGAAGTCTTTAGCTCCATCCCTGCGTCCATGTGGTGGGCGGTGGTGACGCTGACCACAGTCGGCTATGGCGATGTGACACCAATCACCCCCTTAGGCCGCTTTCTGGGGGCTTTAATTACCATTTTAGGGGTAGGTCTGGCAGCACTTCCTGCGGGTATTCTGGCCAATGAGCTGAGACAACGCAAACACAAGCTGGAATTAAGATTTCGTGAACTGCTTGATGACGCAGAAATTGACTTGATTGAAGATCAAGAAAAAATTGAAACTTTACGTAAAGAAGTCGGGCTGAGCACAGAGCAAATGCAGGATATCCTGTTAGAGCTTATTCATGAGCGCAAGAAAGAACAACTCGAGCAGGAAAAAAACAAGTTTCTTCTGCCCGCATTGTGGGCATAAGTTACCTGATTAAAAGGTAGCCAGATCATCGCGAGCATCAGACCATAGGATATGATACTTGTTGCAGGCAGATGCTATTCACTCAATTTTTTCGTTTGAAGCAGGATCAAGTCATTTCAATCTAAAAACGCAGCGATTTCATCGGCCACTGCCCTGGATGTCCGGGAAACTCCGACCAGCGTCGCCGAAGCAGCACCGGTCCATTCCCCATAACCGACCAGCCATAAATTCGGCAGCTGAACCGAGCGGCCATCCTTCACTGCGATGGTCTGGTCCTGCTGGATAATCCCGAGGCTGCTAAGATGATTCAGCGCCGCCTTAAATCCGGTACACCAGATCACTGCATCCACTTGCGCGGTGCTGCCATCTTCCCACATCACGCCATGTTCGGTAAAAGCCGAAAATGGACGCTTGCTCTGTAAAACGCCTCGCTCACGTGCCTCTTTGACTGAATCAATCATGACAATATCGCCCAGACCACCAATGGGCTGCTCGATCTTTCTACCTTGCTGCTGGGCTTTCAAACGCTCGGTCGCCCTTAAGAACAGGACACGGCCATCAACATCATCTGCCAGAAATTGCGGCGGTGTCTGGGTGATCCAAAGCGTTTCAGCTACCTGGGAAACCTCGGCCAGGATTTGCGCACCGGAGTTGCCACTACCCACGATCATGACTTTCTTGTTTTTAAATAACTCAGCATTTTTATAATCTGCTGAATGAAGTTGTATACCCTGAAAATGCTCACGACCTGCATACTCGGGAATAAATGGTTGGCTCCATGTCCCTGTAGCGCTTACCACCGCTTTGGCTTTCCAGGATTGTTCCCCGGCATAGACCTCTAAATATGTCCCTTTGTTTTCCACGCGCTCCACATGCACCGGACGAACTACAGGAAAGTGATAGCGCTGCTCATAGGCGGTCAAATAATCGATCACCTCATTGCGGGTCGGATAGGTCTGTTCGGTCGCCGGCATCATCCAGCCCGACAGCGAACTCCAGCTATTCGGGGAGAAAAGACGCAAGGACTCCCAGGCATGCTGCCAGGCACCTCCAGGCTGAGGCTGATCATCCAGGATGATAAACGGAATATTCTTGCGCTTTAAGAAATAAGCCGTGGACAAACCGGCCTGTCCAGCACCGATGATGATCACATCTGTTTCGATCTGTTTTATGTCCAAAGCCTTTTCCCCTTGCATTTTTCTGTCGTTCTTGATGCAGCATCCCGCTTTTTCAGCGGGTTTCTGCTGATTTCTCTGATTGACCGGACAGCCTGATCAAGCAAATTCAGTCTTACAAACTGCGCTGATTTACCCGTTTGGAAAGCTCTTCAGCCGATTCCTTGCGTTCTGAATAACGATCTGTCAGGTATTTGCTTTGACCACGAGTCAGCAAGGTAAATTTATACAGTTCTTCCATCACATCCACAATCCGGTCATAGAATGCTGATGGCTTCATTCGTCCATCTTCTTCAAATTCCAGGAATGCTTTTGGAATTGAAGACTGATTTGGAATCGTGATCATCCGCATCCAACGCCCCAAAACACGCATCTGGTTCAGACTGTTAAAGGACTGTGATCCCCCACTGACTTGCATCAAGGCAAGGGTTTTTCCTTGAGTGGCACGAATTGCGCCCCCTGCCAGTGGAATCCAGTCAATCTGGGATTTAAAGATGGAACTCATAGAACCATGTCGTTCCGGTGAACACCACACCATGCCTTCTGACCATGCTAAAAGTTCATGCAACTCTTTTACTTTTGGATGCTCAGTATCCGCATCTTCAGGTAAAGGAAGCCCTTTAGGATGAAAGATTTTTACTTCTGCCCCAAAATATTCAAGGATTCGACCAGCTTCAAGAACTGCAAGGCGACTGTAAGAACGTTCCCGATTAGACCCATAGAGCAGTAAAATCCGAGGAGGATGAGCTAGTTCTTTGGCTTGGACTTTTTCAAAGGTGGGTTGTTCAATAAGATTTGGATCTACGTTAGGCAGGTTCATCATATCAAGCCTCTTTAAAATATTTCTTTCTTAGCCACAGTGAAACACTCACTAAAGCAATTAACACAGGTACTTCAACCAATGGCCCAATAATCGTGGTAAAAGCAACCGGCGAAGCAATACCAAAAGTTGCAATGGCGACTGCAAGTGATAATTCAAAATTATTTCCAGCCGCAGTAAATGAGATTGCAGCAGTTTTTGGATAATCATTGCCCATCCATTTACTCATAAAGAAGCTAATAAAGAACATGGCCACAAAGTAAATGATTAAAGGAATCGCGATGCGTAAAACTTCCAGTGGAAGACTCACAACATCACCCCCTTTTAAGCTAAACATGGCCAAAATCGTAAACAGCAAAGCCATTAAACTCAGCGGGCTGATTTTTGGAATGAACCTGGTTTGATACCATTCCACGCCTTTTTGTTTCACCAAAATTAAGCGCGTTAAGAAACCCAATAAGAACGGAATTCCAAGATAAATCAGAACAGCATGGGTAATGGTCCAGAAGCTAACATTGATCACTTGAGCTTCAATACCAAAATATGGCGGAAGGAAGGTCAGGAATAACCAGGCGTAGGTACTGAAGAATAAAATCTGGAAAATACTGTTAAACGCCACCAATGCTGCAACATATTGGTTATCACCACAGGCCAGACCATTCCACACCAGTACCATGGCGATACATCGAGCTAAACCAATCAGGATCACGCCTGTCATATACTCTGGATAGCTATGCAAAAAAATCACAGCCAACGCAAACATCAGTACCGGAGCAATCAACCAGTTTTGAATTAAAGATAGCGTCAGGGTTTTTTTATCCTTAAACACTTGTGGCAAGGTCGCATAATCCACTTTTGCCAGGGGTGGATACATCATCAGAATCAGACCAATCGCGATTGGAATATTGACTGAATTAATACTGAATTGATCCAGAGCAACCGATGCTTGAGGAAAAAAGTTTCCTATTGCGATGCCTAACGCCATGGCAATAAAAATCCACAGCGTCAGGTTGCGATCTAAAAAGGACATGCGTTTTTCAGACATGTGACTTACTCAACATTCGAAATTTGATTAATCGCTGCAATCAATTGTGAGCGAGAAAGTTCATCTACGTTCAGTTTAAACAAAGTATCCAGGCGACGATTGATATGTTCAACAGTGTTCATAAAGGCTTGCATTTTTTCTTCTTTATCCACCTCTAAATGTGACGGATCAGACAGGCCCCAGTGCGCCTTGATCGCTCCGCCAAGATAAAGAGGACACGCTTCCTGTGCAGCCGCATCACAGACGGTAATCACCACGTCTGGCTGATACTGTTCACAGGCATCAATCGTCTTGCTGGATAAGCCTTTAGTCGACAAGCCCAGATTGTGCAGGGTTTCAAGCGTCAAGGGATGCACCTGACCGGAAGGTTTGCTGCCAGCACTGTAAGCGACCCAGCCTTCTGGCGCACGGCTATTGAACAACACTTCAGATAGAATGCTGCGGCAACTGTTCCCCGTGCATAAAAACAAAAATTTCATGAAAACTTACTCGCAATGGCTCTGAATCGATAGAGCGGAAGAATCAAATAAAACCGGAACGTCACTACGTTTCAGTACGTCCAGAATTTCAAAGCACCAGGCCGGTAATTGCGGATTGAGGCTGTAGTACACCCACTGGCTTTGCCGACGATCGTTGAGCAGACCGCAAGACCGCAACAAGGCCAAATGCCGTGAAATTTTTGGTTGGCTTAACTGCAGTTTATCGGTCAGATCACAGACGCATTGCTCTTTATTTTCCGCAATCAGCAGGACAATACTGAGACGTGTTTCATCAGATAAACATTTAAAAAACTGAACGTGGTCCATAGCTGCTCCCCTTCTATTATGCAAATATATACATATCCATATATATAGTAAATAGTACAAGTGAAAAATTATATCTGGATCAGGATATCACAGCCAGAAAGCGCTGGATTTAACAGTTTCCCTCTTCTTCCAATATAGAAAAACCAGCGACTTGAACCACTGGTTTTCTTCGCTACAACTTTAATTTTGAAGTTATTTATTTTTCTCGATCAGTTCCGCGATAGCCTGAGCTTCCAGAATTTTACCACTCGATACGATTTTACTGTCAATCATCAGACCCGGTGTGCTTAACAGTCCGGTTTCGGCAATCTGCATCATATCCGTGACATACTCAATGTCCGCTTTGACACCGGTGCTTTTCACTGCTTCTTCAGTTGCAGCCAACAGGGCCTTTTTCCAGTTAAAAATACTGGCCAATAAAATAATCGAAGCCAGATCGACTAAGGGAGATGAAATCAGAAAGGAAAAGGTCACCCCCACAGGCAGTCCGGCACGGGTAAAACCGATAAACAGCGGAATGGAAGAACAGGAACAAAATGGGGTAATGGTGCCGAGCAAGGCCCCCATGATATTGGCTTTGATCCCGGTCATGCGTCCCAGAATCTGCCGGGTGCGTTCAGGCGGAAAATTACTCTGGATATACGACAGGCTATAGATCAGGACTGAGAGCAGAATAAAGATCTTAAAAACATCATAAATAAAGAAGTGAATACTGCCACCGAGCCGGGTCACCACCGATAAACCGAAGACATTTTCGACCAGCCAGCGCACGCCTTCCGAGAGCCAGGTCATTTTAAGCAGCACATCATTCAGCCAGGCAAAAATCGCGATTATGCTTTCCATTTAAAGCTCCTGGTTTTAGGGGGATGAGATCAGGTCGATGCACTCATCGGCAGATTTTTGAACCATTGACCTGCGCAACAGTTTCCAGTCGGTAGCCTGTGTAAGATTTGAAAAATGGTACTCTCTGTCAAAACCTGATACGGGGAAACTGCCTGCTGATGATCCAATTCCTTTATCCTTCAAGAACCTATTTCATTCAGTATGTAAATGATATGGATCATCGTCCATGTGTTTTTCAGATAAAAAAGCTCCAATCAAGTTGAAGCTTTTTCGTAGGGGGGACACTTTATTTTACCCGATTGCCCTGTTGATCCACGATGATTTCACCGTCTTCTTTGGCAAAGGCTTTTAATTGTGGCGAAGGCAGAATATCCAGTACCACTTCCGATGGGCGGCATAATCGGGTTCCAAGCTCGGTAACCACCAACGGGCGGTTGATCAGGATCGGATGTTGCAGCATGGCATCAAGCAGTTTCTCATCGCTCCAGCCGGCATCATCTAGATTCAGCTCGGTATAGGGATCGACATTTTTACGGAGCGCATCTCTTACCGATAAACCTGCATCAGAAATCAGTTGAATCAGCTCATCACGAGAAGGAGGCGTAACTAGATATTCGATCACTTCAGGCTCAATTCCCGCATTGCGAATTAAAGCCAGCGTATTGCGTGAGGTACCACAGGCTGGATTATGATAAATTTGGACTTTTGGCATTTGATCCATGAGCTTTACTCTTATCAATGAATCATAGCTTTATATATGAATATACGCATATTCGCAATATAAAATATATGTGTTTTTCAGATGTAACCTGATATGAGAAGTCCAAAATCATTTGAAGCAGTTTCAAAATGAATAGTCTCTTCTAGCTCTAGATTATTGGATCACTTCACAGGCTGCTGTTAAAACCCCACATAAAACTTTTCAATCAGCTTTCGGGTCTTGACCAGCAGATTACTCAACACATTTTCCCGTTCAAACAGCTTCACTTTAAAGTTCAGCAAGTCTTTCAATTCTTCCTTACGTGGTAAACGTTTGGTGAACTCGTAATGTTCCAGAACTTGCTTCATTGCTTCTGGTTTCAGGTTTTCTTCTGTACAGAGGTACTGATAGGCCTGTTCTTTTTCAGCATCCCAGAACTGAGCAAAGGCCGTTTGTACGCTCTGGCCATTGATCATCTTGGGCAGGTTTTCTTCAATAAACTTCTGGATCAGCGCCTGCTTGTCATACAGGGTGATTTCATTGCCAATCAGGTCATAGACCTGAGCTTCATACTTCTTACGTTTGTCTTCATCATCACTATTCACAGCCAGTTGTAGCAGGTTGATGATATAACCAACATTGATCCGGTCACTGTGCAGTAAGTCCAGCTGAAAATCGACATCGTCCAGTACCGATACTTTTTCTTTTTTAGTGGTCTTGCGTACATCACGACATAGATCGGCATACTTGGACGCAAAGTTGGCAAAATGCTGTTTATCCAGTGCAGTCTGGTCCTGATCATATTCAATAAAGGTTTGCAGCTGGGCGTTGTAACGCATCACTTCTCGAAAGGCTTTAATGAACGCCAGCTGCTGATCTTCAGTGATGAGTTCGTCGACACTTTGATAATCAGGGGTAATATTTAGTAGCTTCTGTACTGCCACTTCATAGTCCTGCTGAATTTCTTCATAACTTGGCACCAGTACCACTTTTTGCGCTTCTTTATTGGAAAATAATGCCAGTGCTTCATCAGTGGCGCGTTTCAGGTTACGGAAACAGATGATGTTGCCGAAAGGTTTTTTGTCGTTAAAGACGCGGTTGGTTCGCGAGAAGGCCTGAATCAGGCCATGGTATTTCAGGTTCTTGTCGACATACAGGGTATTTAAGGGCTTGGAATCAAAACCGGTCAGAAACATATTCACCACAAGCAGGATATCAATCTGTTTCTTTTTGACCCGATCGGCAATGTCGCGGTAATAGGCATAGAACTGGTCGCCAGAATTGTAGTTGGTCTTAAACTGCTGGTTGTACTTGGCGATATAACGGTCCAGCTTGTCGCGACTGGACGGATTGATCTGGCTGGGAATATCGGCTGCTTCTTCATGGATCAGCCCGTTTTGCTCATCTACTGGGACTGCTTCATTGGCGGCATAGGAGAAAATCGTCGCAATCGTCAGCGGTTTGAACAGTCGGCCCTGCTCTTCATCCTGTTGCTGTTTCTCGGCCTGAACCTTTTCAAACACTTCATAGTACTGGGTCAGGGTATCGACCGAACTGACACAGAACATCGCGGTAAATTCACCATTGCGAGTTTTGGTCGGATGCGTATCGACAATATAGCGCGCAATCATTTCCAGGCGCTGTGGATTGTCGTAGAGCTCCCGGGTATCAATGCCTTCGACATCATCGTCATAGTCGAGGTTGTGCTGCATGCCCTTGGCCGTGTATTTACCCCGGTAATCAATCTGGAACTGCAACACGTTACGATCCCGGATCGCATCGACAATCACATACTGGTGCAGACACTGATTAAACAGATAATCCGTGGTGAGTTTGAGGCCGGCTTTAGACTGACTGTTTTCCTCAAAAATCGGCGTTCCGGTAAAACCAAACATCTGCGCATTGCTGAAGAACTTCTTGATATTCTGATGGGTCTCACCAAACTGGCTGCGGTGACATTCATCAAAGATAAACACCACTTTCTGGTCTTTGAGATAATCGATGTATTCCAGATAGCGATCCGTGCTGATGGCGCGATTGAGCTTTTGAATGGTGGTGACAATCAGTTTGTCATGGCGTTGATCCAGCTGCTTGACCAGAGTATGCGTGCTATCGGTGCTGTCGACACTTTCGGCTTTAAAGGCATTAAATTCGCGTGAGGTTTGCGTGTCCAGATCATTACGATCCACTACAAACAGGACTTTTTCCACATCCGGCATTTGCATGATGATCTGGCTGGCTTTAAACGAGGTCAGGGTTTTGCCTGAACCGGTGGTATGCCAGATATAGCCGTTCTGATCGGAGTTTTGCACATGCTGCACGATTTTCTGCACTGCATAAATCTGATAGGGACGTAGCACCATCAGGCTTTTCGTGGTTTCTAGCAGCACCATGTATTGGGTCAGCATTTGGGTCAGATGCTGCTGATTGAGAAAAGCTTCGGCAAAGTCGACAATTTCATTGATGTGTTTGTTATTGACATCGGCCCATGGAAAGGCAAACTCGATGCCTGTGGTGCCGTTAGAATAATAACGGGTATTGGCACCATTACTGATCACAAACAGCTGGATAAAACCAAACAGACCTTGTCCAGCCCAATACGCTTCACGGATATAACGTTGGGTTTGGTTAAAGGCTTCGGCAATTTCCATGCCACGCTTTTTCAGCTCGATCTGAACCAGTGGCAGACCATTGACCAACAGAGTCACATCAAAACGGCTGGTTCTGCCATTATAGTCGCGGTGATCAATGGTGATTTGATTGGTCACCTGATAGATGTTTTTGCTGGGGTCATCTGACAGGAAAAAGATGTGCTTACTTGAACCGTCATCAAATTTGACCGGGAACAGATCACGCAAATTCTTGGCCCGTTCAAATACCGTTCCGGTATTCAAAAAGCTGATGACCTGTTTCCATTCAGTTTCAGACAGTGGTGCAAGTCCATTAGCGCGTTCAATTTGAGTTTTCAGGTTAGACAGTAGCTGGCGTTCGTCCTTGAGCGTGACTGAGGCATAACTTAATTGCTGCAGCTGGCCAATCAGTTCGTTTTCAAGTTGGTATTCGCTTTGTACTGTCATTTCCTTCCCCTCTAAAATCTTAAATTATTCACTTCAATGTCTGTTTAATTAAACTCAAGATATATTCTAAATTTTCTGTATCTGACACGATCACCTCACAATCGCCATTGCCCCAATGTCCAATATTGGTCACATCTTTCGCGAGCTGTTTCGGGTCATCCAGTTGATTAAAAGGCATATTCAACCATATACGAATTTGCTTTGTCCCAATACTCATATAGACATAGTTGCGCTTACCCTTACGGAAGGCGATATACATTTTCTTAGGATGGATATCTAAATCGGTAGTTAAGCCCAGAATTGAGTCCCTGAATTGCTCATATAGCTCTTTGATGTCATCGGACTTATCCGCCAAGTGATAGGCTTCATCATATTGCTGAATTTCTTTGGCAATCTTTTGAATGTCTTCAGACTCAACCTTTTGCACTTGCTTTATTGAAGGCGCTGATTTGGCTTTCTGCAATGGATTGACAGAAACAATTCCACCCTGATAACGTTTGATTTCCCACAGCTCAATACCTAAATCTTTAAAGTTGGTGGACTGCTTTTGATAGTCGGTAAAGCTCGGTGAAACAAAGATGATTCGGCTTTGTGACCAGTCGACATCGTGACGTTTAAGCTGTTTGCTCTGGCTCTCGTTGTACTCCACGATAAAATCTGCCTTATAGTCGAGCATCAGATTCAGATAAGAAACGCCTTGATCAATCACGCTATAATTGCGTTCACGCTTGTATTCGATAATTACGAAGGCCTGACTTTCGGGATCGAAAGCCAGTGTATCAATACGGTTATTTTTAATGGTGAATTCAGACTTGATGAATTCCAGACCTGTAAAACTGTAAAGATTGTTTTCAAACAGGGTTTGAATTTCTCTTTCCAAACGAAAAGGATCTTCTGTAAGTTCTACTAATGACTGTGCTTGGGTTTGATAAAGCTGCATTAAAAATCTCGAATTATTTATTCTGCAAATGTTTGTCTAAGTGGATTACTCAAAGAAACGCTATATAAGAGTTTTAATCTCTTAATTGTCATTGGAATACCATTTTCGGTTTTATGGAGCATGGCATGACAGTTCGGGCATACAGGTCGAAGATCCTCTTTAGGATCTACTTCATACTCTTCGCCAATCGTGTGCAAAGGCTTAAGATGATGTATGTGGATGAAATCTTTAGCAAATGAGCCATACATATGTTCAAAGCTTAAGCCACAGACATAACAGCGTGTTCCATGAATTTCTATACATTTAGCCCTTGCTTCAGGATTACGCTCATATTTATTCACTAAAACCGTTTGCTTAGCTCCTTCAGGAAAGGTTTCATTTTCTAAACCTGCTTCATCGGGATAGTCGGTATTCACACTATCAGTTTTAAACTCATTAAAAATGTGAGTTAAAAAAATGCGGATTGGATCATTTGAAGCTTTATCTCGATCTGTGCGACGGCCTTGAATAGGAGCATCAGGAATTAAGTTTTCCTGTCTGAAATATTCAAAAGACAAAGTGGATTTATCCACTTTGTTTAACTTTTCAAAAATAGAGTATCCACCTAGATAACTTTCAATTTTCTTTTTATCCGACCAAAATACTTTCTGCGCTACTGGGTATTCTGAGTTTTCCGCATGCCCCAGAACTTTGAATTGATACATCACCTTTGAGATGGGTTGGGTCACATATACATGAACAATATCATTGATTTGTAACCCTTTACCTTCACTAGTGGCTGAATTCTTCCAATAAATCTGCGGCAAAGCATCATAAGCTGCTTCTAAATCAAACTCAGCATAATTCACGGTTACTAGCCAATTTGCCATAACTTTCCCCCTAGACAAACATCTGCTGCAACAAGCCTTTTTTCCACTGTTTCGCTTGTTCAATTTGCTGTGCCACAACTTCAATTTTTTGGTCAATGGCAGATAAGAAATTGGCGATTTTGGTTTGTTCTTCAAGGCAAGGAAATGGAAAAATTTCATTAGAAACAATGTCAGAATTTAGATTAACTTGAGTCCCTGACTGTCCATACTGATACCAATTCTTTTCAATGTACTCTAAATAATAATAGGTATATTCATGCCAAGCTTTTAGTTCACTGAATACAACGAAACCATCATGAATGCAGACATCAAAACCTGTATAAATTGGTTTACCAATCGTTGCACAGATACTCATAATAATATTACCTTTAGGAATAAATCTGCTTTTTTGAATTCCTTCATTTGATAAATATTGCTCTGTTTCTACGAGTATTTTTTTACTTTTCGAAACATCTGAAATGCGTACCCAACCTACTTTTGATTCTTCATCAAACCATTTGGCATCTGTAATTGGTCTAGGTGAAGCACCTCTTTTAATATTAGCAATTTCACCAATTATTTTTTCCTCCCACTCCCCAAACTCACTCCCATCATCTGCTTTAAAACGAATTTGCTGACTAAACAGCTTTTGCATCATGCCTTGTTTGTGTTGGCTCAGCAGCTCATGTTTTTGGGTGAGTTGGCTAATCTTTTCATCCACTGCGGAAAGAAAAGAAGCAATTTTGGTTTGTTCTTCTTTGGATGGGAGATAAATATCAACATTATTAATCGAGGTTGTATTTAAACTAGGCACACCAGTTGCTTCATTTAATCCAAGCCAGTTCACTTGCAAAGCGTGTTGATAAATGAATAAAGGATAAATATTCTGCTTAATTTCTGAATAAAAAAGAGTATCTACTGTCCAAAATTTTTCATTTACATATTTTGGTTGATCAATTGTACCTTTACGACCGATAAGAATACTTTCACCATCGTATAGGTATTGATTGACATAACGCATCACACCGCCTGTGCCGTAAACAGGTATTTCTCCATCCTCAAGTAATTTATGATCTTTACCATATTTAATAGTAAGTACATCTTTATATTTTTGCGCAGACCAATCCCCATCAAATTCTTTAAATCTTAACTTAGGCGCAGCCATTACTTCACCTCCGCAAAAGGTGAAACAATGCCTAGCTCTTTGCAAAAATCTGCAATGATGGCATCGGTTTTTTGGCTGTCGTGTTCCAAAGCTTGAAGCTGTTGGGCAATCGCATCTAAATCAATCTCGGCTTCCGCTTCAAAAGTATCCACATAACGCGGAATATTCAGGTTGTAATCGTTATCTTTCACTTCCTGCAAGGTCGCCACATGCGCATACTTTTCAATATTTTCACGCTGTTCAAATGCCGCAACAATCTTATCCAAATGCTCAGGCAATAACTTGTTTTGATTCTTCTGCTTTTCAAAATCATTGCTGGCATCAATAAACAGAATATTGCCGCTCTGCTCACGGTTTTTCTTCAACACCAAAATACAGGTCGGAATAGACGTGCCATAGAATATATTGGCGGGTAGACCAATAATCGCATCCACCACGTTCAACTGTTCAATCAAATACTGACGAATCACGCCCTCGCTCGAACCACGGAACAAGACGCCATGCGGTAACACCACCGCCATAGTGCCGTTGTCATCCAGTTGATACAGCATGTGCTGTACAAAAGCCATATCGGCTTTAGAACTTGGCGCCAGTTTGCCATACGCAGCAAAACGTTCATCTTGTAAAAATAACGGATCGGCAGACCATTTTGCAGAAAATGGCGGATTCGCCACCACCGCATCAAACTTTTTATCTAAATGTTGCGGACGGGTTAAAGTGTTTTCCTGCTTGATGTCGAACTTGGCAAAATGCACATCATGCAGAATCATGTTCATGCGCGCCAAGTTGTAAGTGGTACGGTTCATCTCCTGACCATAAATCATATCCACATCTTTGACTTCACGTTTTACCCGCAGCAACAAAGAACCTGAACCGCAAGTCGGGTCATAGACTGAACGTAAACGCTCCTTGCCTTGGGTGACAATCTTGGCCAGTAAAGTCGATACGGTTTGCGGGGTATAGAACTCACCAGCTTTCTTGCCCGCACCTGAGGCAAACTCACCAATCAGGTATTCGTAGGCATCCCCCAGTACATCGGCTTCGGTATTGGAAATATCAAAATCAATATCATCCAGATGACTGAGGACTTTCGCCACCAGTGCATTACGGTCGCTGGCATTGTTGCCGAGCTTGGTCGAATTCAGATCCAGATCTTCAAACAGATTGGCAAAGTCATCGGCAGAATCGGTACCTAAGGTACTTTGCTCAATCGATTTTAAGGTCGCAGTTAAATCATCCAGAATGAATTCGCCCTGACGGCCACGCTCAGCCAGGGTATGGAATAGTTGTTTTGGTGTGAGCGCATAACCGACTTCAGCAATGGCATTCTTTTTGATTTCTTTGATATAAGGCACATGCTCAGGATTGCTTTCATCCAGCTCAAGAAAGCTGACTTCTTCGCCATCCAGCAATTCATTAGCAAAATTAACCGACTTTTCCGACAAATACTTAAAGAAAATAAAACCCAGAATGTAATCACGGAATTCATCTGCCCCCATGGTGCCGCGCAAAGTATTGGCAATATTCCAGAGTTGTTTTTGTAGCTGTTGCAGTTGCACCTGGGTCATTGTTATAGAATTCCAAATAAGTAAATCATTAATAAAATGATTTTACCTAAAATTCTAAAACATGCAGCAGTAAAAAGGTGGAAAAGGACATGAATTGTCGTGCTTAATTCACTTTATTTATCCATTAAAGCTCCCCAGACAGACCAATATGCCAAATTTTACCAGTGCATGCTCGGGCACAGACTGAAGCTGATCTCGATTAAAGCTCATGTAACTCCGCAAGGTCACTGTGCTGAACATGCTTGAGCAGAAAAAGATTTAAAAAATCAAGCCTGTTTGTGCCGACATTTTACTTGGCTAATTTTTGCGTCATACGAACACAGTTCCGCCCATTATTTTTCGCTTCATACAGCTTATTATCTGCCATTTTAAAAACCTGTTTGACGCTTACTGAATCTCTCGGCCAGAATGCGATACCCACGGAAATGGTAACTTCTTTGATTCCTTCAATTTGACTCACTTGCATACTCGTTCTGAGACGTGCTGCTGCATTGAAAGCAACACGAATATCGGAGGTCATCATCAATACGATAAACTCTTCCCCACCAGTGCGACAGCAGAGATCATGACTTCTGAAATTTTTCTGCATTAAAAAAGCCAATCGCTTTAAAACCTCATCTCCGCGGTCATGTCCATAGCTATCGTTGATCTTTTTAAAGAAATCAATATCGATAGCGAGTACCGCAAAATGAGTACCCGTACTGATTAATTCATCCAGAAGATATTGCATGCCACGACGGTTATAAAGGCCAGTCAAGGGGTCAATATTGATATGTTGGCGTAATTCTGAGATCTTGTTATTAAATGTTTTGGAGCTCAAAAGTAGCGAGGCCCTAAACTTGAATACCTCAAAATACCAGGGATCAACCTGACTGATTTTATCCTGAATATCATTTCGATTTAACATACTGGCCATTTTCGCCAAACGATTCAGCGGCGAAGAAATAAATAGCGACATCCGCCAGACGATAAAGAAAATAAACAGATAAAAGATAAATATGCCAATAGAAACTTTTAAAATTAATTCATTGGCCTGTTTAAGAAGTTCATCCGTAGGTTGCTGTGAAACCACAATCCAGTTCACACTGGGAACATGTGCAAAACCGGCCAGGTTATCAATCCCCAAGCTATTCGTTAGACGGACGGATCCTTTCTTGTTTTCATTGATATAGTCAAGACCAGTATTATTTACAATTTTTTCGCCAATCCGACTCGAATCTGGATGGAAGATAATACGGTTCTGCTGATCAATCACATACATATAACTTTTTTTGAAATCAAATTGATTGAACAGCATTTCACTGATTAAATTATTCTTCTGCAGATAAATCGTACCGCTGATAAAGCCCTTATAATTTTGATTCACATCGTAAATAGGCTGTGATATCAACACAACCAGATTTTTTTTGCTTGACCAATAGGGTGCCGAAATATACGCCTTTTTGCTTTTAAGTGATCCAACAATACCCGCTGTATTATAGGGCGTGTGGAATTTTAGGTCTAATGATACTGGTGCATAAGCAAGTATCTGATTTTGCTGGCCCACCATAAAAACACTGTTAAAGTTATTCGACTGGTTTTTGAGCCGTTTGACTTCAGCCTGTCGCAGTGGCGTATTGTAAAAGTTTTGCCCTAATTGCTGAGCACTATACTGCAACTCCTGCAACATATTACTGACATCACGATTCACCCCCATCGCAATCTTGGCTGCGTATTTTTCATTTATAGAGAGTGAATTCTGAATTAGTTGCTGTTTAACCACATAATTCAGAATAAACAGGCTAATCACAAATAAAAAGGAAACGCTGAGGATCGTTGAAATCAGAATCAGCTTGCGTAAATTCAGATTCAAAGATAAAAGTATTTTATATAACAACTGAGCCCCCAGGTACCTTAGGTTGTATTACTCTATTTAATGTAACTTGAAATCCTCTCCGACCTAAATTGAAAAAAGCGCTGTAGCAAGTTGCTACAGCGCTTTAATTTTATTTTTTCAGCATTTTTTTCAGCAAATTTTCCAGCTCTTGTAAATTTTGCTCATCAAATTCACTCATTTTTAATGACACTTTTAAAATGTTGTGATCAAACTTGATATTCCCTGCGACTTTTCCATCATATTCAATTTTATGCACGATTGACGTTTTAATTGGCTCTTTGTTTTCTTTCGACTTTAAAATTTTTTCTGCCAATAAGGCCAGTTTTGTTTGCTCAACTTCTTTTTTCAGTAATTTCGCCCAAGCTTCTAGCAGTGCTTTTTTAGCATTACTGTAATTCTCTTCATAATCTGAAAGAAACTTTTTCACAGCTGTGGCGGCAGTGCGTGCCAACAATGTCGGTTGTTGTTCTAAATCGGCAATCAGTTCTTTCGGTAATTTTTCGAAAGATAGATATTTATACATATCCTCTCGATTCATGCCTAATGATTTTGCCAGCTTTTGCTTGTTCTTTTTTAATTTCTCATCCAGAGAACTCAGACCGACATAAATTTCATAATCTGTTAAGTCTTCCCGTTTTAAATTCTCAGCCAAGGTTAACAGTGCAACTTCTTCATCTGATGCATCGATGACAATCACTTCAATGGTGTTTTTATTGAGAATTTGATGCGCTTTCAAGCGTCGTTCACCTGCAATTAACTCATATTTGTCCTGTACTCGCCGAACTGCAATCGGCTGCAATAATCCAATCTCCTCAATCGAGGCTGCTAAATCTTCAATATCTTGCTGATTGAATATTTTTCGTGGCTGATTGGGACTAGGTTGAATGTCTGTAATTTGGACATTACGACGTAATTCTTTCACATCGTTGACATGCTCTTGCTGAGCTTGTTGATGCTTTTGAGTATTTTGCTGAAGACGTTGTGCCAACAATTCTTTTGTACTTACCATAGGATTCTCAGAGTGCCTTTATTCAACACGATTGATGATTTCTTTCGCTAAATCTTGGAACGCTTTACGAACTTTAGAATTTTTATCTACGCGCAACAATGGCTGTTGTAAAATTGCTGCTTGATTGACTTTCGTACTCATTGGAATGGTCGTTTTTAACAATTCGCCGACCTGGCTTAAAGCTTCATCTCGTATCAGTTTACAGACGTTTTGACGTTCATCATGTTTAATCAGCAAAGCACCTAACAGTTTCAATTCGGGATTGACCCGTCTTATTTTACTTAAATGGTTAATTAAGTCAGTGACACCATATAGGCCATATTGTGAACCGGATTCAATCGGCACCATAACATGGGTAGATGCAGCCAAGGCATTACTGGTCAGAAGTTTTAGGCTTGGAGGACAGTCAATCAGGATGAAATCATATAATCCGTTTAATAATTCCAACTTGTTAGAGAGCTCTTCAGAGGGTCTTGGGGCATCATCTTTAAGTTGGTCTTCTGTTTTACCTAAAGTAAGTGAACCATAAATTAAAGAAACATTTTTAAAATTGGTTTCTTCTTGTAAGGCATCAGACAATAGGTTCAAATCACCTACCAGTAATTCAGCAGAAGTGGTTTCAACCTCACTCGGATGTCTTAATCCGATATGTAAACTTGCATTGGCTTGTGGATCTAAATCAATCACCAATACTTTATGCCCCAAGTCTGCTAGCTCTGCAGCCAGATGAACAACCGTGGTGGTCTTCCCGCAACCACCTTTATGGTTTGCTACAGCAATAATTTTAGTCGATTTATTTGTCATATCAGACCCCATTCGAATGATCCTAATATAGTGGAACTTGTAGCAACTTGCTACACTTTATTTGAATGATATTAAAGTACGAATCAATATCGGCTAACAAAGAAAACAAATTAAAGTTTTATATAAAATATAGCTAGCTAATTATAATTAGTATTAATTAATATAATTAAGTAATTATAATTAGGACAATTTTTCCCTTTTTAAAACAATATCTTACGTCTTTAAAGGTGGAAGGTTTGTCACCGAAAAGTGGAAGGTTTGTCACTGAAAGGTGGAAGACTTGTCACTGAAAGGTGGAAGACTTGTCACTGAAAGGTGGAAGAGCTGTCACTGAAAGGTGGAAGACTTGTCACTATGGTGGAAGACTTGTCACTGGTTTAAAAAAAAACATGAAATTAAGTTATAAAAATATTTAAATTCAAAACTTTAATCTGTTGATAAGTATCATGATCTGACTTTAAAGGTGGAAGACTTGTCACGCTTATTTTTATACTTGTGGATAAGTTATGTTTTCCCTTTAAAAATTGCAAAAAAAAGTCCGATTTAGTACTTGATTCTCTCTAAAGGTGGAAGCTTTGTCACTGAAAAGTGCTAAACCAAATGATTTTTTCACTTATAACGGTATTTTTGGCCACAAAAAAATGCAAAGAAAACGATTTAAGCTCTTCTCAGTTGATAAAAGTGGAAAGCTTGTCACTAATAAGTGGAAATTTTTTCAAAGTTTCCACCTTTGGGTTAAGGATTAGGCTAAATCTAAAAAAATGATGACATGCTTTCCACTCTTGATCTTTAGCACATCCTTTTAAAGGGATAAGCACTTAAAGTGAATCTGTAAGGTGAAGATGTTGAATGTTATTCCACTTTTATGTATAAATAGGGGGAATAACTTTTAATTTTTCACTTATGAGCGATTTTAACGAAAAACAAGAAATAGAATATTTACCTTATTGTATCGGCAATATTCGACAGAATGGAGTGGTGAGTACCAGTAACCGCTTAATTCGCCCTATTGAATTGTCTTCTAATGAATATAAGGCACTGCTTTATGCAATGGCGGTTGCAAACTATGGTGAAAAAAATAACCAAGATCGTGAAATTACCGAGAAAACCTATATCTATCTGCATAAAGAAGATTTGGGGGAATTGTTAGGACTCAATAAGAAGAATTCCATTAATGTGGCTATTGACCGGATTTATAGGGAACTTTCATCTCGGGTTGCTCATTTTGTAATTGAAGAGCCTGTAGATGACGTCAAGCGTAAAGTAAAAAAAGTCCATTCTGTGGTACCGATTATCCGGGAACTGCGCTGGGAAGATGATGCCAAAAATGCCTTACAGATTCGCTTTACCAGTGAAGTGCTGCCTTACTTCACCCGTCTGGCCAGTGGGAATTTTACCACTTACCAGTTGAAAGATTTATTTGCTTTAGACTCTGTCACAAGTATGAGTCTATATTCTTATATTGTTAAAAATGAATTTAAGTATGCGAATCTCGACACCTATGAAGTTGAACTCACCTTAGAGAATTTAAAAGCGTTGATTGACATCGGTGAAAAAAAATATGACCGTTGGGTAGATTTTAGGCGTTATATTCTGGATAAAATTGTTGAAGAAATTAATACTAAAACCAGTTTGCAGCTAGAATATGACACTATTAAGAAAGGCCGTCCTATTGTGGGTGTGCGGTTTAAAATTATGAGTGGAGATACTGAAGCGGCTCTCCCGCAATTTAACGAAAAGACTCAAATCTATTTGGATGTAGATTTTGATGATAATGCCATCGTGAAAGAGTTGGGGGCAAAGTTTGATATGACCGTACGTTCCTGGTATATCTATGCCAATGATCCGAATTATACGCAGTTCAGCAAGTGGTTTAAGATCGAAGGCTGTTTAACCGATTCTCAGGCGAATGTTATTGTGAACGATATTATGTTTCAAATGGATTTTGCTGTGGCCGGTGCATCCATGAATGATTTCAAGAAAGAGATGAAATATAAGCTCAAAAATGATCCGACTTTTGTTCAGGAAAATCGCGAGCGTTTGAATGAGATTTTTGGTAAAGAAATTATTTAAAAAGTGTAGCAAATTGCTACAGCGCATTGAAAAACATTCCGAGTGAATGATTTTTTTTTGCATGTCTGACATTTTTCGCAAATAACTAGAATATTTCTGGTACATCTTTTTAGTGAGATTAGCGGGCGCTCATTGGGAAAATGTCGCAGTTCGGACTTGCTACATCTTGTCTAAAATACAAGTGAAAATACCTAAATTCTGAATATCTAAAAAGTGTAGTAAGTTGCTACACTTTTTTCTTGGGGTCAAAAACTTACTATTATTCACGCCATAATCCCACGAAAAACTATGTCTTTTGCCACCTTCTTACGATGGCATGATTGAAAATTTTAGGCGAAATCACTGGATTAATGAGTTCGTGATTTGGACTGTCATAATCATGCCCAGGTGCAACAGCTACAAAAAATCTGGAATATTGCCAATACCTTGACTGGCATCATAGAGGGAGAATTTGAAGCCAGAGACGATAAAAAATGTACTGGAATATTACGAGTTCTCCAAGCATTTGTTGCGCAAGGAAGAACTTAAAGACTCGCCAAATTATAAGGTGAAGCTATTTGAACGGGATAATGTGTTTAAACATCTGCTGATTAGAACACAGCAGTTGATTGAAAAGTTTTATGTGGAGTTTTAAAAACAGCCCGTGATGTGATCCGGGACAGGATGGGATCATGTTACAGCAGTGAATGATTATCTGGAGGCATCTCAGTTCATGGATTTAACTGAAGGTATCAGCGCTTATGTCAGTTGAAAGACTCCTTCGATTTACAGGAATTTTGCCAGCCATATAGTGTCTAAAAGCAATCGATTGACTTATGCCAACGGAAAAAGAAAGTAAATAGTAACAGCTCAAAGAGGCATGATGCCTCCTTATTTATTTTGTATGCTAAATAGCCTAAGTATGGCAGGCCATTACTCAAATAGAAGAAAAGATTTTAGCAGTGATTCAGTGCAATGACCGGGATTTATCATATAGAACGGAGCAAAAAGGGACTTGTGAAAGCGTACCAGTAATCACTTCTATTTTTTTGAGCTTATTTAACAACATCCTCAATTATTTTTTAAATTAAGTTGCACTCAGGTGGCAAGCTGACCATGCCAGAAATCTTTAGCTATCCGGCCTCACCGCATCTGGCATCTGAACTGGATCGGCGTTCAATCGATTTCGAAAAAATTCAGCAGGCAGCCACTATACTGGCCGAGCGTTATGACCGGGTTCTGCTTGAAGGAGCGGGTGGATTAATGGTGCCGCTGACCCGGGACATGCTGACGATCAATTATATTGCAGCGCATCACTACCCTGTCATTCTGGTGACTTCAGGCCGTCTGGGCAGTATTAATCATACTCTACTGAGTCTGGAGCTACTCAAACAACGTGAAGTCACGCTTTATGCTGTGGCATTTAACCATGCTGATGACCACCAGGATCAAACGATTGCGATGGATACCATTCAATATTTAAAGGAGTATCTGACCCGGTATTTTCCAACAGCCGTATGGCTGGATATCCCTAAGCTTGCATGTCAAGCTTAGACACGCCGTACTTTATTTCAATGCTGAGCCCACCATAGGGTCGACGGGCATTGAAAGAGAGCTGATAGCCATATTGTTTTAACAGGTTAGCAGTTAATGCCAGTCCTAAACCATGGCCATGCTGCTGAGCAGATTTGCGCCAGAAGCGTTGTCCTAAATGTTGAATATCTTCTGCTGTAAGTTGCTGGCCATTATCTTCAATCACCAGGCAACCAGACTGCATGGAAATCCAAATCTGTTCAGCCTGTGCATGCAGCAGTGCATTCTCAAGCAGATTTTTCAGTACGGTATACAGCACAAATTCAGGTAGCTGAATTTCGCCTAGACTTTCCCAGTTCACCTGTATTTTTTTGTTCATTTCTGGATAGCGTGTACCTAAGTCTGCAAGAACTTTCTCAAGTGTGGGGCGAAGCCAGATGGCCTCAGTCATTTCCTGGAGACTGTTTTCTGATTGGGTCAGCAATAAAAGCTGCTCGAGTAATAGTGTATAACGCCGGATACTCTCATTGGCCTGCTGCAAATTGTGCTGAATGGATTCAGGCAGGTTCTGCTGCTGACCGATCAGCTGTGCCAGTTGTACATGGGTTTTAATTGCGGTCAGGGGACTGCGTAATTCATGTGCAGCATAGGCACTAAAGGCTTTCTCCTGTTGCAGACTGTCATTGAGTTTCTGAATCAACTGCGTGGAATTGTTGACAAAAGGCTGTACTTCTTGGGGAATGCTTGCAGGCTTGAGCTGCATTAAAAAATCTGCCGCCTCTGAATAGCTAAGGTTTTTCTGGTTCAGGTATTGACTGAGCTGATCCAAAGACCGGAACTGTCTGCGGATAATAAAGATGATCAGGGCAATACAGATTAGCAGTGAGAAGACCAAGGGAACCAGTACGGACTGTAGAATCTGCTGTAGTAAGGTATCCCTCAAGAACATACGTTCTGCCGCCACCACCTGAATATCACCACGACGCAGGACATAACTGCGCCATTCCGTATCACCCTGCTGCCAGGTGCTGAATCCTTCTGGTCGCTGGCTTAAATTTTGGGGGGCACCGCGTGTTTTGGCAATGACCTGATTATCTAACGAGATGTCAGAGCTAAAAAGAGAGACTTCACAGGCAATTAACTGGTTTGCATCATCATTCTTGGCTAATTTGGATAAGGTTGCATCCCCCAGACTATCCAGCGGTAGCTGCTGAATCAGCCGGGCAACCATTTGCGCAGATGCCGATAGGCGTTGATCCAGCGTGTCTTGTAAACGTTGTTTCAGGTCAATATACAGCCATGAAAATACCGCACTCCACAGCACAATAAACACGGCCAAAAGACTCATGGCCAAACGCCATTTCAAGCTGTGCTTAAACATGACGATGCTCAAACGGTTTGAAAATATAGCCCACACCACGAACGGTCTGAATCAAGTCTGGATGTAGTTTTTGTCTCAGGTGATAAATGTGTACATTCAGGGCATTGCTCTCGATAGCGTCCTGAAAACCATAGAGCTTGTCAATAAGCTGTTCATTTTTCAGGATCTGGTTGGGGTGGCTCATCAGGGTTTCCAGCAGGCTGAATTCACGGCGAGATAAACTCACGGCCTGGTCTTGGTAGGTCACAGTCTGGGTATCCCGATTCAGAACCAGGTCATCAAATTGCAGTGTATTCGAGGCAAAGCCGCGGTGGCGACGGGTGAGGGCATGAATCCGGGCAATCAGTTCCTCCAGCTCAAAGGGTTTGGTCAGGTAGTCATCGGCACCGGCATTCAGGGCCTGAACACACTGATCGGTCCGCAGCCGTGCCGTCAATACCAGTACCGGGAGATCAATCTGGTCACGTCGCCAGCTGTGCAGCAAGTCCAGGCCATCCTGATCCGGCAGGCCTAAATCCAGTAAACACAAATCGACAGCACTATGCCGGATAAAATAATCTGCAGCACGTGCGTGACTGACATGCTCCACTGAAATATTCAGATAGTTCAGAGCAGCACAAATGCTCTGTGCGATATAGGGATCATCCTCAACCAATACAATAAACATAGAACATCCTGATCAAACTGCCATTATTTTATAAATGATTTGGGCTGTTAATGTTGTCTTAATTTTAGTTTTTCAATAATGCAGTCCTAACAGGAGGAGATCAGCTGGATGTTGAAGTGGATATTGGGTGCCGTGATCGGCGGTGGAATCATGACGGGAACTGCACATGCAGACTTTTTACCACCGGATCAGGCTTTTCAGTTTCAGGTGGTTTCTACAAGTCAGGATCAGGCAGAGCTTAGCTGGAAAATCGCAGAGGGTTATTATCTGTATCATGACCAGCTTAAAGTGTCTCATCAGCAGACCCCAGTCAAGTTGGCATTGCCCAAACCTGAAGACAAAGATGATCCCAATTTCGGTTTGACTCAGGTGCATTATGGGCAAGTCAAAACCAATATGAATGTCCAGCCCAACCAGCAGTTTGCGGTGCAGTGGCAGGGCTGTGCAGAAAGCGGTTTATGTTATCCGGTGCAACGCACCACAGTAAAAACTGATGCAGATGGTTTATTTCCAGCGCAAAACTTGAGCAAGCCTCAAAAGCTGCTGGCCAGCACTACACAGCCAGAAGCAAACGAAAAGATTTTGACTACTCAGAAAGATGAGCTCCAAGCTATAGGGCAAACTCAAAGTACAGATCAAGCACTGGCTGAAGAAAAGGTGGAGAAAGTGCAAGTCGCTGCAGTTTCCGACCCTGTCGTGCAGCCTGAGGTGGAATTAACAGAGAAAAACGACCAGCTTATTACAGACCCTAAAAATCAAACTTCATCAGCAGGCATGAATGACCAGTGGAACAATGACCAGTATTTTTTAAGTTTGCTGTCGAAACAAGGTCTGTTGATTAATGCTCTGATTTTTCTCGGGCTTGGCATTCTGCTGGCATTTTTACCGTGTTCTTTACCTTTAATTCCAATTTTAACGGGAATTCTGGTTCAGCAGCACCGGGGCTACCGTGCTGCACTGATTGCGCTGGTCTTTGTTTTGGGTATGGCACTGGTCTATGCGGTCATAGGACTTGCTGTGGCACAGCTCGGTTACAGTTTTCAGCGCTGGTTTCAAAGTCCGATATTCATCAGTATTTTCAGCATTCTGTTTGTTTTGTTCGCGCTTAATCTGTTCGGAGCATTTCAGCTGTCCTTACCTCAAGGCATGTTACAGCGGCTGGATCAATGGCAGCAAAAGCAGAAGGGTGGCACGCTGATTGGTGCTGGTCTCATGGGCATGATCGCGGCACTGATTGTCGGGCCATGTATGAGTGCACCGTTGGCCGGTGCCTTAATCTATGTGTCTCAGCTTAATCAACCGATTTTGGGTGCCAGCTATCTGTTTGTCTTAGGCCTTGGGCTGGGCTTGCCACTATTTATCGCAGCTGTATTTGGGTCCCATCTTTTACCCAAACCTGGCATCTGGATGGATCGCCTGAAGTTTAGTTTTGGCTTTGTCATGCTGGCCCTGGCCTTGTATTTTGCCCGCCCCCTATTGCCCGGCATTTTATACCTGAGCCTTTTGGGTGTAGTACTGATCACCTGTTCAGGCTACTTCTTGTTCAAGATGCTGCCCCATGTGCATCGGTCTGTATCGAAAATAGTCCTGATGCTGCTCAGTGGTTTACTGGTCTTTGCAGGAGGCATGCAGCTCTATCATGTCTGGAGTCAGGTACAGGTCGCCCATGTGGAATCACGGCTTGAATGGCAGAAGGTCAGTACAGCCGCAGAATTGCAACAGGTTTTAGCCAAACATCCTGCACAGCCAGTGGTAATTGATGTGTATGCGGACTGGTGTGTGGCCTGTCAACCGATTGAAAAGGAAGTGATTCCACGTAGTGATGTCCAGACGGCTTTACAAAATGTGGTTCGTATCAAATTAGACCTGACCCACTATCATCCAAGTCAGGATGAGCTGCTAAAAGAATGGCAAATCCTCGGTCCACCCACCTTTATATTTTTAAATGCAGCGCATCAGGAGCAGCGTGAGTTGCGCTTGACCGGAAGCTTTAGTGCGGCACATTTACTAGGCACATTGCAGCAACTACAAGGGGAGCAACTATGATGATTTCCAGTGATGCGCTGCATCTGGGACCTTTGATGTTGCCCTGGACACTCATGATTGTTGCCACTGGCTTGATGCTGTTATCTGCCGTCCTGTTTGGATTAGCCAGAAAGTATTCATGGTCTAAACAGCTGCTTGGACAAAGTCAGGATTTGCTCTGGAGCAGTTTTCTGCTAGGGATGCTGGGTGCACGTCTTGTTTTCGTTCTACTCAATGCCGAGCTGTATTTTGTAGCCCCCATCGACATACTGAAAATCCAGGACAAAGGTTTTCATTTATGGGGCGGGGTGCTGATAGGTACTTTATGGTATGTCATTCGCAACAGACAGTTGCAGACCCGATTCAAAGCCATCTTGCTGATCATCTTTGTACTCTGGGTCGGGCTTGGGCTCGCGTTCAAATCCAGTCTAAAAACTGAAGCAGCGTTTCCTGATCTAGCCTTTGCTGGACTAGAACAGGAACGTCTGGGTACAGATAAGATTCCACTCAGCCAATTCATTGGCCAGCCCACGGTAATTAATTTGTGGGCGAGCTGGTGTCCGCCGTGTCATCGCGAAATGCCGGTATTGGCCAAAGCAGCCAAGCAGCATCCTCAAGTGAATTTTGTCATGCTGAATCAGGGTGAGGAGGTAGCCACCGTAAATGCCTATTTAAGAAAACATCAGTTTCAATTTAAACATGTCCTGCTGGACCCATATGGTGAACTGCCACAGCAGCTGAATAGTTTTGGCCTGCCAACGACGCTGTTTTTTAATGCTCAAGGCCAGCTGGTCGAGCGGCATATGGGGGAACTCAGTCCGGCCATGTTGCAGCAATATTTAAACAGAATTTCAGATCAACCTTAAAAAAACGGAAGGACTTAGTATGAACAGAATTTACCGGGTACTGGGTGCAGGCATGTTCCTGATCATGAGCATGCACACGCAGGCGAATATTAAACAGAATATTGAAAAACAGGGTTTTGTGTTTGTAAAACAGATTCCGGCACCGCAAGGAATGACCGGTTGGGTGGGGCATGAAGACCAGTACTCCAATACAGTATTTATCTCCAACGATGACAAATATTATATCAAGGGCGAACTGTTTGATGCGCAAGGGAAAAGCCTGTCCAATGAGCAGATTGAAAAGCATATGAAAAAAGCGGTATTGGATGATGTCTGGAAAACCCTGGAAAAATCGACCTGGATTCAGGATGGCAAGCCGGATGCACCACGAGTGGTTTATGTCTTTTCCGATCCGAATTGTCCATATTGCTATAAATTCTGGCAGGCGGCTCGGCCTTGGGTCGAATCAGGCAAGGTACAGCTGCGTCATATTCAGGTCGGTGTGATCCGTGAAGAAAGCCGTGGTCAGGTGGCAACATTGTTAATGTCGAAAAATCCAGCAGCAGTTTTTAATGATATAAACAAGAATAAAGGCAAAAAGCAGCTCAAGAAAATGGCAAAGATTCCTGCAGAAATTGCTGCAAAAATTGATGCCAACCAGGCCCTAATGGGGAAATACGGCTTTTTCTCCACACCGTCGATGGCCTGGAAAAATAACCAGGGTGAATTTAAATCTACTCAAGGCCTGGCGATGGACGTCAAAGAAATTTTTGAACAATAAGATCGGATGAGATATGTCCACTTTGGATCATCCACGGGTATTGTTTGCTTTGGAATGAACCGCTCTGGCAGGGAACCGGAATGGTCTGACATTAATTGCATTTGGTTTTGTGATTGAAAAATCCAACCGGCTATTGTAATTAGTCGATCATGAACGTTATGCATAAAAAATAGCCTATGCACAGTGGATGGGGATTGCGGTGATTGTGTTTTGCATGTTGGTGAATATCGCCTCAATCCTGCAATATCGAGGGGGATGGACATCACTGGGACCGCCGGAATTTATTGAAGGTTATTATACCCAGCATCCTGTATGGCTAAACCTGTTTACTGCTTTTAGCGGGCTGCTTCTGATCATTTCTTTTTGGTTGCATTAAGAGGAGGGCTAGGCGCAATACAGCTCGTACAGCTTTTGCATCAGGCTCAAGACCTTGGGATCACTCAGACGATAGAAAATCTGCTTGCCCTCACGTCGGGTGCCAACCATGTTGGCCTTACGCAATACAGTCAGCTGTTGTGAAAGTGTAGGTTGATGAATGTCAGTAGATTCTTCAATTTCCTGAACATTCATTTCCCCATCGACCAGGACACATAAGATTTTCAGACGATCAGGATTGGCCAAAACTTTTAGGCATTGGCTGACGAAATCGACTTGAGAAAAATCAATTTTGGCATTTTCAGCAATCATATCCATAAATGTCCTCACAACTTTTGATGTAGCCCGTGCAGTTTACATAATTTACCATAAAACTGCTTGATTAATATTTTTTATTATATAATATAAAAAAGTATATTGTATAGGGATTAATTCATCATGCATGACTTCCTCATCGCATTTATTGGCGGCTTAATGCTCGGGCTTTCCGTAGTTGGTTATCTTTACGTCAATGGCCGTATTGCAGGAATCAGTGGTTTGATTGGGCAAGTATTAAACTCAAAAACCATGTTTAAAACGCCTGCAATCTGGTTTTTATTAGGCTTGATCCTCACACCGTTTATTTATGGTCTGTTTGTACAACCTGAAATCGAATTGAATGCCAGCCCACTGATGATGATTGTGGCAGGTCTGCTAGTGGGCTTTGGGACACGCTTAGGTTCGGGCTGTACCAGTGGTCACGGAATTTGTGGCATCAGTCGCCTGTCTAAGCGTTCTATCATCGCGACCATGACTTTCATGTTTGCAGGTTTTGTCGCTGTTTATATTATCCGTCATATCACAGGAGCATTCTAAAATGAAAAATGTGTTTGCCTTTTTATTTGGTGCGCTGTTCTCTGTGGGATTGATGGTATCAGGCATGTCCAATCCGGAAAAAGTACTCGATTTCCTGGATCTGTTTGGCGATTGGGATGCCAGTCTGGCCTTTGTCATGATGGGCGCGATTGCGGTGGCCTTTATTCCCTTCCAGAAAGCATTACGTACGGCGCAACCGAAAACAGTATTTAATGACCCTATTGATTTACCTAAAAATAATCAGATAGATAAAAAACTGATCACAGGTGCGGTTTTATTTGGTGCAGGTTGGGGCATTGCCGGCATCTGTCCGGCGCCAAGTTTCACCTTGATCGGTTTGGGCCACTATCAAGTGCTCTATTTTATTGTAGCAATGCTGGTGGGTGTATGGATTCACCGTAAATGGTCAGGAGCTTAACGATGTCAAACTTACCTATAGTAAAAGATTTTTTTCACGAAGATACCAATACCTTCAGTTATGTTGTACGTGATCCTGCAACCAAAGCCTGCGCCATTATTGATAGCGTTCTGGATTACGATCCGGCATCAGCAAGTACCTCAACTATTCATGCCGATAAAATTATTGCCTATATTAAAGAGCAGGGTTTAACGGTCGAGTGGATTCTGGAAACCCATGTCCATGCTGATCATCTGACTGCAGCGCAATACCTCAAAGCTGAGTTAGGTGGCAAGATTGCCATGAGCCAGAAAATTGGTATTGTTCAGCAAACTTTTGGCGCGATTTATCATCTGGATATTAAACAATGGAATGCCCAGCAGCTCTTTGATTATTTATTTGAAGATCATGAGTCGTTCCAAATCGGAACATTGAAAGCCTATAACATTCCAACACCGGGACATACGCCTGCTTGCCTGAGTTATGTGATTGGTGATGCGGTTTTTGTGGGTGATACCCTGTTTATGCCAGATTATGGTACAGCACGTTGTGACTTTCCGCGTGGCAGTGCAGAACAGCTTTATGATTCGGTACAAAGCCTGTTTCAGTTGCCAGAAGATACCCGGGTCTTTTTATGTCATGACTATTTGCCTGAAACACGTGAATCCTATGTGTGTGAATCTGATATACAGACACAAAAGACACAGAATATTCATATTCATCAGGGAATCAGTAAAGCTGAATTTGCTCAGATGCGCAACCAGCGGGATTCAGGACTGAGTATGCCTAAACTGATTCTACCGGCGATTCAGATCAATATGAAAGCAGGGCAGTTTCCTGAGCCAGAGCAAAATGGTGTTTCTTACCTCAAGCTTCCTCTTAACTACTTCAAATAAGCTTGTGTCGTGATTCAACAAAAAGTTCAACCTTTATTGAATCATTTTTGTGGATAAGGGAGAGGGCGATGTGGGCATTAATACTGGAAGGATTGGCGATTGGTGGCTTGCTGGGTCTAACCGGTGCTGGTGGCGGCATTCTGGCTGTACCGGCACTGATGGCGAGTCAGGGTTGGACGGTAGCTCAGGCTGCGCCGGTGGGCTTGCTGGCAGTCACGCTGTCGGCCTTGGTTGGAACGTTCGAAGGTTTATTCAAGCGTATTGTACGTTATCGCGCTGCGCTCTGGATCGCGCTGATCAGTATTCCTTCAGCCCGTTATGGCGTGCATCTGGCTGATATCGTTTCTCCAGTCTGGCTGACGCTGGCTTTCAGTCTGGTCATGCTGATTGTTGCTTACCGGATCTTCTTTAATAAAGTCCATGATCATGGTAATGCACCGTGCAAGGTCAATCAAACGACCGGTCGTCTGATCTGGAATGTGAAAACGGCCTCCTTTCTGGCTGGTATTGGTGTAGTGGCAGGTTTATTAACGGGTCTGCTTGGCGTTGGGGGTGGTTTTGTTATTGTTCCAGCCCTGCGTAAATTCACCGATCTCGATATGCGCAGCATCGTGGCGACCTCTCTCATGATTATTTTCCTGATTGGTGGGGTCAGCATTTCTGCACACGTACTGGAGGGCTTTCAATATCCTGTTTCGGTCACACTGGCCTTTGTCCTGGCCTGTATTGTCGGGATGTTCATTGGACGCAGTCTGATGCATCGGATTGACAGTAACAAGGTACAGAAAATATTTGCCACAACCGTGGTTGGGGTAGCTATGTATTTAATCTATTCAGCGCTCATGGGCTAAAACAGACGATTAAGTACCTAAACTAAAGCGCTTTAATCTCCCTGAGCATCGTTTATGCAATGTGAATATCGTTTTAATGGCCGAGGAAGAATGAAAATGATGAAAACTGCAGAGCAATTGATCCGGAATGCAAAAAGCCGGATTCAGGAAGTCAGCGTAAATGAATTGTTTGAGGCGATGCAAAACCATAAAACCATACTGATTGATGTTCGGGAACCAGATGAATTCCAAGCAGCAGCGATAGACCGGGCGGTGAATTATCCACGTGGTATTTTGGAAATGCGAATTCACCAGCATCCCTTAGCCAGTCATCATTGTGATACCCAGCAGGCACTGGAACATCTTAAAGATCAGCCGATTTATTTGATTTGTGGTACGGGTGGACGTTCAGCACTGGCAACCGATACCTTACAGAATATGGGTTTTACCCAGGTCAAGTCGGTTCAGGGTGGTTACCAGGCCTGGCTGGAACAGGGCTATCCGGTAGAAAAATAAGCTATTGAATATATAAATGAATGCTGATTTCTTTATTTGAGGTGAAGCAATGAAATACAAAGAATTAACCCAGAACATTTCGGGCAGTTTAAGAACTTTAAGTCAGGATTCGCCTGATTTAATGAAAAGTTTTAACCAATTGTCACAGACTGCTATGCGTGATGGCGTGATTGATCCGAAAACCAAGGAGTTAATTGCCTTGGCGATTGGTGTGGCGGCACGTTGTGATGGTTGTATCGGTTTTCATGTTCGAACCTTAGTCAAAATGGGCATGACCCTACGGGAACTGGAAGAAGTTTTAGGCGTTGCCGTCTATATGGGTGGAGGACCTTCATTGATGTATGCCGCAAATGCCCTAGAGGCATTTAAAGAGTTTTCCAGCTGATTGAATCGTTTAGTAAATGGAGGCTGAAATGAGTCAGCACTGGAATGAATTGTATGCCCGGACGCAAGATCTGTATGGCACAGCAGCAAATCTTTTCATTCAGCAAATTTCGGACAAAATCCGAATAGAGGGTAAAACACTGGCAATTGCTGAAGGTGAAGGACGGAATATCTTATACCTGGCTGAGCGGGCAAGACAGCAGGGTTACCCTTTTTCAGCGGAAGTCTGGGATTATTCTGATGTTGCTTTGACGCATCTGTCCAGCAAGGCTGAAGCCCAAGGGATAAAAGTTGAACTTAAACATGTTGATTTAACAGTAGCTCAATGGCCATCGGAGTTTTATCAAAATGTGATCTGTGTATTTGGTCATTTCGATATAGAAACACAAAAACAGGTTTTAGAAGGCATAAGAAAATCCTTGCTCAACGGTGGGTGGTTTATTGGTGAGCTATATTCAAAGGAACAGATCGACTATAAAACCGGTGGTCCTTCAAATGTCGAATATTTATACGATCCTCGTTGCATTCTAGAAGTCTTCGGACAGGACCACATCCATCACTTTTATGTCGGGGAGCAAGAAAGGCAGGAGGGAAAATTACATTGTGGTAAATGCCATGTTATTCAATTTGCGATACAAGTGAGGAAGTAGAGCATAAGTGAATTTAATACATTTTGCTGACGATAAGGTCCTGCATTCTCATCATCAATATTTTTAGGGGGGATTACCATTACCGTAAAAATTCTCATTAAGACTAGGGAATGTATCTTTTTACTGATCTGTACCTTTTTTAATTTTCCTCTGTTCTTTAATTTAGTACCATCAATATAACTTACGCTGACGAGCTGGATTCACTGAATGAAGTATATGGAAATCAGAGATTTGATTGAGGCTGAATTGAAAAAATACAGTTCTAATCAAATGATTCCATCGGAACGTTACTTGGCATTAAAGTTTAACTGTTCAAGGGAAACAGTGCGTAAGGCTTATGAACAGCTTCGTGCCGAAGATAAAATTTACAAACGGCAAAATCTCGGCTGGTTTGTGAGTAATAAAAAAATTCAATACTATCCAAACTCAATTGAAAATTTTCGTTCTTATATGAAGGCACAGGGTTTTAATGCCAGAACAGAACTGATCTCGACCAGACAGCTGGAGCGATTTGATCACAGTGATGTTTTTAGTGAAGCAACGAGAAGACTCGGCTTTATTGAAATTATCCGTTTACGTTATGCTGATGATGTCCCGGTACTCCTTGAATACAATTATCTGCCTGTTGCGCTATTTCCAGATGTGCTGAATTATGACGTGATTACTTCGGTCCAAGATGTCATTAAAAATCACTTTGATTATGATTATACGAGTAGTCAGTTAAAAATTAAAAATACCGGTGTCTCTCATTTTGAGAGCCAATATTTAGGAATTCCTATAAGCCAAACAGCAACTTACATTGAACGTATTTCAAAATCAAACGATCTGGTGATTGAATATGACATCGAAATCTGGTCTCAGGACAAAATTGAAATGACCCTAGATATTCACGCATAAGCTTATATTTATCTCCAATCCATTAGATCTCTTGCGAAAGTCATTATTGCAAGTTTATCCGGTTTACGAGTGCAGCAATTAAGTTAATGCGTAAACCGAATCTTTTCCGTCTATTTCGATAGCGTTCACTTAATATTCTAAATGTTTTCAATTGACTATTAATGTGTTCGATCACAACTCGTATTTTTCCAATCATTTTATTGTACCTTTTCTCAACATCAAATAAGGGTAAATTCTTCTTTTTCTTTATTGGCATCAATAATTTAAAGCCATCTTGCTCTAATCCGTAGTACCCTAAATCGGTCATAACATATTCACAATGTTTGAATTTCTTAACCGTTTTTCTTGCCAATTTAATATCATGCTGACTGCCATTCGATATATCTAGCCCTATGATTTGTTTGCTGTTCGGATGATAGATCACTTGTGCTTTTAGCGTATGTTTCTTCTTTTTACCACTGTAGAACTTACTCTGATTTTTTTTTCGGACGTTCTATTGAACATTCTGTCGCATCAATAATGACCCAGTTAAAGTGTTCGTCTGCTGTGGTAATGCTTCGTTTTGGCAGAGTAAAACGTCTTGATTTCATCAATGCATCTTCAACCTTTTTAATGGTTCGATTCACATTACTTTCAGCGATATGGTAATTTGCCGCTAATTCCAGTTGAGTGCTGTAGTTCCGTAAGTAATTGAGAGTTAATAACAACTGATCCTCTATATCTAAAGTATGAGGACGACCTGATTTCTTTTTGAGTGATTCTGCTTTTTCTAAAACCTCTACCATTTCAGTAAAAACTTGTCGAGGTACGCCAACCAAGCGTTTGAATTCAGAATCTGAAAAACGATTTAATTTCTGATATCTCATGAAATTTATATTGAGGTGGTTTTTACTTTCGCAAGAGATCTATTCAAATCCTAAAAACTTCTGTGTTTTTAGGATTTTTTATTTTTAAAATAATTTTAATTATTAAGCATTCTATTTTTATATTTAAAAGGCTAAACTTTCATCCAATTTAATACTGGTATGTACCACTTAATTTTGGGACAAACCTTAAATATTAAATGTATTTGAAAATACTGTGTAGATGTTTGCTTAAATGATGACTCTCCATTACCACATGATGATCTGGCTCAGGGATATTGATAATGACCACAATGACTGATGATTTAGGTCATGGTATGGGCAATGCCTGGGAAAATAAAGACTGGGCACATATTTCTGATCCAGAATTACAAAGCCTGCAGCAGCAGTATTCCTGTTTACAAGGTCATATTCAGATTTTGTGGTGTAGTCCACGGCCATTTTCATCTGCAGTATTGGTTAAAGTAGAGCAGGATCTTGTGAGCAGGGATGAAATAGTCGCGCATCAGTATTTGATTAAGCGCAGCCATTGTTCCTTTCGTCGTGCCCGCGATATTTTACAGGAGCATGCCGTTCTTCAGCATTTAGCTAGCAAAGAAATTCCTGTTGCAGCATTGATTAGCTCAAATCAAGGTCTGACCGCTTTAGAGCTAGGTGACTGGACCTATGAAGTCTATGCAAAAGCAGCCGGCTTAGATCTGTATGCAGATCAGCAATCCTGGAAACCTTTTTTCTATGCTGAACATGCTGCGAAAGCGGGGCAATTACTGGCAAGCTTACATATGGCCATGCAGGATTTTCCTGAGCGGCAAGGCCGATCAGCATCTTATTTATTGTCCAATCAGCAGCTTTTAAACAGTGAAAATATCGTTACAGCCATTCAACGGCGCATTGTAAACAGTCCAGAATTAAGCCGTTACTGTGCCGACAAAAATTTAGATCCTTACTTTTTAGATCAAATCTTACAGGTTCACCAGCGTATTCAGCCTGTATTGCAACAGGCAAGCAGAATTTGGACCCATAACGATTTACACGCTTCTAATCTATTTTGGTCAGCACCGGATGCCAAAGCGGAGATTACTGCCGTAATTGATTTTGGTTTATCTGACCGAAATTCGGCACTTTATGATCTGGCTGTGACGATTGAACGTAATTTCATTGATTGGTTGGAATTAAAGCAGAACCCACATATTCCGATTGATGAAGCCGGTTTAACCGCTTTTCTCCATGCTTATTTTTCCGAGATACATCCACAAGAAGATTTTAGTATTTTGCCAGAACTGCTGAAAATCGTGCATCTGGATTTCGCTTTTTCAGAGCTGGAGTATTTTGTGGGCATTACCCACAACCTCAACCATGCAGATGCGGCTTATTACGACTGGATTATCGGTCATGTGGACTGGTTCTTTGGCGAACAAGGCCAACAATTTACCCAGACTTTAACCCGGCTCATTCAACACGAATTGCACTCTTCTTAGTTGCTCTCTAAACCCGGCATCATCACCCACTTCAAATACATAAGGTTTCGTATGAACAATCGTCAACTCAAACAGAATGTATTAACCCGATCTTTAAATATGATCATTCTGTCGCAGCTTTGTTTAGCCCCGCTGACTTATGCTGAAGACGATGTTCAACAGCTTGACACGATTGTCATTACAGCCGATCAAAGCATCCCTTACTCGAGTGCCAAAGTGAATGTCGAGGGATTTGCTACGGACAGTCTGCAAAAAATACCTGCATCGGTCTCTATCGTGACTGCCGATCTCATTGCTGAACAACATGCTCGCGTGCTGAGCGATGTGGTAAAAAATGATGCAGCCATCGGTGATGGCTATGCTGCAATTGGCTATTATCCAAACTTTGTCTCGCGTGGCTTTGAACTCGATTTGGCATCAAGCTACCTCATTAATGGCAATGTGATTCGTGGTGAACAAAACGTTGCACTTGAAAACAAAGAACGTGTGGAAATTTTAAAAGGCATTTCCGCGATTCAAAGTGGTATGTCGACCCCGGGTGGTGTGGTCAATTATGTCACCAAGCGACCCAAAGATATCCAGGCCCTGACATTCTCTGCCGATCAACACGGCCAGTTTTCAGTGGCAACTGATCTCGGTGGTTTTTTGGGTGATGAGCAGCAATTCGGATATCGCATCAATCTGGTGAATGAGCAGATTGAGTCTTATGTCGATCACGTGGATGGTGAGCGCTATTTAGCGGCATTGGCCTTAGACTGGAAAACATCTGAGCAATCTAAATTGGAATTTGATCTTGAAGCACAGCGTTCCGAACAAAAATCAGTGCCAGGCTATCAATTACTGGATGGCAAAGTCCCAGAAAATGTGAAATGGGATCGATTGCTTGGTTACCAGACTTGGGGTAAACCGGTCACGATCGATAGTCTGAATACTGGTTTAAAATATAGTTATGCCTTGAATGATGACTGGAACTTGGGACTTGTTGCAGCGCACAGTAAATCCAAGGTTGATGATTATTCAACATTTGCTTGGGGATGCTATGCCACGGTATGTGAATATAATGGCTTAGGCAACACCTTTGACGCTAATGGCAATTATGATATTTATGATTATCGCAACCCAGATGACACCTTTAAGACCAATCAATTTAAAGTCAAATTGGATGGGGTGATTGATACCAACTGGGCACAACATTATCTAAATTTTGATATTACGCAAACCAATAAATCTCGTGATCGATATCCTGGATTAAATAGAAACATATATACACATTTATACGAGAACCCAGAGGACATAGATATTGCAGGTAATATTTATGAGGATCCACTACAAGTAGAACAACAATTAGGTGATGTCGGTCCCTATTTTAAAGCTTTAGATAGTGAACAGACTGCTTTTACGGTTTTAGATCGTATTGAGTGGAATGAGAAATGGTCTACTTTGATTGGTGGAAAATGGATCGAGCTTGATGAACAAGCACATGCTTATGATGCAGAGGGTAAGCAGGTAATAAAAGTTCGTGATACGGATTTAGGCAAATTTTTACCACAGTTTGCAGTGAGTTATAGCCCGGTAGAGTCAACAACTCTGTATGCCTCTTATGCCAAAGGTTTGTCAGATGGAAAGACAGCGCCTTGGTTTGCAGAGAATGCTGCTGAAACTCTAGCGCCGATCTATTCAGAGCAATATGAAATTGGCCTAAAACAACAGATCAAGCAGTTTTTATTGACTGCCTCGCTATTTGATTTACACCAAGACAACCAATATAGCAAGCCGATTTCAGGACTTCGCTATTTTGTTGCGGAAGGCGAACAACATAGTCAGGGTCTGGAGCTCGGACTGAATGGTGCATTAACCGATCATCTGGCCTTAACTTCATCTTTAGCCTTGACTAAAGCCCGTTTAGAAAATGTAGAAGCGGTTGAATATGGCAATCATCAGGCGCAAAACGTGCCAAAAGTTCGTTTCGCAACACATCTTCGCTATAACGTACCGAGCATTGCAGGTTTCACTGTTCTGGCAGGTGGTCAATACAGTTCCAGCAAATATGCTAACAAAGAGGGTGCTGCGAAAGTCGCAGGTTATAGTGTGGTTGATTTAGGCGCTGCTTATCAATTTAAGCTAAATACGACCGATGCATTGCTACGCTTGAATATTAATAATCTGTTCAACAAGAAATACTGGCGTGATGCAGGTGAATTTTTGGGTGACGATTATTTATTCTTGGGTTCGCCGCGTACAGCAACCTTGTCATTCAATCTGAACTTCTAAATTGGCTGCTTAATCAGGTTATATTGCTATGGAAAATATAGAAATTGCAGCGTTCATTTTAAATGTTTTAGGTGTCTGGTTGACGTCTAAACAATATAAAGCCTGCTGGGTAGTGAATATTGTCGCTGTATTTCTGTATATCATTATTTTTTATCGTGTCAATTTATTTGCAGACGCAGCATTACAAGCCGTATTTATCTTGATGCAACTCTATGGCTGGTATAGCTGGTCGAAGAAAGATCAAGACCAGGATCTGACTGTACAGATTGGCTATTTGAATAAAAAAATCTGGGTATATAGCCTGATTGTGGGTATTGTCGCTGGTCTGGTGATTGGTGCCTTATTTGCTCATTTTACCGCAGCGTCACTACCTTGGTTGGACTCCATGTTAGCCTCTTTTAGCTTGGTGGCAAGTTATTGGGCGGCAAAAAAATATATTGAAAGCTGGGGCTTGTGGTGTGTTCTAGATGTGATTTATGTCGGTATGTACACCCATAAATCATTGTATTTAACAGCCGTACTCTATTTTCTCTTTATTCTTCTTGCACTGAATGGCTGGAGAATGTGGCGAAATCTTTATAGAGTGAAATTATCTTGAAATGACACTATTGCAAATAGAAATTTGAGGTGATGCTCTTTCCTTTAAAAAAAGTGTTTATAGACTAGGGTGTGTCCTCATTTGGCTTTGCACCAAATAAATATACAGGCTATACGAATCATAGATTTATAATTGCGTGCCAGTTTATCAAATCGAGTTGCAATAGCACGGAAATGTTTTAATCTCGCAAAAGCATTTTCAACTAAATGTCTTAATTTATATAGATATTTATCAAATTCCTTATTCGATCTCTTACTGTTTGATCTCAATGGAATAATGGGAATCATATTCTTGTTCTTGGCATATATTCTAATGTGCTCAGCATCATACCCCTTATCAGCAATGAGATAAGTTGCCTCGTCTACCGTATCAATCAGTTGTTTTGCAACTTGACTGTCGTGGACGTCACCCTCAGTGATTTTAAAATCAATCGGTAATCCATTCGCGTCGGTTGCAAGATGTATTTTTGTTGTTCGTCCACCGCGTGATTGTCCAATTGCTCTTTCGAAACCATGCCGAGCTCCACTTGCATGTTGATGCACGCGTATGTAGCTTCCGTCAATGAATACCCATTCTTGATCCAAGATGCCTCGTAATCTAAAAAAAATTTATCCCACAATCCCTTACTTGCCCAACGATTAAAGCGATTGTAAGCAGTTTGCCAAGGACAAAATTCTTGGGGAATATCACGCCATGTGGCGCCTGTACGCAGTTTCCATAAGATCGCTTCCATGATATTTCTACTATTCTTTGAACAGTAACAACCGTGTAATCGCATAGTATCTTGAATTTGCTGCCAGATATCATCGGTGAGAAGAGTACGTGCCATTGAAAAAATATAGAAATCAAAAGAGCTTAAAGGAGGATTTTAAGTATTTAAAACCAATTTTTCAAATGAGGACACGCCCTAAAAACTTTATTTGAATTGGCCGCAGCTTGAAGATGTTGCTGATATTTTGTGAAAGCTAGCTACCATACATTCAAAGCGAACCGAAGTTCGCTTTGAATGTATTTCACTTCTTAAAAGAACCCGGCTGGTTTGGTCGAATAGCTCACTAACAGATTTTTGGTTTGTTGATAATGATCCAGCATCATTCTGTGATTCTCACGACCAATGCCGGATTTTTTATAGCCACCGAAAGCCGCATGCGCAGGGTAGATGTGATAACAGTTGGTCCAGACCCGACCGGCCTGAATGGCACGGCCAGCACGGTAGGAAGTATGCGCTGAGCGTGACCAGACCCCGGCACCGAGTCCGTAAATCGTATCGTTGGCGATCTTGATCGCATCATCAAAGTCTTTAAAGGTGGTCACAGCCAATACAGGCCCGAAGATTTCATCCTGGAAGGTCTTCATGTCATTGGTGCCTTTAAAGATAGTCGGCTCAATATAGAAACCTTGACCCACTTCCTGACGTGCTTCACCACCAGTCAGGATCTGTGCGCCTTCTTCACGACCAGTGGCAATACAGCCCAGAATCTTGTCCTGCTGTTCCTGTGAGGCTTGCGCGCCAATCATGGTGTCAGTATCCAGCGGATGCCCGGTTTTAATCCGTTTCACCCGTTCAACGGCACGCGCCAGAAATTCGTCAGCAATACTTTCCTGGATCAGCGCACGCGATGGACAGGTGCAGATTTCACCCTGGTTCAGGGCAAACATGGCAAAACCTTCCAGCGCTTTGTCCAGATAATCGTCTTCCTGATCCATGATGTCGGCAAAGAACAGATTCGGTGATTTACCCCCCAGTTCCAGCGTCACCGGAATAATATTTTCGGTGGCATATTGCATGATCATCTGACCGACGGCGGTGGAACCGGTAAAGGCAATCTTGGCAATGCGTGGGTTGGTGGCTAGCGGGCGACCGACTTCAACCCCATAACCATTGACGATATTCAGGACACCCGGTGGCAAAATATCCTGAATCAGTTCAGCCAGCACCAGAATGCTGACCGGAGTCTGTTCTGCAGGTTTCAACACAATGCAGTTGCCCGCAGCCAGGGCAGGTGCCAGTTTCCAGACAGCCATCAGAATCGGAAAGTTCCACGGGATAATCTGACCCACGACGCCCAACGGCTCATGAAAATGATAAGCAATCGTATCTTCATCAATTTCGGAAATGCCGCCTTCCTGCGCACGAATACAGCCGGCAAAATAACGGAAATGGTCAATAGCCAGCGGAATATCGGCAGCCAGCGTTTCACGGATCGGTTTGCCATTGTCCCAGGTTTCTGCCACAGCCAGAAGTTCCAGATTTTGTTCCAGACGATCGGCAATTTTCAACAGAATATTGGAGCGGGTGGTCGGCGATGCTCTGTTCCATTGTTCTTTGGCTTTGTGCGCTGCATCCAGGGCCAATTCAATGTCTTCTACAGAAGAACGCGGAACCTTGGTAAAGACTTTGCCATCTACCGGAGAGATGTTGTCAAAGTATTCACCTTTGACCGGAGCGACCCATTCGCCGCCAATAAAATTCTCGTATTGTGCTTTAAAATGAACTTTTGAACCAGGTTGATTAGGATTGACGTAACGCATATGTATTTCCTTTGCTTATTTTCGTATGGCAAAACCGCTTCTACAGCTTTGGTATAAGGTACTTCTGCATCTTATTTGATTAATATAACTGGTATAAGGTTGGAAAAAGGTTGGAGCTAGCATGTTCACGATATTTTCATCCATTTTAAAAAAATAACGATTACAGCGGATGTAAATCATGAATTGTTGTGAGAATAAGGAATGATGACAAAACAAGATTTGATGGAAAAAAGGCACAATACTGATCAGCTTCGGCAAAACAGCAGTTTGTCTCCCTTACATGCAGAACAGCTGGGACAGAGTATTGCCAGCTCCTGGCAACGTTCATCCTCGGCTGAAATCCCGAAGAATCGTTTAGCAGCACCGCTGACGGATTTAAAAAAGACCACTTCTTCCTCAACTTTAGCCCAAGCCCTGCAACATTGTGCTCAGGATTTAAAACATATTGCCGAGCAATCTTCTATGGTGCTGGCGGTCGGAGATATCGGCAGTACCATCATTTGGGCAGCTTCTAGCCCACAAATGCAAAGTGCCGCAGAAAGTGTACATTTTATTGAAGGTGGGCAATGGCGCGAAGAGCTGGTCGGAACCAATGCACTGGCACTCTCCTTAAAAACGCAACAATCCACCTGTGTCTTTTCCAGTGAACATTACATGTCCTCCATTCATGACTGGGTTTGTTATGCTGCACCGATTATCGATCCCTATTCAAAACAGATCTTAGGTGTCATTGATCTATCTACCACTTGGCAGAAGCATAACAGTTTGGCCCTGTTGGCTGCTGAGCGTTGCGCCACAATCATTCAATCTGCTTTGTTAGAATGCCAGAAGCAACGCCTGTTCATTCGGGCTTTTTCAGTACCCCAAATACTGTTTAATGGCAAGATGCTGGTTCTGACCCCTCGCCAGATTGAAATTTTGACCATTTTGGCCTTATGCCCGCAAGGCTTGAGTCTGGATACCTTGCATCAGGCCTTATATGGTGAACGCAAAGTTAGTATGGGCACCTTAAAAGCAGAAATGTCGCAGTTGCGCGATGTACTGGGGGGCATGTTAGGTTCTAGGCCTTACCGATTATTGGTACATGTAGAGGCCGATTTTTTACTTACCGAACAGTCTCTGGATGCTGGATATATTAATTCTGCCCTAAAATTATGTACTGGCGTATTTCTGGCTAAAACGGAAAGTCCATTTTTATGTGCCTGGCGAGATTGTCTGGAATCACGTCTAAGTAATGCCATTTTTAAAGCCAATGAAACTGACGTCCTGCTGAAACATGTATCGCATTTCCCTGAAGCGATTGATGCGGTGGAACGCCTGATTGAACTAATGCCCAAAACCCATCCCGTCCATCAAACTCTTTTAAAATATAAAGACCTTTAAAACGAATCCCTTCAGCGGTAGAAGGCTATATAGGAAAATCCTGGAATATTCAGCATCATCCCTATTCACAATAGATTTACTTGTCGATTTCATCTGAATCAGATCCTAAAATTTTATTAATCTGATGATTTTTCAGTGGCTATGCCATTTACTTGGCCGCTTGAGGGGACTCACTTCATCAAAATCAGCTACGATCATCTTCATTTCATATGAAGGACGTACAGTTTATTCCTCAGAGATTAAATATGATATTAAGATCATACGATGGGAAATTTTTTCTGGCTGGAACGAAGTAGAAGAAATTAGGATATTTTTATGCTCTAGGATAAACATGGATATTTTTAGGCTAGGGGACTTATAAAATAATTCCCCTCTATTTTTTATCCTATTATGAAGGTAAAAGCGGTAGCCAAAAGCAATGAATTGCTATTGGCATACTTCTTCAGTAGGCGAAATAAGGCCTGTTAAAGTGTAAGTCAGATGATTGAAAATAAGACTTACAAGGAGGTATTACATTGCCGCTTTAAAAATATCCACGACTTGAGCATGACTGGCCTTACGTGGATTGGTTAACATGCAGGCATCTTTTTGCGCATTTTCTGCCATAGTGGCGAGGTCAGCTTCTTTTACATTCAATTCCGCTAAACCTGATGGAATGCCAATTGACGATGAAAGCTGCCGAATGGCGTTAATCGCTTCATAAGCTGCCTCAGTTACAGTTAAACCTTCTATATTCACCCCCATCAATTGGGCAATTTTGGCATAACGCTCCGGACAGGCAATCAGGTTAAACTCACAGACATGTGGGAGCAAAATCGCATTACAGACCCCGTGTGGCAAGTTATAGAAACCACCAAGCTGATGCGCCATCGCATGCACATAACCTAAAGAGGCATTATTAAAAGCCATGCCTGCAAGATACTGGGCATAGCTCATGGCATCCCGTGCTTCCAGATTATCCCCATTCGCCACTGCGGGACTGAGCCATTCACTGATCATGGTGATCGCCTTTTCTGCACAGGCATCAGTGATGGGATTGGCGGCCGTAGATACATAGGCCTCGACCGCATGTGTCAGAGCATCCATCCCTGTTGCCGCAGTCAGGCCTGCAGGTTTGGCTAACATCAGTTTAGGGTCATCAATCGCAATGAGTGGGGTACAACGCCAATCTACAATCGCCATTTTCACATGGGTATCGGTATTGGTAATGATACAGAAACGTGTCATCTCCGAAGCTGTCCCTGCCGTGGTATTGATTGCAATCAGTGGTGTCATCGGAACGGTACTTTTATCAATCCCTTCATAATCACGGATATGTCCGCCACCTGCAGTGACCAGACCGATGCCTTTGGCACAGTCATGTGATGAACCCCCACCTAACGATACAATAAAATCACAGGCGTTTTCATTATAAGCTGTAACTCCATGATGCACGTTAATATCAGTTGGATTAGGTTCCGCGCCTGGGAAAATATAACTGTCAACACCTGCCTCTTTCAAATAATTTGCAATATCATCTGCAACACCAAATTTAAACAGGCCAGCATCAGTTACAATCAGTGCTTTCTTGGCGCCTAAATTTTGTGCTTTGATCCCGATTTCTTTAGCACAGCCCGGACCAAAAAGTGAAACACAGGGAATATAAAAACCGTTAGTTTGATCTGAAATATTTTTAAAAGCCATGGTGTTATTCCTTCTACCATCCATTGATTATTTTATCGGTGACCCTCACCGTAATATGAGTATTGGATGAAGCTAAAAAGAATCCTACCTACCAAATACCTACCAATTTAAATTTTTGATTCTAGCCAAAATAATGCATTTGAGGTATTTAAAAGGGCACTGTTGCAAATAACCACGAATGGTAAGCTGAAGACTGTTTTAGCTAAAGGTGCAGTATATGAATCCTTTCCATGGTCGGCATTTTCAGGGCGAAATCATTCTTTGGGCTGTGCGCTGGTATTG
>NZ_VPAV01000016.1:0-67166 GCF_013418995.1 Acinetobacter sp. YH12106
ACCATTTTTAAGAATAATGGACGAGGAACGCCAACAAGTCGTTTAAATTCCCCATCATTAAATCTAGTTAAATTTTCATATTTCATGGGACTAGTATAAACAATTTTTTACTTTCGCAAGAGGTCTATTCTACTGAATGATTTGACCCTTCCAGATGAAGCAGGTGCCACCACACAAATCGATCATCTGCTATTAAGTCCTTATGGCATCTTTGTGATTGAAACCAAAAACTATAAGGGCTGGATTTTTGCAAGCGCGCGTCAGAAACAATGGACTCAGAAAATTTATAAAAACAGTTATACATTTCAAAATCCGATTCATCAAAACTATAAACACATCAAAGTTCTGGAACAATTACTGACTGATATTGTGGAGCCAGATCTTTTGCATTCCGTGATTGTATTTATGCCGGATGCGGTATTTAAAACACCAATGCCGAATGAGGTATTTCGCGGTGCAGGCTGGACCGATTATGTGAAAAGTTTTGATCAACAGATGATTTCTGAAACAAAATTAAAACGGATACAACTGCCTTTAGAAAAAGAGCTTTTAGAAAAATCCTGGAAAACCAATCGGGAACATGTAGAAAGCTTAAAACAGCATAAGCAGCCTTAAAATGATTTATAGAATCAAAAAAAGCCTTTGAATCATTCAAAGGCTTTTGCATTTACATAGTTGAAGCTTTCAGTTTTTCGGTAATCTCGGCCAGAACTTTAATCCGCTTTACTTCATCCCATAAGGCTTTGGCTTCAGGATAATGTTTCGACATCATGCCGAGCCATTGCTTGTAACGACCGACCATCCCGATCTCAGTTTTGGCGGGGCCATTGATAAAACGAATTTGCAGTTCCAGCAGTTCATTCCAGTTCATCAAAGGTGCATCCGAATTTTGACGGATACATTGGGTCAGGTCGGGTGTGGTCACGGCACCACGGCCAATCATCAGGTCTTCGCAACCGGATTCCAGACGACACTGTTTGGCATCGGTATTGTTCCAGATTTCACCATTGGCAATCACATTAATTTTCAGTGCTTCACGAATCGGTTGTAGCTGGTCCCAAAAAGCAGGCGGGGTATAGCCATCGGCTTTGGTGCGCGCATGCACCGTCACCCAAGATGCTCCTGCATCTTCAATAGCATGGGCATTGTCCAGCATAAAGTTGCGGTCCATATAACCCAGACGCATTTTCGCAGATACCGGAATATGCGCCGGTACTGCATCACGCACGGCTTTGACTAACTCATGCACCACTTCGGGTTCATCCAGTAAAACGGAACCGCCGCGATGACGGTTCACGGTTTTCGCAGGACAACCAAAATTCAGGTCAATCGCCGGTGCGCCCATTGCGGCAACTTTGGCTGCATTTGCTGCCAGCATTTCCGGATTATTTCCCAGAAACTGCACATGTACCGGCGTACCCGCCGCCGTCTTGCCATCATTTAACAGTTCCGGGCAGTAACTGTGATAAACATGATCGGGCAGGATAGAGTCGGTGACACGGATAAACTCGGTCACGCACCAGTCAAAGCTACCTACGGATGTCAGCACATCACGCATAATCGGATCGGTTAAGCCTTCCATGGGAGCAAGCACAAGTTTCAACGGTGCACACCTGTAAATTTAAAACGGTGTTATACGTTTTTTTAGCCAGCCTGTCTAGGTTGGAGGGAGAATTGAAATTTGAGAACTTGAAAATTGAGCTTGTGGAATGGATATAAAAAAGGCCTTTAATGTGGATTAAAGGCCTTTCACAGTGAAGCTTAAGATGGCTGATTCATATCCAGCTATTTTAGTCAGCCAGTTTTTCGACTTTCATACTCTCACGATAATACTGACAGCCCTTATACAACAAGAAGAAGCCAATCACTCCGGCAATGGCATTGACGATCGAAATAGAATTACCAACCATCATCGTGTTCTGAAAATATTTATCCGTGATCAACGCCACTGCGGTGGTTCCGATGCCTAAGGCAATCAGATTTGAAATTAGCAGAAACTTGGCAGAGACCTGGGCTCGTAACTGGTTTGGTGTCAGCATTTGCGTAGCAGCAGCGGATGCAGGAATCGGGAAAGTGGAGAAGAACATCGCCACAAAAATCAGCGCAAATGAAAGCTGCATATTATCGACCTGAGTAAACAGCACACTCGGAATAATCAGCGCCGCACAGCCAATGGCACCGGTACGAATTGCAGCATCGCTATAGCCACGCTTTGAAAAGAAGTCGATCAGCCAGCCACAGAACAGGGCACCAGAGGTATTTGCCACTAAAATAATCGTCCCAAGGATATAACCGGTTTGACTCGCATCCAGACCGAAATTACGCATGTAATAGGCAGGTGCCCAGCCCAGCAGCGAATACAGCATCATGGTGTAAAAAGAAAAGCCGATAAAATGACAGAAAAAGGTCTTTTTATGTGTCTTGATAAAACCGATCGAATTTTTGAAAGAGGCTTTAATGACCTGACCATCCTGACCGACTTTCATGCCCTTACGTGCAGGCTCACGCACCGTCAAAACCATCAGCAGGGCCAGCAATACGCCTGGTAGACCCACAATCATAAAGGTAAGTTGCCAGGTTTTTACTTCACCAATGAGCGGTAAAGCCACGAAGCTGACATCTTTTAGCAGGCCAATCACATAGCCGCCAATCAGGAAAGCTAAACCCGAACCAATAAAGGCACCAATCGCATATACCCCGAGTGCACGGCCTAATTTATCTTTGGGAAATAAATCGGCAACGATTGAATAAAAGGCAGGGGAAAGCGCAGCTTCACCGGCTCCGACACTCAAACGTGCAATAAACATTTGAATAAAGTTTTTACTGAGACCACAGGCCGCTGTAGCGAGGCTCCAGAATGCAATCCCGGTCGCAATAATTTTAATCCGGGACTTTCGATCCGCCAGCGCGGCAATGGGCAGACCCATAATGGCATAAAACAAGGAGAAGGCTAGACCCTGTAACAGGCTGAACTGGGTATCGCTTAGCATTAAATCGGCTTTAATCGGTTCAATCATTAAGGATAAAATTTGACGGTCTACAAATGACAGAATGTAAGCCACCATACAAATGACCACCACATACCATTGATAGGTGCTGCTTTCCGGTGGTGGTTCAATCTGTTCAGACAGCGGCACGGCCGTTTCTGTCGGTGTAGGCTCAAAACTTTGATTGGGCGGTTGAATCGTCCTTTCAACCATGTCTATGTCTAGCGATTTATCATTCATCATGCAACATCCTGTGCTGATCGTTTGAGATATTTATTTGATACTTTTAATTTATATATTATTTTTATTTTGTATCGTGTTTGATCAATCTAAAGTTTAATTGGATTGACGTCAATCTGTTTTTTAAGAATAGATACAAATAGTATTTGAATTGAAAAAAAAGGAATCATAATGATTCCTTTTTTGAGTTTAAATGTTTAGCCGCGCTCAACCAGGGTCAAAATATCATAGGTTGCGACCAGTTCATTGCGCTGATTTTTGACTTTAATATCCCAGACCACGACACCATGTGGTTTCTGTGCTGGATCGCGCAGTGTTTTTGGAGTTTTCTGCTTACAGGTCAGTTCTACCTGAATGGTATCGCCAATTTTCACCGGTTCTACAAAACGCAAGTTGTCCATGCCATAGTTGGCAATGACTGGGCCTGGAGCAGCCTCGACGAATAAACCTGCCGCGGCAGATACCACAAAGTAACCATGGGCCACACGCTCACCAAACAGCGATTCTGCTGCAGCAATTTTGTCCATATGCGCATAGAAGTGATCACCGCTCAGGCAGCCGAAATTCACCAGATCCGCTTCGGTCACGCTACGTCGTGCAGTCAGTAAACGCTCGCCAATACGCAATTCATCAAATGACTTTTTGAAAGGATGGACACGGTCTTCAAAGACCTGAGCTCCAGCCGTCCAGCTATGGCCGACTTGGGTCATGGCATTTGGTGAACCTTGAATCGCAGTACGTTGCATATAATGTTTGACTGCGCGCAAGCCACCGAGTTCTTCACCGCCACCGGCACGTCCTGGCCCGCCATGCACCAGCAAAGGCAATGGCGAACCATGTCCGGTACTTTCTTTGGCACTTTCAGCATCCAGAATATGGACACGGCCATGCCATGGCGCAATTTTGCTGAGCAGTTGTTCAATATTTTCATCGGTATTGCGTACGATGGATGCCACCAGGCTACCTTCGCCACGTGCCACCAGGTCAGCAAGCTGAGCCAGGTCAGTATATGGCATTAAAGTCACCACAGGCCCAAAGGCTTCAACCTTATGGATATTTTCTGCCTGAGCTGGCACTTTGCATACCAGGACTGTGGGTGGATAACATGCAGACTTTTCAGCGCTTTGTACTTGAATCTTAAAGTCCTGACGCAAGTGGCTACCGAATACGATCTCTGCATCCTGGCTGAGCTGTTCAACTTTTGTCGCGACATCATGTTTCTGTTTGACGCTGGCCAAAGCACCCATCGTCACGCCTTCCTGAGCCGGATCACCCACAACGACTTTTTTCAGTTTTTCAATTAGGCGACTCTGTACGGTGTCCAAAAGTTCAGCCGGAATGAACGCACGACGAATTGCGGTACATTTTTGTCCGGCTTTAGAGGTCATTTCACGGAAAACTTCACGGACAAATAAATCAATCGTTTCATCATTGGCCTGCTCGGTCAAAATCGCACTGTTGACCGAGTCTGCTTCCATGGTAAATGGAATCGAGTAGGCATTTAAATGTGGATGCGAACGGAGTTTTTGCCCGGTTGAAGCAGAACCGGTAAAAGTGACCGTATCTTGAGGATTTAAATGATCAAATAAATCATAGATCTGTCCACAAATGAGCTGCAGTGAACCTTCTGGCAAGAAACCGCTTTCATGAATGGCTTTGACCACGGCATGGGTCAGCTCGGCACCTTCTGTTGCCGGTTTGACAATACAGGGTACGCCTGCTAGTAGCGTCGGTGCGATTTTCTCCAGCATGCCCCAGATCGGGAAGTTAAAGGCATTGATATGCACTGCGACACCGGCTTTAGGACTCAGTATATGTTTGGCGCCAAAGTTGCCTTGCTTGGATAGCGGAATCCATGCATCTTCAACCCATGCGGTTTCATCACTCAGTTCGCGACGCACCAAACTCGAATAGGCATATAAGGTCCCAATCCCGCCTTCAATATCAATCCAGGCATCTTTACGGGTACAGCCGGTTGCCTTGGCAAGTTCATAAAAGTCTTCTTTGCGTTCCATCAAATACTGTGCCACTTGCTTCAGTGCATTGGCACGTTGATGAAACGTCCATGTGGCAATAGTCGCACCTTTTTGTTTGGCATACTTCACCACGGCTTGGGTATCGATGCCCTGACTGCCAACTTGATAAACCGCCTCACCGCTAATGGCATGATAAACCGTACGTAAATCGGCTTGCGCTGTGTATTCTTGGCCGTACACCAGTGAAGCTAAGCTTTTGATGGCAATAGGATTATGAGTTGATTCAGTATCTTGATAATCCATTGTGCTTGAGCTGCTGTCTAACTCTAACATTGTAAAAACTCCATTTATGATACGTTTTGAGGGGTATTTTTAATTTTGATGTTTCATAATTTGTGTTGAAAAATTGAAAATGTCAATCATAAATCTGTGTTTAAAAATGAATAACAATAAAATAAAAAATATTAAATGATGTAAAACATATATTTACAAAAAATAAGGTATAAAAATTAAATGATACCAATAAATAGATATTGATTTTAATTACGTATCGTTTTAATTTGGGTGTATCAACACTTGGGATAAGTGAGGGAACAATGAATAACCAACAACAAATCTTCGATCAAAAGATTGAAAAGGATATTTCCATAGAGCCGAAGGACTGGATGCCGGATGCTTATCGTAAGACCTTGATTCGTCAGATCGGTCAGCATGCACACTCTGAAGTGGTGGGCATGTTGCCGGAAGGCAACTGGATTACCCGTGCACCGACCTTAAAACGTAAAGCCGTGCTGATGGCAAAAGTCCAGGATGAAGCCGGTCATGCTTTGTATCTGTACAGCGCTGCAGAAACCTTGGGTGCGGATCGTGACGACATGATGGATAAACTGATTGCCGGTCGCATGAAATATTCTTCAATTTTTAACTATCCAACCCTGAGCTGGGCCGATGTTGCCGCGATTGGCTGGCTGGTGGATGGTGCAGCAATTGTCAATCAGGTTGCGCTGTGCCGTACGTCTTATGGTCCTTATGCACGTGCCATGGTGCGCGTCTGTAAGGAAGAAAGTTTCCATCAGCGTCAGGGCTTTGAAGCCATGATGGAATTGGCCAATGGTACGCCGGAACAAAAGCAGATGGCACAGGATGCCGTGAACCGTTTCTGGTGGCCGGCACTGATGATGTTTGGTCCAAGTGACGATAATTCACCGAACAGTGCACAAAGTATGCAGTGGAAAATTAAATTATTCAGCAACGATGATTTACGTCAGAAATTTGTCGATAACACTGTATCGCAAGTCTTGCAGCTGGGTTTAACCGTTCCCGATCCAGACCTTAAATTCAATGAAGCAACCGGACATTATGAATTTGGTGAAATCAATTGGGATGAGTTCTTTGCGATTCTTGCAGGCAAGGGACCGTGTAACCATGAGCGTATTGAAGCACGCCGCAAAGCTTGGGAAGGCGGTAAGTGGGTACGTGATTCAGCAGCAGTCTATGCGCAAAAACAGCAGCAACAGTCAGCAGCACAAAAAGTTGCTTAAAACAGTTTGATCAATATAGGGAAATTTGCTCATGAATAACAAAAACAACTGGTCACTTTATGAAGTGTTTGTGCGTAGTAAACAGGGTCTGAGTCACCGTCATGTTGGCAGCCTGCGTGCGCCAGATGAGGAGGTCGCACTACAAAATGCCCGCGATGTGTATACCCGCCGCAATGAAGGGATCAGTATCTGGGTGGTGAAATCTGAATTGATTACCTCTTCCCAGCCAGATGAAAAAGCAGAATTTTTTGAACCGGCTTTGGACAAGGTCTATCGCCATCCAACCTTTTATAACATTCCAGCTGGCATCGAGCACATGTAAAGGGAAAGGTGAAGATTATGACAAATCAAGTATTGGCAGAATTTCTTTTACATGTGGGCGACAGTCAACTGGTGTTGTCACATCGTTTGGCAGAATGGTGTGGCCATGCCCCTGAACTGGAGCTAGATATTGCCTTAGCCAATATCGGACTGGATTTATTGGGTCAGGCACGTACCGCACTCAGTCTGGCCGGTGAAGTGGAAGGCTTGGGCCGTGATGAAGACAAGCTGGCTTATTTCCGCACCGAACGTGACTATCGTAATTTGCTGCTATGCGAACAGCCAAATGGTGACTTTGCCCAGACCTTGGTACGCCAGTGGTTGATGGATCACTATCATGCTTTATTGTTTAGTGCCTTAAGTCAAAGTCAGCATGCTGAGCTGGCGGCTTTTGCAGTGAAGTCACTCAAAGAAGTGAAATATCACCAGCGTTTTTCCACCACCTGGATGGAACGCCTAAGTCTAGGTACAGCTGAAGCGCATGAAAAAACCCAGCAAGGTTTAAACCAGTTATGGCGTTTTACTGAGGAACTTTTTGTATTGACGGCAGATGAAAAACAGCTGGTCAATAGTGGTGTCCTTCCAGATATTGAAAATTTAAAAGTCCAGTGGCTAGAAACAATTACAGCCGAATTAGCCCGATTTGAATTAAGCCTGCCAGAGCTGGGCGCTTATCGTAGTGGGGCTAAACAGGGTTTACATACAGAACATCTCGGTTTTATTTTGGCTGAACTGCAATATATGCAGCGCTCTTATCCAAACATGAACTGGTAATTCGGCACAATCACAGGGAGTGAGTCGCATGAATCTGATTCGACACGTAGAAGATCAATGTTGGGACGTTTTGCAGCAGGTTTCTGATCCAGAGATTCCGGTATTGTCAGTGATTGATCTGGGTATGATTCGTGGCGTCGAGCTGAATCAGCAGGATGAAATTGTGGTGCGACTCACGCCGACCTACAGCGGCTGTCCAGCCACAGATATATTAAAAGCAGAAATTACCCAGGCTTTCGAGGCGAACAGTTTGACGCCGGTCAAAGTCATTGTGGACCTGTCTGAAGCCTGGACCACGGACTGGATGAGTGAATCGGGCAAACACAAATTACAGCAATATGGTATTGCCCCGCCGCAAGGCCAGTCACATAGCTGTGGTACGCATGTGGCATTGACCGATGGCATCACCTGTCCACAGTGCTTAAGTAACAACAGCAAACTATTAAGTGAATTCGGTTCGACCGCCTGTAAAGCTTTATATCAATGTCGGGACTGCTTAGAAACTTTTGACTATTTCAAATGTATTTAATTGTAACGATTGCGCGGTGGGCAGGGTAAACCAATAACAAGCCTGAACACCGTCACCTAAAAGAAGGATTTTGTCATGAGCCAATTTATACCATTAACCATTAAATCGATTCAGCCACAAACCGAGCAGGCGATCTGCATTGCCTTTGATCTCGCGCCTGAGCAGTTGGATGCTTTCCAATATCAGCCGGGTCAACACCTGACCATTCGTCATTTAACCGATGACGGCGAGCTGCGCCGTTGCTATTCGATTTGTAGTGATACTCAGGAAGACATGAGTATTGCAATTAAAAAAATTGATCAAGGTCAGTTCTCGACCTGGGCCAATGCGCATCTCAAAGCGGGCGATGTACTGGAAGTCATGCCACCGCAAGGGGTGTTCTTTCAGAAAGCAGCCAAGGCCGGTGGCCAGAATTATCTAGGGTTTGCAGCAGGCAGTGGCATTACGCCAATTTTATCGATTGTAAAATCGGTGCTAAACCGTCAAGCAGAAGCCACATTTACCTTGGTATATGGCAACCGTTCCTGGAAACAGACCATGTTTTCTGAACAGATCATGGACTTGAAAGACCGTTTTAAGGAACGTCTGCAACTGGTAAATATTTTTTCACGTGAACTGAATGACAGCGAAATCTTTAACGGTCGTATCAATGCGGATAAATTGCAGCAGCTGTTTCAGGCCAATCTGATTTCAGCAGACACCGATCACTGTTTTGCCTGTGGTCCGGAAGAAATGATGGCAGCGGTCGAAACGGTATTACCGACTTGGGGCATTCAGCGCAGCAAGATTCATACTGAACGCTTCAATACGGGTATTGCACCGAAAGCAACCGCCCAGCAGATGGAAAGCCGCAGTGAAGAACGCGTCAATATTATCCTCGATGGTCGCGAGCTGATTGTTGAAGTCTCCAAACAGGATGACAGTATTTTAGATGCTGCGCTACGTGCCGGAGCCGATCTGCCTTATGCCTGTAAGGGCGGTGTTTGTGCCACCTGTAAATGTAAGGTGTTAGAGGGCCAGGTTGAAATGGCGGTGAATTACAGTCTGGAAGAAGATGAAATCCAGAAAGGCTATGTGCTCAGTTGTCAGGCACGTCCAACCACGGCCAATGTACGTCTGAGTTTTGATGAATAAGTACGGAATCAATTGCTGAGCATAGCAGGAGTTCAAGGATGACCTATATTAAAACCAGCTCACCAAAACCCGGCGTAGTCCTGATTGAGCTGAATCGCCCGGAAAAGCGCAATGCCCTAAATAATGCGACCTTGCAAGGTATTGCAGCTTGTTTACAGGACTTGGAAGCAGATGCTGCCGTGAAAGCCGTGGTCATTACCGGAAATACGCAATGCTTTGCTGCCGGTGCTGATTTAAATGAATTGGCGCAGTTAGATGTGGTCAGCATCCAGCAGGATCAGCGGCCACTGCTTTGGAAAAAAATTGATGAATTTTCCAAGCCTGTAATCATGGCGGTGAATGGTTATGCCTTTGGTGCAGGGTTTGAACTGGCTCTACATGGTGACATGGTGCTGACCGGAGAAAATGCCCAATTTGCCTTGCCTGAAATTGGTTTAGGTATGCTGCCGGGTGCCGGTGGAACCCAGCGTCTGGCCCGTCTGGTCGGTCAGCAATTGACGATGCGCTGGGCCATGACCGGTGAAATGATTTCGGCACAAACCGCATTGCAACATGGCATAAGCAGCCAGATTTGTCCGGCAGGACTGACCGTGCAATACGCACTGGAACTGGCAGAAAAAATTGCTAAGCAGGCACCGCTGGCCATTCGCGCCATCAAGCAATCTTTAAAGTCGATTCATGAAGTGACATTAAGTCAGGGACTGAAATTGGAACGTCAGCATTTTGTCTGGCTGGCGGCGACCCAAGATCGCCAAGAAGGCATCAATGCATTTTTACAAAAAAGAAAACCAGAATTTAGAGGTGTGTAATGGAATATCAAACAATTATTGTCGAAGAAAAAAATGCAGTGGGCTACCTGACCTTTAACCGTCCGAAACAGCTCAACAGCTTTAATGAAACCATGCATCAGGAAGTCTCCAGGGTTATCAAGGCCTGGGCCAAAGACAGCCAGATTCGTGCCGTGGTGATTTCAGCTGAAGGCCGTGGTTTCTGTGCCGGCCAGGATTTGAATGATCGTGTGGTCGATCCGAATGCTGATGCACCGGACTTAGGCCTGTCAATTGAAAAATACTATAACCCTTTAATCAAACTGATTACTGAAATGCCAAAACCGGTGATTTGTGCGGTGAATGGTGTGGCGGCAGGGGCCGGTGCCAATATTGCACTGGCCTGTGACATTGTAATTGCTGCAAAATCGGCTTCCTTTATTCAGGCCTTTTGTCGTCTAGGTTTAGTACCAGATTCAGGCGGTACCTGGTTCCTGCCGCGTCTGGTCGGGCGTGCCCAAGCGATGGGCTTAGCGATGCTCGGCGATAAAATTCCGGCTGAGCGCGCAGTACAACTGGGCATGATCTGGCAAGTGGTTGAAGATGAACAACTGCAAGCAGAAGCGAAAAAACTGGCAGAGCATCTGGCACAGCAGCCGACCTATGGTCTGTCCCTGATCAAAAAAGCCATCCATGCCGCAGCCGACAATAATCTGGATCAGCAGCTCATTCTGGAACGTGACCTGCAACGTCTGGCTGGACGTTCAAGTGACTATAAAGAAGGTGTACAAGCCTTTATGCAGAAGCGTACCCCTGAATATAAAGGATGCTAAATCATGCAACAGATCAATTTGGAACACGTCAAAGTTGCTGTGGTCGGTGCGGGAACCATGGGGATTGGCATTGCGCAACTGGCCGCCATGCACGGGCATCCGACCTATGTGTTTGATCTCGATCGCAGCAAAGTTCAGGGTGCCTTGACTGCTTTAGAGGCGCAGCTCAGCAAGCGGGTACAAAATGGCAAAATGACCCAGCAATTGCTGGAAAGTACCTTCGCCAATCTGATCGTGGCAGAGGACATTCAGCAGCTTGCCGATGCGGGCTTGATTATTGAAGCCATTGTCGAAAAGAAAGAAGTGAAGCAAAACCTGTTTCAACAGCTGGCTGCCATTTGTCCGGAACAGACGATTTTTGCGTCCAATACTTCCTCGATTTCCATTACCGCAATTGCCTCGGCGATTCCGCATCCGGAACGGGTGATTGGGCTGCATTTCTTTAATCCGGCGCCGGTGATGAAACTGGTCGAGATTATCCGCGGGCTGAAAACTTCAGCAGTCCTTGCCGATGCAGTATTTGATCTGATGAAGGACTGGAACAAGGTTCCGGTACGGGCCAAATCGACGCCCGGTTTTATCGTCAATCGTGTCGCACGACCGTATTATGCCGAAGCCTTTCGTGCCTTGCAGGAAAATGCTACCACCCCGGAACAGCTCGATTACATCATGCGCGAATGTGGCCGTTTTGCCATGGGTCCATGTGAACTCACCGACCTGATTGGTCAGGATGTGAATTTCTCGGTCACGCAAAGTGTCTATCAGGAATTTTTCTATGAGCCACGCTACCGCCCATCCTTGATTCAAAAAGAGCTGGTCGATGCCGGCTGTTATGGCCGCAAGTCCGGTCAGGGTTTTTATGATTACACGCAGTCCAAGCCTGTGCCTGTATATGAATTGCCAGTGTGTTATGCCAAGTCGCTGAATAAGCTCAAAGTCACGGTAAAAGGTGAATGGCGACATTCCTTAGCCTTGATTGAACGTTTAAAACAGGCCTCTCATGTGGATCTCATTTTTCAGGCGGCAGAACAGAATGAAATCCTGATTGGTGATCTTTCCCTGCGATTATCGCTCGGTGAGTCGGTTGAACTTACCTATCCGCATGAGCCTGTGGTGTTGATGGACTGGCATGCAGATTGGACAAATGCCCAGGCAATTCCAGTCGTTGCATCACCAGCATGTAGTACTGAACAGCGCCAGGCAGTGGAGCTATTCCTCATAGGTATGGATATGATACCTATTTGGTCTAAGGATCATCCCGGTCTTTATGTTATACGTAGTATTTCCATGTTGGTGAATGAAGCCTGTGAAGCAGTATTGCATGATATTGCATCAGAACAAGATATTGATTCTGCTATGAAATATGGCGTGAATTATCCTTGTGGTCCATTCGAATGGGCAGATAAAATTGGATATTACACAATTTTACAAATTTTAGAAAATATGTATCGTATTTATGGTGAAGACCGCTATAGAACTAGTATATATTTAGCAAAGAAAGCGGTGCAGGGACATGCACAGAAAACTCAGCAGCAACCATTACGTGTTGCTGGCTAAAAGGAAGAATCATGGAACAGGTTTATATTTTTGATGGAATTCGCACCCCGATCGGACGCTATGCCGGTGGACTGAGCAGCATTCGTGCTGATGATCTGGCAGCGCTACCGATTCAATATTTGAAAGATCAGCATCCGGCCTTGCCATGGACAGAACTGGATGAAGTGATCTTGGGGTGTGCCAATCAGGCCGGTGAAGATAACCGCAACGTGGCGCGTATGGCTGCTTTACTCGCAGGGTTGCCTGAATCTGTTCCAGCGCTCACCGTGAACCGCTTATGTGCTTCAGGTCTGGATGCCATTGGACTGGGAGCACGTGCCATCAAATCGGGTGAAGCACAATTTGTTTTGGCGGGTGGCGTAGAATCCATGAGCCGAGCGCCTTTCGTGCAATCCAAACCTACGACTGCCTTTAGCCGTACCCCTGAAATTTATGACACCACCATTGGCTGGCGTTTTATCAACCCAAAATTTAAAGCACAGTTTGGCGTTGACAGCATGCCGGAAACGGCCGAAAACGTCGCTGAAAAGTATCAGATTAGCCGTGCAGACCAGGACCTGTTTGCCTATCACAGCCAACAGAAAACCGCAGTAGCCCAGCAGAAGGGTATTTTTGCCGAAGAAATTCTGCCAGTAGAGGTCAAAGGTCCGAAGAAAAGCACTCTGACCATTTCCCAAGATGAGCATCCGCGCGCAGAGACGACACTGGACAATCTGGCCGCCTTAAAAACCCCATTTCGTAAAGAAGGCGGTTCGATCACGGCTGGTAATGCTTCAGGTGTCAATGACGGTGCGGCTTGCGTATTACTTGGGAATCAGCAGTTTGCCGAGCAGTATGGTTTGCGCCCGAAAGCCAAAGTGATCGGGATGGCCAGCGCCGGTGTCGAAGCTAAATATATGGGCATTGGCCCGGTGCCAGCGGTACAGAAAGTCTTGAAACAAACCGGACTCAGCCTGGAACAGATGGACGTGATCGAGCTGAATGAAGCATTCGCAGCGCAATCGCTGGCTGTGATTCGGGAATTGGGCCTGCAAGATGATGATGCAAGAATCAACCCGAATGGCGGTGCCATCGCTTTGGGTCATCCACTGGGTATGAGTGGTACCCGTCTGGTGATTACCGCTATGCATGAATTGAAACGCCGTCAAGGCAAATATGCACTGTGCACCATGTGTGTCGGTGTTGGTCAAGGTGTTGCACTGGTTTTAGAAAATATGGATTAAGACATCATTCAATCAATGAATTAAATCGTGGTCAGGAAGACTGCGTCAGGAGTAAGAATATGAATAACAATGCAATGGAAAAAATTGAAAAAGTATCGGTTGATGAGCTACGCAGTGTTCAGTTACAGCGTATGAAAAAGACCCTGCAGCATGCCTATCAGAATAGCCCGGTTTATAAAAAGAAATTCGATGATGCTGGCGTGCATCCGGATGATTTTAATTCTCTGGAAGACCTGGCCAAATTCCCGTTTACCACCAAACAGGATTTACGCGATAACTATCCGTTTGGCATGTTCGCTGTACCACAGGAACAGATTGTACGTGTGCACGCCTCTTCTGGCACCACCGGTCAGCCGACCGTGGTCGGTTATACCCAGAATGATATTAATGTCTGGTCAGACGTGGTGGCACGTTCATTACGCGCAGCCGGCTTGAGCAGTAAAGATATCATTCAGGTGTCTTATGGTTATGGCCTGTTTACTGGTGGTCTAGGTGCGCATTATGGCGTTGAACGCTTGGGTGCAACTGTGATCCCAATGTCTGGCGGACAAACCGATAAACAGGCGCAACTGATTCATGATTTTAAGCCGACGGCATTAATGGTTACGCCATCTTATTGTCTGAATATTATTGAAGCACTGGAAAAGAAATTTGGTACAGCCAAAAACTGTTCGATTAAAACCGGCGTCTTTGGTGCAGAGCCATGGACCAATGAAATGCGCAAGGAAATTGAAGAGCGTCTCGGCATTGATGCCTTGGATATTTATGGCCTGTCAGAAGTGATGGGCCCGGGCGTCGCCATGGAGTGTCTGGAATCCAAAGATGGCCCAACCATTTGGGAAGATCATTTTTATCCGGAAATTATCCATCCTGAAACCGGTGAAGTGCTGCCCGATGGCGAACTCGGTGAACTGGTCTTCACCACCATTACCAAAGAAGGCATGCCGGTGATCCGTTACCGTACCCGTGATCTGACCCGTTTATTGCCTGGCACGGCACGTACCATGCGCCGTATGGACAAGATTGTTGGCCGCAGTGATGACATGATGATTATCCGTGGAGTGAATGTGTTTCCGTCGCAGATTGAAGAGCAGATTTTACAGATCCAGCAACTGATTCCGAACTATCAGATCCAGATTTGTAAACAAGGCCATCTGGATACATTGCATATCCGTACCGAAATGCGTAAAGATAGCAGTGATATTATGGCGCACCAGCTGGCAACTCAGCTAAAAAGCCAGATTAAAACCATGGTTGGTATCAGTGTCAGTGTCGAAGTTTTGCCAGAAGGCAGTCTGCCACGTTCTGAAGGCAAGGCACAGCGCGTTTTCGATATCCGCAAGTCTGCATGAAGTCCTACTGGATGATGACTAAATGGTCTATCATCCAGTTTCTACAAGGTAAAGTTAAGCGTAATGAATCCGAAATTAAAACAAATCATTGATGACTTTATTCAAAATGAAGCACTCAGCGGAACCTCATTAATCATGACCATCTTCGGTGACTGTATTTTTCATCGCGGTGGCATTATCAGTCTGGCCAGCCTGATCCAGCTCATGGATGTCTTCGGCTTTAATGAACGTTCAGTAAGAACTGCTGTATTTCGTCTGGTACAAAATGGCTGGCTGTTCTCGGAGAAAATTGGCCGCACCAGTTATTACCGTGTCACCGAAAGCAGCCGCCAGCGTTTTATTATGGCTGACCAAAAGATTTACAGTTTTAGCCATCAGGAATGGGATCAGAAATGGGATCTGGTGCTGCTCAGTTCGGTGGAGCTGGAAAATAAACTGGTTCTGAAAAAAGAACTGGAATGGCTGGGCTTTGCTAATATCGCCACCAATGTCATGGCCTATCCGGGCTGTGATCACCAGAAACTGCAAAACCTGCTGCTGAACCTGAAAATGACCGATCAGGTGGTGGTGTTTAAGGCCGAAACCTTGCAGCTCTGGCAGGAATCCTATCCAACTGTAAAACGCATGGTGGCCACCAATTGGCCGGTGCAGGAACTGCATCAGCGTTATGAAAAATTCATTGCGGATTTCCGGGAATTCTTTCATCTGGTGGAACAGGAAGATGAACTGGATTCGGTTCAGGCTTTTCAGTTGCGAATTTTGCTGATTCATCAATTCCGCCGGATTTTATTAAAAGATCCGAATCTGCCTTTTGAATTATTGCCATCCAACTGGCTTTCCCTGAATGCCCGTAATCTGAGCAGTAATTTATATCAAACCGTGGTTGCGGCAGGTGATGAGTTCTTTATGGAGATCGCCCGAACTTCGGAAGGTTCGATGCCGCCGGTACATCCACAATTTTATAAACGCTTTGGCGGTTTGCGATTGGAAGCCGTCAGCTAATCTAATTCTGCATTTTTAAAGGAATAAAATAATGCCGTGTTATGCTATCGATGGTGTGATTCCTGTGGTCAGCCCTCGTGCTTATGTGCATCCGCAAGCCGTTCTGATCGGGGATGTGGTGATTGAAGAAGGTGTATATATCGGGCCTTTTGCTACTTTAAGAGCCGACTTTGGCGGGATTCATATCCAGAAAAATGCCAATGTTCAGGATTCCTGTACCATTCATGGCTTTCCCGGTAGCGTCACGCTAGTCGAAGAATATGGCCATATCGGACATGGCGCGATTTTACATGGTTGTATCATTCGCAAAAATGTACTGGTCGGCATGAACAGCGTGATTCTGGATGAAGCCGAAATTGGTGAAAATACCATTATCGGTGCTAATAGCACGGTTAAAGCCAAAGCTCAAATTCCGGAAAATTCACTGGTGCTCGGTAGTCCGGCGCGGGTCATTCGTCCTCTGGATGCCAAAGAAATTTCCTGGAAAAGCAAAGGGACGCAGGAATATATTCAGCTGACAGAGCGCTGCTTGTCCTCGATGCAGGAAGTTGAACCGTTGTCTGAAGATTCAGCAGATCGCCTGAACTATCAGGCCTTTGATGCGGAATATCAAATTAAAAAGAATCATTAATTTAGCACTTGGCTGATGATTGTATCAGCCAAGTTTTTTATTTCATTTATAAAAATTATAAACGGCGACATTGACCTTCTTTGTCACCATTGACCCGGTTATTGCCACCGATCGGTTGAATTAGATTGGATTCGCATTGCAGATTACCGTCCACCACATTGTCATTTACAGTAATTTTTTGGGTATTCTTTTTCAGCTGGATATCACCCTCTACCTGATTGGCAGTGAGCTGAATCGTCTGACCGCCTTCTAGCTGGATATTGCCGTCAATCCGGTTATGTTGTGCCAGAACCGAGCTAAAACGTCCTTTCGATTCCAGATTGCCATCAATCGCAGTATTTGAAATTACTGCTTGAGCACCCTGATACAGCATGACATTGCCTTTAATGGTGGCATTATCAATCTGACAGTTTTGGCTGATACTGACATTATCATCAATCGTGCGATCTTTAATGCTACCGTGACAGTGATAATCTGCGAAACTTGCGCTTGATAAACAAAGTAGTGCTAAACTTGAAAGTAATTTTATCATCATGATCCTTGGTGTATTTTTAATGCACTTTAACCATAATTTTTGAATATGACATTTTGATGACGGCACTCAAACGTAGTGTGGGCTTTAGGTTAGCGTATGTTAACGTACCAAAATCATTTCCAGCACGAATTTAGAACCAATAAAACCCAGTGCCAGCAGACCAAAACCTAAAAGTGTAAAGCGCACGGCTTTCTGGCCACGCCAGCCAAACTTCCAGTGTCCGATTAATAGTGAACCATAAACCAGCCAGGAAATAATACTGAACGCAGTTTTATGTGCCAGATGTTGGGCGAAGAAATTATCGATGGTGAAAAAGCCAAAGCTCAAAGCGAGGGTAAGTAAAACAAAACCGGTCATCAGCATATCAAACAGGAGTGATTCCATGTCTTGATAAGAAGGCAACAAACTGACCCAAACCCGGCGTTTTTGCTTCTTTTTCAGCTCGCGATCCTGAAGTCGCAAGATCACGGCCTGAATGGTCGCCATGTAGATGAAGGATATAAAAATCTACCATTTCCCTTTCAGGAAATTGCGATTCAGCCACCGGTATTACAGGTTGAATGGAACTTTTATCAGTTAATTGGTTATATGAGTACCTGGTCAGCCGTGAAAGCTGCCACTAAAGCACTTGGACATAATCCATTGGATGTACTGGCAGATGCTTTATTGCCAGAATGGGAAGATCCAGAATTGCCTAGAGTCATTCGCTGGCCATTATCAGTGCGTGCGGGGCGTATAATCCTTTAAAGAATACTCAAGCTAAAGCCTTTTCATTGAACAATGAATTGAATATTTCAAGGCTCAGAATTATCGCCCTAGAATCATTTCCAGCACAAATTTAGATCCAATAAAACCCAGTGCCAGCAAGCCAAAACCGAGCAGGGTAAAGCGCACGGCTTTCTGGCCACGCCAGCCAAACTTCCAGTGCCCGATTAACAGTGAACCATAGACCAGCCAGGAAATCATACTAAAAGCAGTTTTATGCGCCAGATGCTGGGCAAAGAAATTATCGATGGTAAAGAAACCAAAACCGAGCGCCAGGGTCAGCAGGATAAAGCCAGTCATCAGCATATCGAATAACAGCGATTCCATGTCCTGATAGGAGGGCAGCAGATTGACCCAGACCCGGCGTTTCAGTTTCTTTTTTAGCTCACGATCCTGCAGGTACAAAATGACGGCCTGAATGGTCGCCATCAGCAATACGGCATAGGCAGACAAAGACAAAATAATATGAATGTCCAGGCCCAGAGAATTTTGGCTAATGATTTTAGCCGGCTGGGTAAAGACAAAGCCGAGAATTAGACCCGTGGCAGCCACCGGAATACCAATCAGATTCAAGGCGATAATTGGACGATATGTACTGTAAATAATACTGAGTAACAGCATCAAGCCCGAAGTAAAGGAAAACAGGGCAAAGACATCATAATTGATGCCAATCGGAGTACGCATATCGCCATATAAAACCAGCGCGTGCAATACTAGTCCGAGCAGTGCAGTTAGCCCGACAAACCATTGGTTAGGGCTACGTTTAGACATTAAATGAATGAACAGATACCAGAATGAAGCGGTATAAGCAACTAATGCTAAGATCGTATAAACCAAGGGGAGGCTAACCATGTCAAACCTTTTTAAGGGTGATGAATATTCATTTATATAAATTCGCTGCGAACTACAGTATCCTATAGCATTCTATGCATAAATTTTCTATTTTAAGAAACAATTTTTTGCTCATGGCTATTTTAAGCGGATTTTGCAATGTTTGATACCTTAACAGAACGACTCACGCAGAGTTTAAGAAATGTTACTGGCTCAGGGCAGCTAACCGAAGACAATATTAAAGATACGTTACGTGAAGTGCGTATGGCGCTTCTTGAGGCCGATGTTGCGTTACCTGTAACTCGTGAATTCATCGCGAAAGTTAAGGAAGAAGCATTGGGCCAGGAAGTGATGACTCAGTTATCTCCTGGACAGGCTTTTGTCAAAATCGTTCATGACGAATTGACCAAAATGATGGGCGAGGCCAATGAAAGCCTCGACCTCGCTGCAAAACCACCTGTTGTTGTCCTGCTGGCAGGTCTACAAGGTGCGGGTAAAACAACAACCGCAGCGAAACTTGCACGCTTCTTACAAGAACGTCAAAAGAAAAAAGTCGCGATGGTATCTGCTGACGTATACCGTCCAGCAGCGATCAAACAGCTACAAACGGTTGCAGGCGAAGTAGGTGCGATTTTCTTAGAATCTCACGCAGATGAACGCCCAATTGATATTGCAAAACGTGCAATTGAACAGGCAAAAATCCAGTTTGCTGATGTGCTGATTGTCGATACGGCAGGTCGTTTGCATATTGACGATGACATGATGGACGAAATCAAAGAGCTGCATGCAGCGATTAACCCGACTGAAACCCTGTTCGTGGTCGATGCCATGACCGGTCAGGATGCAGCAAATACTGCCAAAGCATTCAACGATGCCTTGCCTTTAACTGGTGTGATCCTGACCAAAACTGATGGTGATGCGCGCGGTGGTGCGGCGCTTTCAGTACGCGCGATTACTGGCAAGCCAATTAAATTCTTGGGTATGGGTGAGAAACTCGATGCCTTGGAGCCATTCCATCCTGAGCGTGTTGCACAGCGTATTCTCGGTATGGGTGATGTACTTTCTTTAGTCGAAGAACTTGAACGCAAGGTCGACAAAGAAAAAGCCGAAAAAATGGCAAAAAAACTGCAAAAAGGTGGCAGCTTCAACTTTGAAGACATGCTGATGCAGTTTGAGCAGATGAACAAGATGGGCGGCATGATGGGCTTCCTGGACAAACTTCCTGGTATGAGCAATGCCGGTCTGCAAGATGCGTTGGCCCAGGCCAATCCTGAAAAGCAGGTCAAGAAAATGGAAGCGATTATCCAGTCGATGACCATCAAAGAGCGCCGTAATCCAGACTTGATGAACCCAAGCCGTAAAAAACGTATCGCAGCAGGTTGTGGTATGGAAGTGGCGGAAGTCAACAAGTTGATTAAACAACATGCGCAAATGGCCAAGATGATGAAGAAATTTGCCAATCCGTCAGGTATGGCAAAAATGATGAAATCACTCGGTGGTTTGCAGAAACAGTTTGGCGGCGGCGGTGGCATGGGTCCACTGTTCGGCGGCAATGACAAGAAATAAGATTCTGATTTAAAAAAGGCGCGAAATGCGCCTTTTTTATTATGTATCAATCAGAAAACCGGTTTAAACAAAACAACATTTACTTACCCAAAATAAAAATCCAATCAGGCAGACTCAGGAACATCAGCACAAAACAAAGAGAAATTTAAAATGGCTCAAGTGATCATCGTCCATGGTTATACTGCAAGCCCGGAAGAAAACTGGTTTCCATGGATTCAGGAAAAAGCCCAACAGGAAAATGTCAGCTTAAAAGTACTGCGACTTGACCCATCGACCACACCCAAGCTAGAGGTGTGGGACCAGCAAATGCGTGAGCAGATTGAGGGGATTGATGAAGACAGTATTTTTATCGGGCATAGCCTAGGAACTGTGGCTGTATTGCATTACTTATCCAGAGAGTTAAAACAGCAAAAGATTCAGCAATTGGTATTGATCGCAGGATTTAATGGCCGCTTGGGTCGTTTAGATGAAGTCAATCCGTTTATTGATGCTGCTGAGATCGATTTTGATCTGCTTAAACAGCAGGTGGCAGAACGGGTGGTGATTTATTCTGAAGGCGATGATCGGGTGGAGCCTGAATTTAGCCTGGAACAGGCAGACAGTCTGGATGCGATTGTGGTGAGTGCCAAGCATCAGGGACATTTTATCGATTCAGAAGGCTGTACCGATCTGCCAGAACTCTGGAAAGTGATTGAGCCTTATCTGATTAAAGCTGAATCTTAAGCAGGTTGTTGGATTCGTTCAATTTGTAAATTGAGTCTGAGATGGGATGCAAAAAGTTACTTGAATTTCATCTTCAGACTGTTTAATAGTAGTTTTTGTCAAAGCACTTTGTGCTCAATTATAATAAGTAAAACACGATGAAAAATATAATCAACAAAGTCTATATCGTGCCTGATTATCAGGCCACCTCAAATGACCATTGGTATCCGTGGCTGAGTCGCCAACTCAAAAATGTCGGTGTTGATTCAAAACGGATTATGCTGGCCAATCCTTTTCAGCCTGACCTAGAAGAATGGCAGCAAAATCTGAAACTGCATATTCCACATCTGGATGAGCATACGTTTTTAGTTGCCCATGGCCTGAGTGGACTCAGTGTTTTAAGTTTTTTACAGCAACATTATCTCCAGCAGCACCGCAAGACCGGCGGGGTCATTCTGGTTTCAGCTTTCGATACACCGCTGGTGGCCTGGTCGGAACTGAATAAAATGCTGCAGGCGACACGACTGGATCTGAACAACCTGCCGTATAGCTATAAACGCGCGGTCATGCTGATCTCCAGTAATGATCCTTTTGTACCTGCACCGGTTTCCCTGCGCCTGGCCCACAGCTTAAATGCTCAAATTTTTGAGATTAAAAAAGCCGGACATTTTAACAAATGTGATGGATTTACCGAATTTCCTCAATTGCTCGAAATCATGAAACTGTGTCTGGCAAATGAGCCGCAAAATGCTGCAAACCTTTAAGCAGAAGATCAGGTTCAATCCTCGGCTGATACGGCTCAAGATGCTGGGCAAACAGTGGGGCATCTCCACCGGTTAGTACCAGCTGTGCCGGAAAATCATGCAGCACTTTTTCAATGGTGCTGAGCAGACCGAGCAGAATGCCATGATGTACTGCATCGATGGTATTGCGTCCGGGATTGAGCTCAGAAAATGCGGCATCCGGAATTTTAATACCTTTGGTATTCTGAATCAGTGCATCACGTTGTAAATATAAATTTGGCAGAATAAAACCGCCTAAATGTTGTTGTCCTTGAATCAGGTCAATGGTCAGCGCTGTACCACAACTAATCACACAATAATTCTCATGAGGCTGGGTCGCGACAGCAAGTACCTGTAGCCAGCGGTCAATCCCCAGTTGTGCGGGTTCATCATAGCCACAAATCAGGCCAGCATATTGGGCCTGCACCTGAGCAAAAATCACTGGAATATGCAGACCATCTAATATACTGAGAATGCGCTCATTATTGACCTTGTCCTGAACCGAAGACAATCCGACCTGATCCAGATCCAGCGTTTTAAAGTGCTGAATCAGGCCAAGTAACAAATCGGCAGGGGATTGTAAATGTAATTCCGCTGCATGTTCAATGATCTGATCTTGTTCGGTAATCCAGTATTTGAGTCGGGTATTGCCAATATCTAGCCATAGTTTCTTCATGGATTATGCCTGTTCAAGGATTATTTTTGAGCCGTAATTGACCTTGGTAAAAGATGTGGACACCTGTTTCAGTTGCGATTTTAACAGCGCCATCATCCTGAATACCCAGAAATTTTCCTGAATATTGCCCTTGCAGATCGGTAAATTCAACCCTCTCTTGGATAAAAGCGGCATGTCGATTGAAACGACCAGACAGATTCTGGCTGCCATAACTAAACCATTGTCCGGCTTGCTGAATCGCCAGATACAGTTCTGCAATCAGCTGAATGCGTGAACCCGGATGCAGGCCCAACTCATTCAATGAGGTCACTTGCTGCTCGGGAACCTCAGCAGACATTGGGCTGAGGTTGATCCCGACCCCGACCACCACTTGCGTAGGTGAAATTGGTTCTACCAGAATGCCGCCCCATTTGCCTTTGACGCTATACAGGTCATTCGGCCATTTTACTTGCAAGTCCAGCCCTTGTAGACTGGGCATTTGCAGGATATTTAACGCAATTTCCAGAGCCAAACGGCCATCGATGGGTTTTTGTGTATGCAGCAATGTGCTTAAATAGATATTCCCTTCAGGTGAAATCCACTGACGCTGGCGCTGTCCACGGCCTTGGGTCTGCACATGGCTACAGACCAGAACCTGCTGTACCCCCTTGGTTGCCAATTCCCGCACATCGTCATTGGTCGATGTGGTAATCGGTTTGATGAGCAATACTTCCGGAAGCTGGCCTGCATCGCTTAATCGTTGTTGCAGTTCACGAGTTTCTACATCCATTTGAATCTAAACGTGGTAAATATCGTTATGGAGTTAATCATATATTTATTGATTGGTGCAATTGCCGGATTTACCGCTGGCCTGTTTGGGGTTGGTGGTGGTTTGATTATTGTGCCGATTCTGTACATTGTTTTTACCCAGCTCCAGTACGATCCCGGCGTGATTATGCACATGGCGGTGGGGACTTCTCTGGCTACCATTATTGTCACCTCGATCAGTTCTGTCATGGCGCATCATCAAAGAGGTGCCGTGTTGTGGTCGGTATTTCGTAATCTGGCACCCGGCCTGATTATCGGTTCCTTTCTGGGCGCAGGGATTGCTGACTATTTGTCGGGTCAGGGTTTGCAGTTGCTGATTGGTTTTTTTGCAGTCTGGGTCGCATTTAGAATGTTTAAAGGTGCCAATGTCCAGGTTGATCCAAACAAAAAGCTGCCATCAACCCCGCTACAGCTTGCGGCGGGTGGCGGTATTGGTGTGGCATCCGCGATCTTTGGCATTGGCGGCGGTAGTCTGACCGTACCTTTCCTGAATCGCTGCGGTATTGTGATGCAAAAAGCAGTCGCGACCTCTGCGGCTTGTGGCTTGCCGATTGCCGTGGCAGGCGCACTTGGTTTTATCTGGTTTGGTCAGAAGGCGCAGGTCGAGGTGCCAAATACGATTGGTTATATCCATATTTATGCCTTTATTGGCATCAGCATGATGAGCTTTTTTACTGCCAAACTCGGTGCAAAAGTAGCACATCTGCTTTCACCGGCAATGCTGAAAAAATGTTTTGCCGCACTGTTGACCACCGTCGGTCTGTACTTTATCTATCAGGGTTTTATGGCCTGATTTAATATTTTTCGGCTGAGCTGATGGATTGCATAAGGAGAATAGGTGACTATTCTCCTTTTTTCTCAGCTTGAGTTGGCTGTACAGACACAAGATTGTCTGACAATGTCAAAGTATTCCTTGCTAAAAATCTGTCTAATAGTGCAATAGTCCGAGTGAAGGGCTAAACCAGTATCCATAAAAATAAAGACAGGAATGGTATGGCATTAGAAGAAGCGCACAGTTTGTCTGAGCAGATTGCCAAGCATATCAGTGAACAGATTATTCGCGGTGAGCTGGTCGAAGGCGAACGCATACAGGAACTCAGGATTGCTGCCGAGCTGGACGTCAGTCGCGGCTCGGTCCGTGAAGCACTGCTGTTGCTGGAACGTACCCAACTGATTGAAATCTATCCGCGTCGTGGTGCCATTGTCTCGGAAATGTCGGCCTTGCAGGTTCGTGCCTTATTTGACATCACTTCATTATTACTCGGACAGATGGTGCACCGGATGGCGGAAACCTGGCGAAGTCATGAAGCCGAGCGCATTCAGCTATTATTAGAACAATTAGATGCAGAAACTCGCCAAGGACATACAGAAAAGTTTTATGATCTGATCTTTCAGGGCATGGCCCAGCAGCGTGAGATGGTCGGAAATCCCTATCTGATGCGCTACTATCAGGAACTGTTACCTTGCTTGCGGCGCAGCTATTTTCTGACCCTGAATATTTCCAGACGTGAGTTACAGGAATCTTTCGACCTGTTTAAACTGGTCACTGAAGCAATTTTGATACGAAAAACCCATCAGGCCGCTTTATTTATGGAAGATTTTTGTCGACACTTGCGCAACCTTGTGTTGGAATCTCTGACACGGATGAAACAAATTGAACTCGCGTGGGCCAGACGCTCACGACGTTAAATCAGGACACTATGCGTTTAAGCAGTTTAAAACTTTCAGGCTTTAAATCTTTTGCCGACAGTACCACTTTACATTTTAAAGATAATCGTACTGCGGTGGTGGGACCGAACGGGTGTGGTAAATCCAACGTCATTGATGCCATACGCTGGGTCATGGGTGAGTCCAGTGCGCGCCAGCTACGTGGTGGCAGCATGCAGGACGTGATTTTTACCGGAACTGCCAAGCGTAAACCGGTGGGCATGGCCAGTGTGGAACTGCGCTTTGACAATACCTATGGCAAGCTGGGCGGTGCTTATAATGCCTATAATGAACTGGCAGTACGCCGCCAGGTCAACCGCGATGGCAAGTCTGAATATTTCCTGAATGGCAGCAAATGCCGGCGTCGTGATATTACCGATATTTTCCTGGGGACTGGGCTTGGGCCACGCTCCTATGCGATTATTGAGCAGGGTATGATCAACCGTCTGGTGGATGCCAAGCCGGACGAAATGCGGGTCTATATTGAAGAAGCTGCCGGCGTTTCACGTTATCAGGCACGGCGCCGTGAAACCATGCTGCATCTGGATCACACCACGCAAAACCTGTCGCGTCTGGAAGATATTGCCTCTGAGCTGAAATCTCAGCTAAAAACTCTGAAACGTCAGGCTGAAAGCGCGATTCAATATAAGCAACTGGAAACACAGATCCGCAGCATCAAGATTGAAATCCTGTCTTTTCAATGTGAACAAAGCCAGCGCTTGCAAGAAGAATATACCGTGGAGATGAATACTCTCGGAGATAATTTTAAGCTGGTGCGTTCCGAGCTGACTACGGTTGAACATGATTTAGGTCGTACCAGTGAACTGTTTCAGCGTCTGATTCAGCAATCGACACCTTTGCAAAGTGAATGGCAACAGGCCGAGAAAAAACTGGCCGAACTGGAAATGACCTTGCAGCAAAAACAGTCTTTGCTCGAGCAAAATTCCACCAGTCTGGTCAAGCTGGAACAGCAAAAAGCCCAGACCAAAGAGCGTTTGCAATTGATTGAACTGCAACTCGATACCTTGCAGCAGCAAGCTGAAGATCAGCAAACACAATTGCAGCAGCAAGATGGCCAGAATCAGGCGCAGAGCCAAAATCTGGCTGATCTCAAATCACAACATACAACAGTCGCGGCACAATTTGCCCAAATCAAAACTCAGGTCGAACAGCAGCAGCAGCGTAAATTACAAATGCTGGCTCAAAGTGAACAACTGGCCAAGAATATTGAGCGGATTGAACAGCAAAAACAGACCGTACAGCAACAGAGCATACAGATTCAGCATCAAGCGCAACAAGATGAGCTAGAGCAATATCAACAAGACAAGACTGAGATCGAACAGCAGCTATTCACATGTGAAGCGCAACGCACTGTATTGCAAGATCAATTGGCTCAAGTTCAGACCGAGCAGGCAGAACAGCAGCAGTGCTTGATGCAGTTAAAATCTGAAATTCAGGTGCTGCATTCAGAACAGAACAACCTCAGTCAATTGCTGACCAAAGCCAATCCACATGCCAAGGCCGATGCACTACAGCTAATGCATGTACTTAAGCTCAACGATGCAGGCAAAGACCATGCAAAGTTGATCGAAAAGTTTCTGGCAAAATGGCTGTCTGCCCAGATTCTGGCAGAGGGTGAAAACTTTCTTGAAGATCGGGCGCGTCAGTTAAAGCCATATACTGTGCAAGATGAAATTCAGATTGCCAATACGGTGTGTCTGGCCGACTGGATTGAATCTCCACAGTATTCACTGTGGCAGCAGGTTGCAGTTGTAGATTCATTAGCGCAAGCCTTGAAACTTCAAACTGGGCTTTTGCAAGGTCAGACCCTACTCAGTCTGGATGGCTATCAGGTTGGGCCTGATTGGGTGATTGCGCTGGATTATGATGAATCGAGCCAAGCCGCTCAGGGCGCATTGAGTCATCGTATCCGTCTGGAGGAAATCGAGCTTCAGTTATCAGCACTGAATACCCAACTTAGTCAGGCTGAAGAGCAACTGCCTGAACTGAATCTTCGGATGAAGGAGTTAAAAACCCAGATTCAAACGATCAGTGAGCAGTACAAGCACACACAAAAGCAACTGCAACAACTCGATGTCAATATTGCCAAAGTTCAAAGTAGTGCTCAGGCTTTCGCATTACATAAGCAGCAATTACAGCATCAGCTGCAACAACTCGATGAGCAGCTAGAAGAAGATGCCATGCAGAAAGATGATCTGGAAATTGATCTGCATGCTCTGAATATTAAGCTGGAACAAGCGCTACCAAATTATAAAACCCTGCAATTCCAGCTGGAAGCATTGAGCACTCAGTTAGATGACTCGCAGCAGCTTAGCCAGCAAGCGCAGCAGGAACTGGAACTGCTGCGCCGTCAAAGCGTACAGAGTCAGCAGCAGATTGAATTGCTGGAAAAAGATCAGGTATTTTTAATAGAACAGTATCAACAAATTAATCTACAAATCGAGCAGGCCAAGAAATTTGTCGATCCGGTACAGCTGGAATTGCCTGCTTTACAGAGCCAGTTTAATGAACAGGCGCAGATCACTGAAAAGCTGCAAAAAACCTGGACCGACTGGCAGATCGAATTAAATCAGGTGCAGAGCAAACAGCAGCAGCTGACTGAACAGCGTCACAGTTTCCAGCAGCAGGATGAAAAACTGCGTACAGCACTGGAAGCCAAACGTCTGGCCTGGCAGGCAGCCAAATCTGATTTGCAGCATTATTCAGAACAATTAAAAGAACTGAATCATGAAGTCATCAGCGGTTTAACTATTGATGTCAAAACCCATCAGGCGAAACTGGAAAAAGCTCAGGTGCAGTTCGATAAGCTCGGTGCAGTGAATCTGGCGGCTTCTGAAGAATATGAAGAAGTCTCGAAACGCTATGAGGAACTGAGCCACCAGATGCAGGATCTGGAAAATACTGTGGAACAGCTACAAGCTGCGATGAAAAGTATTGATCAGGAAACCCGCAAACTGTTTATGCACACTTTTGATCAAGTCAATGCCGAACTGCAAAACCTGTTCCCGAAAGTATTTGAAGGGGGCGAGGCGAGTTTAAGTCTTGAAGATGGATGGCAATCGGGTGTAAAACTGATGGCCCGACCACCGGGTAAACGTAATAGCTCCTTGGCATTACTCTCCGGTGGGGAGAAGGCTTTAACTGCATTGGCACTGGTATTCGCGATTTTTCGCTTAAATCCGGCACCTTTTTGTGTACTCGATGAAGTCGATGCACCACTAGATGATGCCAATGTGGGACGTTTTTGTAATTTAGTCAAAGAGCTTTCTGAACACGTGCAATTTATTTATATTACCCATAACAAACTTGCAATGATGATGGCGACTGATCTTTTAGGTGTAACCATGCCTGAACCGGGAACCTCAAAATTAGTGACAGTAAATTTGGAACAGGCAAAAGAATACGGCTTAGCTGCGGAGGTATAATATGGAAATCACCACCATTATCGGGATTGTGATAGCAATTGTCATCATGCTGTTCGGCATCAGAATGCTGTTCAAAAAACCTGTAGAGGCTGTACCGTCACTGGATGCCAACCTGCATATCGATCCGGATAGCCAGACCCCTGTCATTCCTCGGCATGTACGATCGCAACTGGCAAAGCAGAACGCAGATCCGGCACAGCGTGTAGAGCCAAGCCTGCGTGTAGAAGAACCGGCCCCTGAAAAGCCCTCAGCATTTCGCAAGCCTGAACCGATCTTAGCTGAGCCAGCAGTGCTTGAGACAGCTGCAGCGGTCGAGCCGAGTCCAGTGACCGAAGCTGAAGTCGTGGCAAGTTCTGCAAGCACAGAAGCAGCCGAAACATCAGTGGAGCAAAAGCCGGCCGAAGTAGAAGCGGAAAATAACCAGACGGAAGATAAAGATACAGCTACCGAATTTAGTCTGAACAGCAGTATTGAAAAAGCGGAAATTTCTGAATTTAATGATGAAAGCAGTATTCTGGATGCTCATCTGCATGAACAGAAAATAGTGGATGAAGAAAGTGCCTTATCCAATGCTGAAACGATTATTTCTCTGCATATCTATCCGCAAGGCCGGGTACTTTCAGGTGATAAAACCCTGAAAGTCTTGTTGAAATATGGTCTGCGTTATGGCGAACTGGCCTGTTTCCACCGTTATAGTGAAGATGATTCAAAACTGCTGTTTTCGGTACTGCAAATGACGGATACCGGCATGGAAGGTTTTGATCTGGAAACTCTCTCGACTCAGGAAGTCAAAGGTCTGGCCTTCTTCCTGGCTTTGCCGCATAGCGATGTACAAAATGCCTTTGATACCATGGACAGTATTTCACGTCTGATTGCCCGTGAAGTGGATGGTCTGGTCTACGATCAGAACCAGCAGGAATTTACACCACAATTACGTGAATTCTGGCGCCATCAGGCGATTGATTATCGCGCGGGTCAACCTACAGAAGTTTAAGCGGTTTTGTTTAATCTCCAAGTTGAATCTGTGGACTGCAATTTTTATAATAGCCAAAAGCTGAATATTCTACAGGGCGGATTTTCCGCCCTTTTTTATGGTGAAATTATGACCCAAGATGCCACTGTCATTGCGCAAATGCGTCAACTGATTCAACTGCTTGCCAAGCATAATCATGCTTATTATGTGATGGATCAACCGAGCATTGAAGACAGTGAATATGATCAGCTCTTTCATCAGCTTAAAGCTTTAGAACAACAATATCCCGATCTGATCCAGCCGGATAGCCCAACCGATAAAGTCGGCGGGCAGGCACTTGCAAAATTTGTGAGCATTACTCACGCCGTTCCGATGCTGTCCTTGGGCAATGTCTTTAATCAGGACGATCTTTTTGCTTTTGCTCGCCGTATTGAAGAGCGTTTGCCGAATCAAAAAATTGAATATGATGTAGAACTGAAATTTGACGGTCTGGCTATTTCCCTGTGGTATGAGCATGGCGTATTGACCCGTGGTGTGACTCGCGGCGACGGGGAAACCGGTGAAGATATTACCCAGAATGTCAGAACCATTCGCAATCTGCCGAAACTTTTATCATCAGTGAATGGCATCATTCCCGATTTGTTAGAAGTACGCGGCGAAGTGTTGATGCCGAAATCCGGCTTTGAAAAACTGAATGCCGCCAATGCAGCCAAAGGTGAAAAGACCTTTGCCAATCCACGTAATGCGGCGGCAGGCAGTTTGCGTCAGCTGGATCCGAATATTGCCGCATTACGGCCACTGGCTTTTTATGCTTATGGAATTGCACAATGCGTACCGCATCATGGGCAAGGCACAATGTCTGCCAGTCTGGAATGGTTACATCAGTTCGGTTTTGCGGTTGGCGAGCGTCACTTTATCTGTGACAGTATCCAGGACGTGCAAAAAGTCTATGAACAGATCATTGAGGAACGTGCCAGTCTCAGTGTAGAAATCGATGGCATGGTGATTAAAGTCAATGACCTGAAACAGCAGCAGCAACTCGGTTTTCTGAGCCGGGAGCCGCGTTGGGCCACCGCCTATAAATTTCCGGCAGTTGCCGCCTTGACCACCGTTGAAAATATTAACTGGCAGGTGGGTCGTACCGGAACTCTGACACCGGTGGCACGTTTGAATCCGGTGGCGGTCGGCGGTGTCACGGTATCCAATGTGACCCTGCATAATATTGGTGAAATTCACCGTCTGGATGTACGGATTGGCGATACGGTCAGTGTCTATCGTAGTGGTGATGTGATTCCTAAAGTCGAAAAAGTCTGGCCGGAATTCCGCCCGGTGGATGCCGTTGAAGTGCATTTACCTGAGCAATGTCCAGTCTGTGATTCACCGGTGGTGATGCCGGAAGGTGAAGCCTTGGCGCGTTGTTCGGGTGGGCTGTATTGTGCAGCGCAGCGTATTGAGGCGATTCGTCACTTTGTTTCACGTAAAGCCATGGATATTGAGGGTCTGGGGGATCGCTGGGCAGAATCTTTGCTGCATCTAAATCTGCTGAAAGATGTCTCGGATATTTATCACCTGCATGAACATCGTGAGCAGCTGCTACAGATTGAAAAAATGGGTGAAAAATCTGTTCAGAATTTAATAGATTCTATTGAGAACAGTAAGAAAACCACACTGGCCGCTTTTATTTATGCACTCGGTATTCGTGGCGTGGGTGAAACTACAGCGCGCATGCTGGCCAATAATTTCCAGACCTTGGATGCATTACGTATCGCGGATATCGAAGCACTCAAAAAAACGCCAGATGTGGGGGATATTACCGCAGAATGGATTATTGATTTCTTTCAGGCGCCGCATAATCTGGAAGTTCTGGATCGTTTACTGGCCGCGGGCATTCACTGGGATGCGCCAGTTGCACCGACCCGTCAGCCACTCAATGGCGAAAGTTGGGTCGTGACCGGAACCTTAAGCAGTATGGGGCGCGATGAAGCGACTCAATTACTTCAGGCACTGGGTGCGCGAGTCAGCGGCAGTGTATCCAGTAAAACCAAATGCGTGGTAGCCGGTGAAAAAGCCGGTTCTAAACTGGACAAGGCAGAAAAGCTGGGTGTAACGGTCATCAATGAGGAACAGTTCATTGCCCTGATGAAAGAGCATGGGCAAATCGAAGACTAATCAGTTCTAAACAATGACTTAAATAAAAAAGACACTAAGGATGATGAGTCTTGAGGTGTCTTTTTTATTGCTAGTTCAAAACTATAGGTGAATGAGAGGGGGGAGGATAGACAAATACAAGGACGGGTTCGGCAATGTGAGTTGAATTCACGTACAATATCGATTCATTCGCAGGTATAGATCCTGCCTTATTGATTCTGTTCTCCCGTTGATGATTGACATACACATGGCTCAAGCAAAGAAATCTTTTCTGCAACAAAAATCGCAATTACATGCACGAAATCTGCATCGCAGTCGTTACGATTTTCCTCAGTTAATCAAGAGTTGTCCGGAACTTGCGCCTTTTGTCAGCCCGAATCAATATAACGATCTTTCAGTCAACTTTTCTGATCCTCAAGCTGTGAAAATGCTCAATAAAGCATTGCTCAAGCATTTTTATAGTATTCAATATTGGGATATTCCTCAAGATTATCTTTGTCCACCTATTCCGGGTAGAGCCGACTATATTCACTATTTGGCGGACTTGTTGAGTGATAGCAATAAAGGTCAGATTCCAATAGGACACGCCGTTCACGTATTAGATATTGGGGTGGGCGCGAACTGTATTTATCCGATTATTGGTCATCGTAGTTATGGTTGGAAATTTGTTGGCTCAGACATTCATCCTGCATCGGTTAAAAGTGCTCAATTTATTGTGGAGGCAAATCCAAATCTCAAAAAGGGGATTCAGATTCGATTGCAAAAGACACCGAGCAATATTTTCAAAGGCGTGATTAAACCTTCAGATCGTTTTGATTTGACCCTGTGTAACCCACCATTTCATGCTTCGCAAGATGAAGCAAATGCCACAGCAACGCAAAAATTACGCAAACTTGGCAAACCGGTTGATCGGTCTAAAGTGGTGTTAAACTTTGGCGGACAAAAGAACGAGCTGTGGTGTGACGGTGGAGAAGAACGCTTTGTTTGCCAGATGGTACAAGAGAGCACACAATTTGCTGAGCAATGTCTTTGGTTTAGTACACTGGTTTCTAAGAAAACCACATTGCCTATGCTGTTAAATACCTTGCGTAAGTGCGGTGCAGTGGATTTAAAAACCATTAAAATGACGCAGGGGCAAAAAGAGAGTCGTTTTGTGGCTTGGACTTTCCTAGATGCAAAGCAACAGCAAGCGTGGAAAAATGCGCGTTGGACTTCTGCTTAGCTTGTTTTTAGGCAGGAATAGTGAGCTTGTGGGCGCATAAGTCGGTGTAGTCGCTCAAATTTAATCTGACAGATACAATAAAAAAATCGGTAACTGTCAGATCAGGTTTGAGCTAGTACGATTAAGGAATATATTTTTTGACTACGCCATCATCGAGTAATTGCTGGAAATGCTCGACCAGACTTTCTCGTACCGGACGATACTGAATGCTCAGTTCATCCTGACTCTTTTGCGCATTGAAGTAGATCGGATAACCCATGTTCAGTTCCACAAACTTGGGACTAAAACCTGCCAATGGTCCAAACAGTTTAAAGGCCGCCTTTGGTAACTGATTGCGCGGGAAGGGGAACTTATTGCCAAAATGTGCTCGTAAAATCTGACCCATTTCCAGCAGGCTCAGGCTTTCACTACAAATAATATAACGCCCATGTGCTTCCGGTTTAAATGCAGCACGGAGATGTGCTTCAGCGACATCCTGCACATCGACCACACCATTCCACATCGGTGGAACGCCAAGCAGCGTCATGCCATTGGCAAACTGTTGGAGGACTTCCACACTGCCGGATTGGGTATTTGGCGTTAAGGATTGTCCAAAAACCAGTGCCGGATTGATACAGACCAGATCCCAGCGATCCTGTGCTTCAGCCATTTCCCAGGCTTTGCGCTCTGCCATGACTTTGGAATAAGGATAAGGCTGATGCGTGGCCGAACTGGTGGTATTCCAGCATGATTCATCAAAACTGTTATTTTCAGTTTGTAGAATATCAATGGCATCGCCATAGGTAGATGCGATACTCGATGTGACGATCACGCGTTTCACTGATTCAGTTTGATTGACACTATTCAATACATTTTCAGTGCCTAACACCGCAGGTTCGATAATATCTTTGACTGCATCTTTATAATTGGTGACCACAAAAGGCGAGGCCATATGAAAGACAATTTCACAACCTTGAATGGCCTGATCAAAAGAGCCTGGACTTAATAAATTGGCCTGAAATAACTTGAGAGTTCCCGGCGTACTGTCGGCAATTTTTTCTAAATGGGCAAAGCTTTTACTTTTATTCAGGTCACGTACCGTGGCATGTATGGTATAGCCTTGCGTGAGTAATTTCTGGATGACCCAGCTGGCAATATAACCCGATGCACCGGTAACCAGAACAGGCGCTGTTGTTTGGGGATGTGTCATATCGGAACCGTTGTTGTTTTAAATTTGTGTGAATGATAAGCGAAATTTAAGCATGAAGTACGCCAATGCGGTGATGTTTATACAAAAATAAGCAATCTTGTGGGTTTTAATGAATACTTACAAATCTTAACTGATGGATTTATCCGGCAGATTGTGCTTAAAGTGAATAGTCGTGACAGTGCAAAGTATTGTTTTATAAATGGGATTTAGTCTGGATCGAACTGTAAATGCAAGTACTTCTCATTTTAATTATATAAAAATCATATATTTAACCAATGTTAGGCTTTGCAAAATCCTTTGAGTTTCTCCATAATAGCCAGATAAAGGCAGGGAGTAATTCAAATGCGCGGTAATCCAGAAGTCGTAGATTATTTAAATATGTTGATCGGTGGCGAACTGGCTGCTCGTGACCAATACTTGATTCACTCTCGGATGTATGAAGATTGGGGTTTAACCAAAATCTTTGAACGTATCGACCACGAAATGCAGGAAGAAGCCCAGCATGCGGATGCGATTATCCGCCGTGTATTGTTCCTTGAAGGTACACCGAACATGCAACGCGATGACATTGAGATTGGTGAAGATGTGGTGAGCTGTCTGAAAGCCGACCTGAAACTTGAATATCATGTGCGAGAAAAACTGGCACAGGGCATCAAGCTGTGCGAAGAAAAAGGGGACTATATCACCCGTGATATGCTGCGCCAGCAAATGTCAGATACCGAAGAAGATCACACCTACTGGCTGGAAAAACAATTGCGTCTGATCGAACTGATTGGCCTGCAAAATTATATTCAATCGCAGATGTAAGATCAGATCAATCAAAAAACCCAGCATATGCTGGGTTTTTTTATGGGATAAAAATTGAGGGCAATACTATTCTGGTTTCAGTTGGGACAATGTGGGGTTGATAAACATTGCACAAAGAATAGGATGATTGCATAAAGAGACATTTAGTGAGCAGTTGGTTATTATGAATTTCTGGGTTCTAAGATCAAGGCCATGTGAATTCTCTAAAAAAAAGCTTATTTATCTTTGTGTGAAGAGAAGACGAATCGGCGTTTTAAAGATAAAAATGACATAAAAGGTTCATTAAAAATATTTGGTTAGGCAGAATAAGGGCAAGTGCATAAAAATAAATTTTCTCGGTAGAAGTTGAAAAAATAGTTGTTTTTGAAGATATGAGATTTGCTTTGTCCAATTTAATTTCTCTATTCAGCTTTGATTCATAAATTGCAACAAATATAGGGCGTTAGGTTAAGAACTTCCTAGATCAATAAAACATTAAGATAAAAATAGGTATGACTTTGAAATCAGCAATGTTAAAGATGACCGTTTTAGCACTGACCATCGGATCGGGGGAGGCGGTCTTGGCAAAATCGCCTGCGCAGTCAGATAAAGTTTTAAATATTGCATTTGAAGCGCCTGATGACGGTTTTGATATGGTCAAGACCTATAATTTTTATAGTGGCAGTATTGCCGAAGCGATTTTTGAACCCTTATTACGCTACGACTATCTGGCACGACCCGCCACTTTAACCCCGAACACTGCGGAAGCCTTACCCAAGATCGAGCAGGAGGGCAAAGTCTATACCTTCAAGATTAAGCCTGGAATTTACTTTAGTGCTGATCCGGCATTTAAGGGCAAAAAACGTGAACTGGTTGTCGAGGACTATATTTACTCCATGAAGCGGGTGATGGATCCTAAAAATCATTCGCCGACCTTTTCGTTTATTGAGGGCAAAATTCTCGGTGCAGATGCTGCCATTCAGCAAGCCAAAAGTTCTGGTCAATTTAATTACGATGCGCCAATTGCAGGACTAAAGGCACTTGATCAATATACCTTGCAAATCACGCTCACGCGTTCCGACTTTAATTTCCCTTATATCATGGCCTATGTCACTTTTAGCGGTACCGCCAGAGAAGTCATTGAGCATTATGGCGCGCGTGCAGGTCAGCATCCAGTCGGGACAGGGCCCTATCAATTGCATAAATATGTGCCGCGTAGCCGGATTGAATTAAAGGCCAATCCAGATTACCGGGGATTTAGCTGGAATTTTAAGGGTGAAAATACGGCCTGGGATCAACGTCTGGTGAAAGAAATGAGCGGCAAAAAAATGCCGCAAATTGGGATGGTCAAGGTCAGTATTATTGAAGAAGAACAATCGCGCTGGCTGGCGCTGAAATCGGGTCAACTGGATTATGATCGGCTTACCGCAAGTGGTGCTGAACAGGCCTTGGTCAATAAGCAGCTCAAAAATGAATACAAGCAAAAAGGCATTTTGCATTATCCAAATAAAGATGCAGAAATCACTTATACCATCATGAATATGCGCGATCCTGTGGTCGGTGGGAATACATTAGAAAAAATCGCTCTGCGTCGGGCAATCGCCTTGTCTTATAACCAGAATGAAGCCATCAAACAGCTGTATAAGGGACATGCAGATAAAGCTGAAATGATCATTCCCGAAGGCGTGAATGGGCATAATCCAGCTTATAAAAATAGTATTGCCTATAATCCCCTCTTGGCCAACAAGCTGCTCGACCGTTTCGGTTATAAAAAAGGTGCAGATGGCTATCGGACTTTGCCTGATGGCACACCTTTGACACTGAAAATGAACTCGACCAGTTCCAGCTCTTCAGTGATTGCAGCGGAATTATGGAAAAAGAATCTGGATGCAGTTGGTCTACGTATTGAATTTAAAATCAGCAATTTCGCCGACAACCTGAAAGAAGCCACCCAATGTAAACATATGCTGTGGGGCGGCGCCTGGATTGCAGATTATCCGGAGGGTGAAAATTTTGCTCAACTCTTATATGGCCCAAATGCACAGCAGGGCAACCTGAGCTGCTATACCTCAAAAGCCTATGATGCTCTGTATCAGGCTGCCATGAAACTGCCACCAGATCAGCGTACGCCCTATTATGAAAAAATGAACCGGCAAATCGAAGCCGATAATCCCTGGATTTTACACAATACCCGGGTGCGTAACTGGCTGATTCATCCTCAGGTCAAAGGCTTTAAGGCACATCCAATCATGAACTCCGTTTGGCAATATCTCGATATTGAACCAGTCAAAAAATAAACCTATTTAGATGAAGAGTATGATGAAGGGAAATTTATCAAAGCAATTCAAGCAACTGACGGGTAGTGTTCTGCTGGGAAGTTTGCTCTGCTCGGGGATCGTTTCTGCATGGGCCATTAATCCTGCAGATCCTAACAAGGTGATTCGGGATGTTTTTCCGGTGGCAGAAACCGGATTTGATCCCGCCGCAACGCACGATGCCTATTCAGCCCGGGTTAATAGCGCGATTTTTGAAAACCTGTTTAGCTATGACTATCTGGCAACCCCAGCCAAGCTGATTCCTAATACCGCGGTTGCCATGCCAGAAGTCAGTGCAGATGGTCTCACTTATACCATCAAAATCAAAAAAGGCATTTACTTCGCCGATGATCCCGTTTTTAAAGGTCAGAAACGTGAACTGACGGCTTATGATTATGCCTATTCATTAAAACGTCTGATCGATCCCAACTTGCATTCACCAAATAGCTGGTTGCTGGATGGCCGGATTAAAGGGCTGGAAGCATGGGTCGCCTTAGGCAAAAAGAATGGCAAAGTCTATGAAAACCCCTTTGAAGGCATTCAAACGCCAGACCGTTATACCCTGATTCTGAAACTGACCCAACCGGATCAAAACTTTCCGATGTTACTGGCACATGGCCCGGCGGCTGCAGTTGCCCGTGAAGTTATTGAAAAGTACCGTAATAAAGCAGGCTTTGCGATGGACAAACCAGTCGGTACAGGCCCTTATTTATTGTCACGCTGGACTCCGGGTTCACGCATTATTTTAAAAGCCAGTCCGAACTACCGGAGTTTTGTCTGGAATTTTAAAGCCAGTAGCAGCGAAGACCAGCCTATTGTGGATGCATTGCAAGGCAAAAAAATGCCGCAAATTGGCACGATTGATATCCGGGTCATTGAAGAAGCCCAGTCACGCTGGTTGGCCTTTAATAAAAATGAATTGGACATGACTGAAATCGACGGCGACATGGTGGTTCAGGCGCTTGAAAATGGGCTACTCAAACCCTCCTTAAAACAAAAAGGGGTTCAGTTATCCCGGATTACCGATCCGCTGATTGGCTACCATTACTGGAATATGCAGAATCCTGTGGTCGGTGGGTTCAGCAAGGAAAAAATTGCGCTACGTCGTGCCATGGCCATGGCTTACTCTACCGACAATATGATCAGTGTCTTGCTCAAGGGCGATGCCAATAACTTACAGATGCCGGTACCACCCGGGGTGGTTGGTTATTCACCGGATTATAAAAGCAGTATTCCCTATTCGGTCAAGGCGGCCAATATGCTGCTTGACCGTTATCAATACAAAGTCGGGGCCGATGGCTGGCGCAGACAACCCGATGGTAAGCCTTTAGAGATTGAACTGATTGTCGGTAATACCAGTCGTGGTCAGCAACAGGCAGAATTCTGGAAAAAAGCCCTGGACAATATTCAGATCAAGATGGTCAGTAAAGCCATGCCATTTGCCGAGGCGATCAAGCTGGAAAAACAGTGTAAGACCATGTTTAAAAGCTCGGCATGGATTGCAGACTATCCGGATGCCGACAATTTTATGCAGCTTTTTTATGGCAAAAATGTCAATGTCACCAACAATGCCTGCTTCAAACATCCTGAATTTGACCGCCTGTATGAGCAAACCCAAAGTATGCCAGCCAGTCCTGAACGTGATGCAATCTATCGCAAAATGTCCCGGATTCTGGAAGTGAATATGCCGGTACTGATGCTATATAGCACCTATCGTAATGTCTTGTCGCAACCCCGGGTCATTGGTTATAAAAACCATCCGATTCTGTCTTCAGAGTGGATGTACATCGATATTGATAGCAAAAAGTAAGAAAAATCTGGAGATAAATATGAAATCGAAGTCTTTAAAATTAAGTAGCTTATGTTTAGTCATAATGGGGGGATATCAGGGGGTAGCGGCACAGACTCAAGCGCAGCTGCTGCCATTATTTAAGGCAGCAGAGATTCCATCTTTATGTGATGCCAATCTGGCCAGCATGCAAAAAGATATTCAGATATTTGAAAATCAGAAAATTAAAAATAAGGCCAAGGCAGGGCCTTATCTGGCTGAATGGGATGAATTGCATGCCAAAGCCCGGGATTTTGGTGCAGCAGTCGGATTGTATAGTAATGTCGATCCAGACCCTGCATTGCGTCAGGCAGCAGATGACTGTGAGCTAAAAATCAGCAAGTACCAGACCACGCTGTACCAGAATCCGAAACTGTATGCCCAGTTCAAGAAACTGAAGGCCAGCGATCCGATTGCTCAAAAATTCTTGCAAGATATTCTGGAGCAGTTTGAAAAAACAGGGGTACAACTCAGTGCAGAAAAACAAAAGCGCCTGAAAGATATCATCGAAGAATCGACCAAGCTGTCTCAGGATTTCGCCAAAAATGTACGTGATAATCCGCATAAAGTCGAATTTACCCCAGCAGAAATGAAAGGTCTGCCAGCCAGCTATATGGCGGGGTTAAAGAAAAATGAAAAAGGCAATTATCTGCTTGGCTTTGATTATCCGGAATACCAGCCATTCATGGAGCTGGCAGAAAGTGATGAAGCGCGTAAACGTTATCAGATGGCTTATACCCGCCGTGGGACAGAGCAAAACCTGCAATTTATGAAAAAAGCCATTGATCTGCGTTATGAGATGGCCCAACTTTTTGATAAAGAAAGCTATGCACATTCAGCCCTTGAATTTCGTATGGCAAAAACACCTGAAGCGGTGAATTCTTTTCTAGAGGATGTGTATAGCAAAGTCGCACCTTTAGAGAAACAAGATGTAGAGGAGTTACGCCAGTTCAAAGCCGAGACCTTAAAAGTTCCACGAGAGAAAGCAGATATTACTCGCTGGAATCAGGGCTATTGGAGTGAAAAACTGCGTCAGGCCAAATACAAGGTCGATCAGGAAAAACTGCGCGATTACTTCCCGACCGAAGCGGCACAAAAATGGTTATTTGCTGTGTCATCAGAACTGTACGGGATTGATTTCAGGCCGATGAAAGTCAAGGCCTGGCACAATGAAGTGGAATATTATGCGGTACATGACACTGCCTCAGGTGAATTCTTGGGCGGATTATATGTCGATAAATACCCGCGTGAAGGTAAATATGGACATGCGGCCGTCTGGGGCGCTTATGGTGGCAGTACCCTGAATCAGCGTCGTCCAGTGTCGGTACTGGTCACCAACTTCAACCGCAAAGGTTTGAACAGCAACGAGCTGGAAACCTTTGTGCATGAAATGGGGCATGCCTTACACGGGATTTTATCGAAAACCCGCTATTCCGAACAGTCTGGTACATCGGTAGAACGTGACTTGGTGGAAGCACCTTCACAGATGTATGAAGAGTGGGCACGCCGTCTGGAAACCTTATCAAAAGTGGCCGATTATTGTGAACCGGCTTGTCCACGTGTCGATGCTGCCATGACTGAGCGTCTCAAAGACGTAAAAAACTATGGTCGCGGTCTGCATTATGCGCGTCAGACTTTATATGCGCAGTACGATATGGCCTTACACAGTAAAGATGCCCTCAAGACCGACCCATTAAAATTATGGCAAGAGATGGAAAGCAAAACTGCCTTGGGTTATGTACCCGGTCAGCAGTTCCCGGGACAGTTTGGGCATGTGATGGGCGGCTATCAGGCAGGTTATTACAGCTATATGTGGTCCGAGGTGATTGCGCTAGATATGCTCTCTGCCTTTGGCGATCAGTTGATGGATAAAAAAGTCGGTGCGCATTATCGCAATACGGTCTTGGCGCAAGGCGGACAAAAACATGGCGAGCAGATGGTGAAAGACTTTCTGGGTCGTGATCCGGACAGCAAAGCTTTCTTTAATGAAATCTCTGGAAAAAATTAAGGAAGGCAAGCGATGCTGGCATATATTATTCGACGGCTCTGGCAAATGATCCCCACCATGCTCGGGGTGATTTTGCTGATCTTTCTGCTGTTTAACTGGGTGGGGGGCGATCCTGCCTATATCCTCGCTGGTAAGATGTCCAATGCAGAACAGATTGAAAACATCCGGCAACAGCTTGGCGTGGATCAACCGTATTATGTGCAACTGTGGATTTTCATCAAGCAGATTTTAACCTTTGATTATGGGGTGAGCTGGAGTACCGGCGAGTCGGTGGCGCAAATTATTAGTACGCGTCTGGGACCCTCACTGACCATTCTGATTCCACTGACCATTTTGCAAACCATTATTTCCATCATTTTAGCCTTGGGTGTGGCGTCAGTTCGCGGCAGTCTGACCGATCGCATGATCATGATGCTGTGTACCATCGGTATGTCGATCAGTATTCTGGTCTATATCATTGTGTTTCAGTATTTCCTCGCTTATGAGCTGAGCTGGTTTCCGGTGCAGGGCTGGAGTGATAATTTTGCTGACAATCTTTTCAAATACGCCTTGTTGCCTGTACTGATTATGCTGGTGGTGAGTATTGCCCCGACCTTACGTCTGTACCGCAGTTTCGTACTGGATGAAGTCAATCAGGACTATGTGCGTACTGCACGGGCCAAAGGTCTGGGCGAAAGCCGGATTCTGGGCGTGCATGTGCTACGCAATGCTTCGATTCCGATTATTACCGACGTGATGGCCGGGCTTCCGGCACTGCTGATCGGTGCTTTCCTGATTGAGCGTTTTTTTGGTATTCCGGGGATTGGCCGTGAAGTGATTATTGCCGTAGAGCGTTCGGATTTCCCGGTGATTAAAGCGATTACGGTCTATGTTGCCGCTGCGACCATGATATTCAACTTGATTGCCGATCTGATCTATAAATGGGTCGATCCACGCGTACAGTTGAAGTAGGTGAATTATGCTGAGTGCGATATTTAAAAAAGAGCAACACGCTCAAGCCGTGCCTGAGTCTACTTCGACAGGATTATGGCAACTGGCCATGCGCCGTTTGAAACGTGACCGGATTGCCATGTTCTCCTTATTGGTGGTGCTGTTTTATCTGCTGCTACTTTTGCTTTCCATGAGCGGTTTTATTGCCAAGGACTGGAATAAAGAAGTGGCGGTCAGTTATGCACCGCCAAGTTTTATCAGTGCAGCGCCTATGCCGGCTGTTTCCGGTGAAGAACAGGAAGCAGAATTGGTCGTTTTACCGGTCAATCCAGTCGATCCTTTAAAAGAGGTGATTGCAGAACTCAATGCTGAAATTGCTGCTGAGCAAAGGATGGGGGGCAGCATCGATTATTATGGTGTAACAGATCCGCTGGCAGAAGACATGCACGTCATTAACCAGCAGCTCGGTGGTCAGCTGATGGATCAGGACAGCGAATTAAAACAGAGTCTGATCTTTGGTGCGGATAAATGGGGACAGGATGTTTTACAGAAAACCATTAAAGGTGCGGAAACCTCGATTCTGGTCGGACTGGTTGCGGCTTTGGTCGCTGTGATCATTGGCACCGTACTTGGTGCAATAGCAGGTTACTTTGGTGGCTGGGTCGATGATCTTCTCAACTGGTTTTATAATATCTTTACCTCGATTCCCTATCTGTTGCTGGTTTTGGCGATTGCCGCAGTGTTACAGCAGAAAGGCATTTTATCAATCATCTTGATTTTAGGTCTGACTGGCTGGACCGGGGTCTTCCGTTTGGTTCGTGCCGAATACATGAAACATACGGCACGTGAATATGTGCTGGCTGCCAAGGCGATTGGCGTGAGCAATATGCGTCGTATGTTTGTCCATATTTTTCCCAATGTCAGCCATATTGCCCTGGTACAGATGTCTATTCTGGTGGTGGCATTTATCAAGTCTGAAGTCATTTTGAGCTTCCTTGGTTTCGGTGTGCCTATCGGGGTCGTGTCATGGGGCAGTATGCTAAATGAAGCGCAAAGCGAGCTGATTTTGGGTAAATGGTGGCAACTGGCGGCAGCCTCAATCGCCATGGCGGTATTGGTGACTGCTTTCTCGATGTTTACCGATGCACTCCGTGATGCATTAGATCCAAAACTGAAATAGGAGCGCAACCATGTCTGAAATCAATCCAAGCACAGCACCTGCGCTACTTCGCGTAGAAAATCTGCGAGTCAGTTTTAAAGGTGAAAATAAAGAATATATTGAAACCGTAAAAGGGGTTTCTTTTGAAATTCCGGCCAATACTACGGTGGCATTGGTGGGAGAATCGGGAAGTGGCAAGTCGGTTACTTCACTGGCGACCATGGGCTTGCTCCCGACGGAAAGCGCGCGTATTTCCGAAGACAGCCGGATTATCTTTGAAGGGAAAAATCTGCTTAAGCTCAAAACCCGTGACATGCGCCAGATGTGTGGTAAAGACATTGCCATGATTTTTCAGGAGCCGATGTCCTCGCTCAATCCGGTATTTACGGTAGGCATGCAGATTGCAGAAATCCTGCAACTCCATTTGGGTATGAATAAAAAACAGGCGCGGCAACGTACTTTAGAACTGCTCAAAGAAGTGGGGATCCCTGCACCTGAAACTAAAATCGATGCCTATCCGGGACAGCTTTCGGGGGGGCAGCAGCAGCGGGTCATGATTGCCATGGCCATTGCCTGTGAACCCAAGCTGTTAATTGCGGATGAACCGACCACAGCCCTGGATGTCACCATTCAAAAGCAGATTCTGGACTTGCTGGAATCTCTGCGTCAGCGCCGTCAGATGTCGATGCTGTTCATTACCCATGATCTGGCTTTGGTTGGTGAAATTGCCGATCAGGTGATTGTGATGCGACATGGGGAAATTCGTGAACAGGGTTTGGTTCAGGACGTATTGGATCGACCTCAGGATATGTATACCCGGGCTTTATTGCATTGCCGTCCACAATTGTCGCAACGTCCGTTACGTTTGCCGATGATCAGTGATTTTATGAAACAGGATGGTTCAACCTGGCTGGACGATATCCACCTGAATACTCAACTTCCGCAACGCTCACGCGGACTGAAGGGTGGAGAAGAAATTATTCTGGATGTACGTGATCTGAAAAAATCTTTTTATAGCCGCAAAGGTCTGTTTGGCAAAGATGAATTTCAGGCGGTGAAAGGGGTTTCTTTTCAGCTGGCCAAAGGTAAAACCTTGGGGCTGGTCGGAGAATCCGGTTCTGGCAAAACCACCATTGGCTTGTTATTGATGCGTTTGCAACAGGCAACAGGCGGTAAAGCGCTGTTTCAGGGGCGGGACATTTTGGCCATGTCTGAAAAGGAATTTAACCAGTATCAACGTAAAATCCAGATCATTTTCCAGAATCCTTATGCCTCTTTAAATCCGCGTTTTACCGTGGGGCAAATCCTGATGGAACCGATGCAGATTCATAAAATTGGTCAGGATGATGCAGAGCGCAAGCAAATGGCTTTGGATCTGTTGGAGCGGGTCAGCTTGCCTGCTCAGGCTTTTTATCGCTATCCGCATGAGTTTTCCGGTGGTCAGCGTCAGCGTATTGCAATTGCACGTTGTCTGACTTTGAAGCCTGAAATTTTGATCTGTGATGAGTCGGTCTCGGCGCTGGATGTATCGGTACAGGCACAGGTCTTGAATTTACTGCAAGATTTGCAGGATGAATTTGGACTCAGTTATATTTTCATTTCACATGATTTATCGGTGGTGAAGTATATTTCAGATCAGATCATGGTGATGAATCATGGGGAACTGGTGGAAATTGCCAATTCAGATGAATTGTATCAGTCACCACAGCATGAATATACCAAGCGTTTACTCAGTGCCATTCCACAAGGGATTCCACAAAGTGCCTGATACATAATGCATAAAAAAGTCAGGCATTTGCCTGACTTTTTTTGTTTATATCAATTAAAACTTTTTAAAGCCTTTATTGACACCGTATGGACGACGTGGCGCATTTTCATCACGCTCTTCACGGCGACCAAAAGCTTGATCTGGACGAGTTTCGCGGCGAGGAAATTGAGTATTGCCATCACGGTTGTCACGACGAACGAACTGCGTACCATTTTGGTTTTCATTTCTGTCACGACGACCATAGGCATTGTCATCACGACGCTCGCGGCCAGGGTTATTCTGTGGTTGTTGTTCATCACTGTCACGACGTTGCTGACGCAAGAAACCGCCACGGCGTGCAGCCATCGGTTTATCCTGCATACGCTCGTTACGACGTTTCGCCATACCAAACAGGCCTGTACCTTGACGTGGTTTCAGTTCCACAGCTTTGGTCAGGTTGTCGATATCGTTTTTATCCAGTTCAATCCAGCGACCGGTACGCAGTTCGCGTGGCAGAATCACAGTACCGTAGCGGGTACGCAGCAGACGGCTTACTTTCAGACCTTGTGATTCAAAGATACGACGTACTTCGCGGTTACGACCTTCTTTTACTACGACCTGGAACCAACGGTTAATACCATCACCGCCGAGTTCAGAGAACGATTCGAATTTCGCTGGGCCGTCATCTAATACCACGCCTTTAAGCATGGTGTTTTTGATTTGTGGTGTCACCTCACCCATGACACGAACTGCGTATTCACGTTCGATTTCATTGGATGGGTGCATCAAGCGGTTGGCAAGTTCGCCATCATTGGTGAACAGTAACAGACCGGTCGAGTTAATATCCAGACGGCCGACCATGACCCAGCGATCGCCCGGAATCGCAGGCAACTGTTCAAACACGGTCGGGCGGTTTTCAGGATCGCTACGTGAGCAGATTTCGCCTTCAGGCTTATAATAGATAATCACACGACGACGAATTTCGTCTTCAATCTGAAATGCAACCTTACGACCATCGATGCGAAGCTCATCACCTGGTTCGATTCGTTCACCCACTTGGGCAATTTGCCCATTGACGCTTACACGACCCGCGGCAATGACTTCTTCCATATAACGGCGAGAACCCAAACCAACGCGTGCAAGCACCTTTTGCAATTTTTCACTCATGACAGCATAACCTTAGAAATAATTATCAACAGTTCACCTATTTATGACTTCGGTGCATTTGCATCGAGGGCCATAAAAGCTTCCTTGGCATCCTGCAGGGGAGGCAATTGGCCTAAAGAATTCAAGCCAAACGCATTTAAAAATTGTGGCGTTGTCATTAACAACGCAGGTCTTCCAGGGAGTTCACGAAATCCGGATTCTTTAATCCAGTTCCAGTCAAACAGCGTACGCAAAATCTGACTGTTATTCGTCACACCACGAATTTGTTCAATATCGGCTCGGGTCACCGGCTGGTGATAAGCAATCACTGCAAGTGTTTCAAGTAAGGCTGGCGACAAGCGAGTTGGTCGCTCAGGCCAGGTCTGTGCAATAATATTACGATATTTTGCACGCACTTGAAAACGGTAACCTTGTGCTGTTTCAATCAGTTCAATCGAACGGCCATGCATTAACATGGAAAGTTGTTGTAAATACTGACGTAATTCCTGTTTGCTATAGCGATCCTGAAAAGCCTCTTTCAGACGCGCCAATGAAACCGCAGAGTCGCTGGCGAAAATAATCGCCTCAAGCTGCATCAACACCTCATGCAGATGATCTTCTGCAGAAAACAGCGTATTTGGCTCTAGTGTCATTGACTGGCTCCTTGAACTGCGAGCGGGGCTTCAATACCTGTAGCAATAATCTGGATTTTTTGTTGCCGGGTCAGCTCCAGCACTGCCATAAAGGTCACCACCATACCCATGCGTCCCTGACTCGGTTTGAGTAAATCGGCAAAAGATAAGACTTCGCCAGATTCCAGACAGCTTTCAATATAGGCAATCCGTTCTTCGAGCAGTACCGGTTCCTGTTGCACCTGATGAATCACCGGTTCAGGACGGTTAAAAATACACAACAAGGCATCACGCAGTAAATCGATCGAATAGCCTTCATTATTCTGCTGAACGTCGCCCAGACTGACATGGGTCAGGAATGTATCACGCTCCAGAATAGGCATTTGCCCCAGACGTTCTGCTGCCTGTTTAATTCTTAAATAATTTTCTAAACGGTCGATCAGTTCTTGTTTTGGATCTTGCTCAATCGCAGACAGGCTTTTCGGTTTAGGCAATAACAGACGCGATTTGAGATCTGCCAATAAAGCAGCCATCACCATATAATCTGCGGTCAGCTCAATATTCAGGGATTTCATTGCATCCATATAGGATAAATATTGCGCTGCAATCGGCGCGATATCGACTTGCAACAGGTCAAAACCGTTTTTTTGAATCAGGTAAATTAAAAAGTCGAGTGGGCCTTCAAAATGTTCTAACAAGATTTCAAATGCGGCGGGAGGAATATACAGATCCTCTGGAATAGTATCCTGCCATTCATCCAGAACCCGAATGTGCGGAGCAGATTCCATTGTGTTATGGATAATTTGAGTCATTACAATTATAGGCCACGCGAATTTTCAAAGGCATGCAAAGGCTTGATCTTCGGTATCTCATCGAAAGAAAAAGCATAGAATTAAGTGCCGTCATTGTACTGGAAAAGTAACTCTAAATAAATTAAATAAGGAGTCAAAGGCATAAAAACTTGAAAAAATAATGGAATTTATCTGCAATTTAAAAGAAGGCCCCAAGAAAAACAGCCAGATAAGCGGGGCAAAGAGTCAATGTGTTACGGGTAGAAGCTATGACCATATCCATGTTTTAGTATCCTGCGATATGATTAATACCTATCTGAGTGCTAAGAACGTCAGCGCGGTGAGGAAGGATATTCACTCAGTGCAAACTCAATCATACGTTGGCAAGTCTCTGCCAGGCATAGGTTCTGGCTTGAATAGATCTGTAATAGCTGTCGAAGCAAAGCCAAATTCATGAAAAACTGATATTCAGTAGCATCAATGTTTAGAGTGGGACTGGGCGAAGGATATGCTTCGATCATGATGGCCCTGGATTGAAGTGTCCAAGGCAGTTCTGCATAGATACAATATTGGGCAGAGAATTCATGCTGATTCAGCAGGATATAAAATAAATCCATAGACTGACTCCTGCAGTCGGCTGGAAATAAGATGGCATTCTTTATTCAAATGCGCTGACATCACCCATGCCACGACGAATAATTTCTGGATGATCACCAGATAAATCAATAATCGAGGTGGTGCTTAATGTACCTAAACCGCTATCGATAAACACATCAATGCGTTTGCCCAATTGCATTTCAATCTCAAAAGGATCATCCAGCGGATCGGTCTGGTCCGGCAAAATCAGGGTAGAGGTCAAGAGAGGCTCACCCAGTTCTTTGAGCAGCATCTGACACACCGGATTGCTCGGAATGCGCAGGCCAATGGTTTTCTTTTTGGGATGCATCAAGCGTTTCGGCACTTCACTGGTGGCCGGTAAAATAAAAGTGGTGACTGCTGGTGTATTGTTTTTGAGTAAGCGATACATGGCATTGTCCACTTTGGCATAGGTGGCAATATCGGATAAATCACAGCACAAAATTGCATATTGATGTTTTGGGCCAAGTCCGCGAATCTGCGCAATGCGTTCCATGGCACTTTTATTCCCAATCTGGCAACCAATCGCATAGGCAGCATCCGTGGGATAGACCACCACATTGCCAGCACGGATTCGTTCTACCGCCTGACTGATTAAGCGCGGTTGCGGGTTATCGGGGTGTACGCGTAAATGCAGCATAGAGGCTACTCCAAGCTTGGGCTGATGGCTTATTATGTGGCGCTCAGGCAGCGTCTGGCAATCACCAAAAAGGTAGATTTGTGTAATTTAATCAAGCATTTCACGTATAAATTCATCAGATTGTAAACTTTTGCCACCTCTGCTACAGGCACAGATACCTTGAATAAAGCGTTGAGCATCCCGTGGCAATTTTGCCTCACCACGAAAATAAGCCTGCACTTGTGCATAGACATGATCTTTAAAGCGGGTTCCGTCACCACCGTCACCAGTCAGGTTATCCAGCGATACCCGGAATTTACGCCCAAAGGCCTGGGCAAACATCCACTCGATTGCCTGCGGTTTAATTTCTACCTGTTCAAACAGCGCTTGTTGCTCGGCTGTACGCCCATCCGGGGCATACCAGTAGCCAAGATCCGGAAGTTCCCGGCGTTTATCCCCGGCAATTGTCCAATGGCTGATTTCATGCAAGGCACTATTAAAGAATCCATGTGCAAACTGAATCCGGGCAGCAGTATCGGCATCGGCAGGAAAATATTCAGGTTCAAATTCGCCACGGACTAAAGTCACATTTAAATGGGAAAACCAGTGATTAAAGTGTAAGATGAGCCAGTCCACCTGCTGCGCTTCTGACGATAAATTCGTCCATGGCGAGAGTTGCACTTGTTGTGTTGAACTGTCAGAATCAAGGCTTGGAATTGTGCTAACGAGTGATGAAACATTCACTTCTGTTTGCGGCTGCAACAGATGCATGACTTGAGTTACCCAAATGGTCTGTCGAAATAAGTACAAAATTGTATCTTAATCTTTGACAGAGTACTGATGAATTTGTAGAATTGCCGCCTTAATTATGTCAGCAAATACCTTTCCGGCACAGATTGAGCCGTTTAAATGGGCTGAACAGGGCTTTAAATGGTCAGGTCAACTGCCTTTATCCCGCTTTGTTCGTATCGCTCGTGAAGCTGTTGGATCAATTGATGATCAATTGATTAACATAGACTGTAAGCTATCAATGGATGCCTATCATCGTATTGCATGGCTAGATGGTCACGTTGAAACAAAAGTTCCTATGGAATGCCAGCGTTGTCTGGAAACTGTAGAGATTGAACTGGTTTCATCGTTCCATTTGGCACTTGTGGATGATGAGTCACTGATAGAGCGCTTGGATGAGGATGCTGATTTCATCGTCCTAGGTGAAAGTGAAGCAACGACCAAAGGTGACTATGATGCACCTGCGACCGCTGATTTGCTCGCGCTGATAGAAGATGAACTGTTATTGTTGGTGCCGTTGTCGCCTAAACATGAGTTTTGCGAACATAAGCATCAGCCTGCCATAGAAGAAGTTGTCGAAGAAAAACGAGATAATCCGTTTGATGTTTTGGCAGCTCTGAAGGGTAAACTTAACTAATTTTTGTGTTATACTCTTGTGTATAAGACAATCGAATTTGTTCTGATCCATTTTTTCGATCTTTGTAAGGAGCCATCATGGCCGTTCAGCAAAACCGTAAAAGTCGCTCTCGCCGTGACATGCGCCGTTCACATGACGCTTTAACCGAGAATGCATTAACTGTAGACCAAGCTACTGGCGAGACTCACCGTCGTCACCACGTATCTAAAGATGGTATCTACCGTGGTCGTCAATTATTCGCTAAAGCATCTGCTGAATAATTGATGATGTATTAAGCGTCAAGCTTAGTAGAAAAAATGGGAGCATTTAGCTCCCTTTTTTTTGTCCTTGATTTTTGCTTGCATCGGTTTTTTGTTGTATTTGGCAATTACCGCCAGCAAAATTACATGCTAAATTGCGCTCCACAATGATTTAGGTGGCTTTATTGGCCAGTCTTCTTGCTACAACTGAAGATGACACCTCTTGAATGAAAGGATTTTATTATGTCTGCGACACAACTCGAACAAGCAGCACAAGCAACGAAAACTGCATTTGTATTTCCAGGTCAAGGCTCACAAAAAGCCGGCATGCTGGCTGAACTTGCAGAGCAGTTTTCTGCTATTCGCGAGACATTTGCAGAAGCCTCTGAAGCTGTCGGCTTCGATTTGTGGCAGATTGCGCAAACTGGCGAAAACTTAAATCAAACTGAATTTACCCAGCCGGTATTGCTGACTGCAAGTATTGCCTTGTGGCGCGTGTGGCTGGAATCTGGTGGTGTGGCACCGAAATATCTGGCAGGCCATTCACTGGGTGAGTACAGCGCGCTGGTGGCAGCGGGTAGCCTAAGCCTGGGTGATGCAGTCAAACTGGTCAACCTGCGCGGTAAACTGATGCAGACGGCTGTACCTCAGGGTGTCGGTGCAATGGCTGCTATTTTAGGTCTGGATGATGCCAAAGTGATTGAGCTGTGTGCACAGGCAACTGCAGCAGGTGAAGGTTCTGTTGAAGCGGCAAACTACAATGCCCAAGGGCAGGTTGTGGTTGCAGGCAATAAAGATCGCGTTGAAGCAGTGATGGCACTGGCCAAAGAAAATAGCGCTAAAGCAATTGCATTGCCGGTATCGGTTCCATCGCATTGTTCACTGATGAAACCTGCGGCAGAACAGTTTGCGCCTGCATTGGAACAAACCGCCATTGAGCTGCCATGCATTCCTGTATTACAAAATGTAGGCGCTGAAGCTGCGGCTGATGTCCCTGCATTGCGTCAGGCTTTAACAGCGCAACTTTATGAATCAGTACAATGGACCAAAACCCTGCAATTCCTTCAAGATGAAGGCATTCAGTACATCGTTGAATGTGGTCCGGGTAATGTATTGAGTAACTTGGCGAAACGCCTACCGAATATCGAAAAAGCACTTCCACTGGATAGCAAATCTCGTCTGGAAGATGCATTGAACACCGTATTGACGGCAGAAGGGAAAATTGCATGACACAGGAACCGAAAGTTGCCTTGGTAACAGGTGCAAGTCGTGGTATTGGTGCTGCGATCGCACAACAGTTGATTCAGGATGGTTATTTTGTCGTGGGTACTGCGACCTCTGAAGCGGGCGCTGAAAAATTATCTGCACAGTTTGCTGAAAATGGTGCGGGCAAAGTTTTAGATGTACGTGATGGTGCTGCGATTGATGCACTGGTGACCGAGATCGAACAGAACTATGGTCCAGTGCTGGCGTTGGTTAATAATGCCGGTATTACCAAAGACAACTTATTGCTTCGCATGTCTGAAGATGACTGGGATGATATTTTAAATATTCACCTGAAAGCCGTTTACCGTCTGTCTAAACGTGTGCTGAAAGGCATGACCAAGGCACGTTTCGGACGCATCATCAACATCAGCTCTGTGGTGGCACACTTTGCCAACCCGGGGCAGGCCAACTATTCTGCTGCCAAAGCCGGAATTGAAGCCTTCAGTCGTAGTTTGGCCAAAGAGATGGGTAGCCGTCAGATTACGGTTAACTCGGTCGCACCAGGCTTTATTGCAACTGAAATGACTGAACAGTTAAGCGAAGAAATTCGTAAAAAAATGACTGAGCAAGTGGCGTTAAACCGTTTGGGTAACCCACAAGATATCGCAAATGCTGTAAGTTTCCTGGCTTCAGACAAAGCCAGTTACATTACTGGTACAGTTATGCATGTAAATGGGGGCTTATACATGAGCTAAGCTCAAGTATAAACTTTCCAAATTTTTTAGATTCAATTAAACTAACGGCATTAAAAACGCCACAAGCAATGAGGAGAATTCCTGTGAGCGATATCGAACAACGTGTTAAGCAAGCAGTTGCAGAACAACTTGGTATCAAAATCGAAGAGATTAAAAACGAAGCGTCTTTCATGGATGACTTAGGTGCAGATTCTCTAGATCTAGTTGAACTGGTTATGTCTTTCGAAAATGATTTCGACATCACGATTCCTGATGAAGATTCTAACGAAATCACAACTGTTCAATCTGCAATTGACTATGTTTCTAAGAAACTGGGTTAATCGCCGATTTCAGCTTTGCTGAGCATAAAGACCACCCTCTCGGTGGTTTTTTTGTGTCTGCTTTTCACCTAAATGGAAATTTTACAATCGATTACCTTTCTGTCACCAATGACTAACTATGCCTTGGCTATTTTCATTATAAAAAATAAGAGTGATATGACATTAACGACAAGAATGGAGTTCCATATGGGTCTTTTTGATTTTGTAAAAGGTATCGGTAAGAAAAATACAGCTGCCGCAGAGCCGCAGGCCGCACCAGCAAATACTACTCCAGCCGCAGCAGCACAGCCCGCAGAGCCTTCTGCCCAAGAAGTCGCAAATAAATTACTTGGTCATGTAAAAGGTCTGGGTCTTCCGATCACTGGTTTATCCATCAGTTATAATTCAACCTCGGATCTGGCCACGGTCAGAGGTCAGGTGCAAAGTCAGGCCGATCGTGAAAAAATTATTCTGGCGGTGGGGAATATTGATCATGTGGCCAAAGTGGATGATCAGCTTACGGTCAGCAGCCCTGAACCGGAAAGCAAATTCTATACGGTAAAATCGGGGGATAGCTTGTCAAAAATCTCGAAAGAATTTTATGGTGATGCCAATCAGTACAATAAGATCTTTGAGGCCAATCGCCCATTGCTCAAAGATGCTGATGATATTTTCCCGGGACAGGTATTGCGTATTCCGGCCTGATTTTTAAGTCGAAAATAAATATCTAAATATCTTGTTCACCATAATGCCCCATTTGGGGCATTATTTTTTTGGAAACAGCTTGAGCGCTGAATGTTGAAAGATAAAAATAATTACCCGCCAAGATCCAGATAGAGACTTTCTTTTACTTCCTCCATGACCACATAACTATGTGAGGAGGCAGAAGCAGGTAATTTTTTTAGCAAATCGCCTAACAGACGCCGATAGGCACTCATCTCTTTGAGACGTGCCTTGACCAGATAATCAAAGTCACCGGAAATCAAATGACATTCCAGTACTTCTGGAATTTCGGTCAGATTACGCGCCACCTGATCAAATACATCACCCGATTTTGCAGAAAGCTTAATCTCCAGAAAGACCAGCAAATTGCGTTCTAGCAGTTCCGGATTTAAGCGCGCGTAATAACCCATGATAATGCCTTCGCGCTCCAGCCGTTTTACCCGTTCTGAACAGGGTGTGGTTGACAGGTTCACACGTGCTGCCAGCTCACTAATGGCAATCCGGCCATCGCGTTGCAAGATAGCCAGAATCATGCGATCAATGCGGTCTAATTTACGCATCAATATTTCCCTCTTTTTTTTAATTCTGCCCGAAAAAAATGTTTATTTCACTAAATATATCGTCTCAATATAGTTAAATTCACTATTGATCCAAAAATATACTAGTTAAATTAACTAGAAAAATTTGAGGGTAGTAAGATGCGCGTTTTGGTCTTAGGCAGTGGTGTAATCGGTGTGGCGAGTGCCTACTATCTGGCGCAGCAGGGTGCAGAAGTTAAAGTGCTCGACCGTCAAACCGGGCCGGCTGAAGAAACCAGTTTTGGCAATGCCGGACAAATTTCTCCGGGCTATTCGACGCCATGGGCAGCACCGGGCATTCCATTTAAAGCAGTGAAATGGATGTTCCAGCATCATGCACCTTTAGCCATTAATTTAGATGGCAGTATGTGGCAGTTGAACTGGATGGCACAAATGCTGAAAAACTGTAATCCAGCCAGCTATGCGATTAACAAAGAACGTATGACTCGTGTGGCTGAATATAGCCGTGACTGTTTACGTGAATTGCGTAAAGAAACCGGGATCAGCTATGAGCACCGTTCTAAAGGTACTTTGCAAGTCTTTCGTAACGAAGCGCAATTAGAGATGGTGCAACGTGATATTGCGGTATTGCGAGAATGCGGCGTACCGCATGAATTGTTGTTGGGCGCTGATCTGGCCAAAGTTGAGCCAGCCCTGGCGCATGCCCAGGATAAACTGGTGGGCGGCTTGCATTTACCCAATGATGAGACAGGCGACTGTTATTTATTTACCAATGCCTTAGCCAATGTTGCCAAAGAATTGGGCGTGCAGTTTAAATTTAACCAAAATGTTGAGCGTTTGGTGATTGAAGGCGATGAAATTAAGGGTGTCGTGGTCAATGGTGAAGTGCTGACGGCTGATAAATATGTATTGGCATTCGGTAGTTATTCGCGTGATTTCTTAAAACCTTTGAATCTGGATTTGCCGGTTTATCCAGTCAAAGGCTATTCACTGACCATTCCAATTGTTGATGCCAACTTTGCACCACAATCTACGGTGCTGGATGAAACCTATAAAATTGCCATCACGCGTTTTGACCAGCGGATCCGTGTTGGCGGTATGGCCGAACTAAGTGGATTTAACCACAATTTGAAAGACAATCGCCGTGCCACTCTGGAAATGGTCACTCAGGAATTATTCCCAGGCGGGGATCTGGCAGAAGCGAGTTTCTGGACCGGTTTACGTCCAATGACCCCAGACAGTACCCCGATTATTGGTGTAACGCGTTTTAAAAATCTGTTCCTGAATACTGGACATGGCACCCTGGGTTGGACCATGGCCTGTGGTTCGGGCAAGTTAATCAGTGACATGGTGTTGAATCATAAAACCGAAATCAGCACTGAAGGACTTTCACTCGGACGTTATTCACACGCGGCCTAAATTGCTGTTTCAAGGAAGAAGCTATGCCACGCCCAATTCAAGCTGTAGTGCACTTAGATGCATTGCAGCATAACCTGAAGATCGCCAAAGCCGCAGCGCCAAATGCAGAAGTCTATGCTGTGGTTAAAGCCAATGCCTATGGTCATGGTATTGAGCGAGTCTATTCAGTATTTCAATCAGCCGATGGTTTTGCCTTGCTGGATTTGGCTGAAGCGCAGCGTCTGCGTGCGCTCGGTTGGCAGGGCAAAATTTTACTGCTCGAAGGAATTTTTGCTGTAGACGATTTAGACGTCTGTGCTGCATTAGATTTAAGTTTTAGTCTACATAGCCAGCATCAAATCACCTGGTTAACGCAGTTTCAGCAGATCAATCCAGACGCAAAATTTGATGTGTACTTAAAACTTAACAGCGGTATGAACCGTTTGGGTTTTCAGGCCCACGAATATACGGATATTTTTAAGCAAGTCCAGGCACTGGGCAATGTGCGCTCAATTAGCCATATGACGCATTTTTCCGATGCAGATGGTCAGCGCTTTGGCCAGAACGGCATTGATTATCAATATTCAATGTTCACGCAAATCATTGAACCCTTAGCAGGGAAAACTTCTGTCAGTAATAGTGCAGCCATCCTGCGCCATCATCACCATATTCAATCCGACATTGTGCGTAGTGGCATCATGCTGTATGGCAGTTCGCCTGACTATCCTGACCATACTATTGATGACTGGAATTTGCAGCCCGGCATGAGCCTGCGCAGTGAAATCATTGCGATTCAGTATATTCAGGCTGATGAAAGTGTGGGTTATGGTTCTAACTTCGTTGCGGAGCAGGCGATGCGCATTGGTGTAGTGGCGTGTGGATATGCCGATGGGTATCAGCGCATTTCAGCCACAGGTACACCAGTTCTGGTGGATTCAGTGCAGACTCAAGTTCTTGGTCGGGTCAGTATGGATATGCTTACCGTCGATCTGACCGCTGTCCCTCAGGCGACTGTGGGGAGTGAAGTGGTACTTTGGGGGAAATCTTCGCAAGGTGAAATTTTATCAATTGATGAGGTCGCGGCCGGTTCAGGAACCGTAGGCTATGAATTGATGTGTGCGATTACGGCTCGTGTACCGGTTCGGATTGAAAGCTAAAACTAAATATTGACCAAATAACGGAAGAAATTGAGAGGACATATGATGATGGAACACACCGATATCCAGCGTATTAACAGCAATCAGGTCATGAGTGCTGTCACCATTCACAACCAGACCGTGTATGTATCAGGGCAGGTGCCGGATAGCACCCGTCAGGATATTAGCGGTCAAACGCAGGAAGTGCTGACGAAAATTGATCAGCTGCTCAAGCTGGCAGGAACAGACAAAAGCCGACTGCTGTCGGCACAACTATTTGTGAAAAATCGGGAAAATTTTCAAACCGTGAACCAGATCTGGATTCACTGGTTGCAAGGACAGGGAACTCCGGCACGTGCCACCATTCAGGCAGATCTGGTCAATCCTGACTGGCTGATTGAAATTGCAGTGATTGCAGCACAGGCTTGAGTTGTTTTGGTTTTTATATCTCCCAACTTAATTTTGTAAGGACATCAGATCCGGTCATTTAGCTTTTTAAATGGAACTTCATCTGCATTCAGGATTTCAGGAAGAAATCCGATCAGATGGGCAAGGGTCTGATGCGAAAAAGGAACTAAACATGAATACAACATCCGCTAAAGATGACGCAGCGCCGTCGCAACATGAGCTACAACGCAAGCTATCCAATCGGCATCTGCAGTTAATTGCCATTGGTGGTGCAATTGGTACCGGTTTATTTATGGGATCGGGTAAAACTATCTCTTTGGCCGGCCCTTCAATTTTATTTATTTATATGATTATTGGCTTTATGTTTTTCTTCCTGATGCGCGCATTGGGTGAGATATTGTTGGCTAATTTACATTACAAATCATTTATTGATATGGCACGCGACCTGATTGGTCCGGGCGCGGCCTATTATATTGGCTGGTCTTATTGGCTTGGTTGGGTTCTGGTCGGGATTGCCGATTTAGCAGCGATTATTAATTATCTGAGTTTCTGGTTGCCTGAGGGTGTGGCCTTTACCCCCATCGGGCAGGCATTGATCAGTGTCGGCTGTGTATTGCTGGTTCTGGGTTTGAACTTGCTGACGGTCAAACTGTTTGGTGAAATTGAATTCTGGTTTGCCCTGATTAAGATTTTAGCCATTTTAGGCCTGATCTTTATTGGCGGCTTTATGGTGTTGAACCAGTTTCAGGCACCAGATGGCAGTACTGCAAGCTTTAGCCATGTCTGGTCGGGTGGTATGTTTCCCAAAGGTGCGGATGGCTTTCTGGCAGGCTTCCAGATTGCCTTATTCGCCTTTGTCGGTGTGGAATTGCTCGGTACGATGGCAGCTGAAACCAAAGATCCTGAGAAAAATTTACCTAAAGCCGTCAATGCGATTCCGACGCGTATTATCTTGTTCTATGTGTTGTCATTGTTTGTAGTGATGTCAGTGACTCCATGGGCTAAAATTCCTGCGGATCAAAGTCCTTTTGTCAGCTTATTCATGCATGCCGGTATTGGTGCGGCGGCGATCATCATGAATCTGGTGGTCTTGTCATCCGTCATGTCTTCCATGAATAGTGGTGTATTCTCCACCAGTCGTATGCTTTTCGGATTGGCGCGTGGTCAACAGGCACCTGCCGCTTTGGCGCATCTATCGAAACGTTCTGTACCAGCCAAGGGTTTAATGTTCTCATGTGCCTTTATTATGGCTGGTGCAGCTTTGCAGTACTTCGTGCCCAATACCTTGGAAGCTTTTACTTTAGCGACGTCACTGTGCGTGATTTTGTTTATTAGTATTTGGAGCTTAATTATGGTGTGTTATTTACGCTACCGTAAATTACGCCCTGAACAGCATGCCAACTCCACCTTTAAAATGCCGGGCGGGGTATGGATGAGCTATATCGTACTAACTTTTCTGGCTTTCGCTCTGGTCATTTTAAGTTTGGAGCCAGATACATTCAATGCATTAAAAATCAGTCCATTATGGTTGATTATTTTGGCAGTAACTTATTATGTACTGTATCGGCCGCGTGTCGCAGCCGCGAGAAAAGCGGCATTAGAAACACAATGAAATAGCTCAAAAAAATCCCCGCCTGATCGGGGATTTTTTTATGGTGTGATGAATCATTTGTGAACTTCGTCCTGTGCCCTTAGAATTGAAGGAAAATTTATAATTAAAAATAAGGATCTATATGAGGGGATGGAGTAAAAACAGGCTGGGGTTATGGTCGCTTGGCATTCTTGTGGGAATAGCCATTCTGTTGGTATTTACTGCAAAGTGGCTGCGTACAGATCAACCTTTAACGGATACGGCAAAAAAGTTTATTCAGCCAGATTTAATCTATAGGGCAAATGTTCAGCAACACTCATATTTTTACTTATTGGGAATTGCTGCCAAAGATGAGGTTCACCCTCAGGCACTGGGTCGTTATCGTTACCATCGGGAATGGGCAAACTATATTCAAGATCAGAATGCTGCTGAAAATTTGCAGATTGACTCAGGATTAAACCGTCAGCTGAGCCGAGCTGGTTTTTCTGAACAGGAAAAAGAACTTCTTGAAAATCTGCAAATGCGTTTGGCTAATTCAGCTGAGCAGTTTTCTGCATTGGTGGTAGAACATAAAAAATTGCTATACGCTTTACTGGGGCGTGAGCGTATTCCTTTACAACGGTTTTCAGGTTTATTGGAACACCAGGATTATATTTCATTGGTGATTCCGCCGCAGGCAGTCGGGCCTGATTATCGCTATATTCAAAATTTACAGTTGCTGAAACTGGCTCACATCCAGCTTGATTCAGGCTCTAAAGTGCAGGATTATGCACAGCAATTTCATCAGGTTTTAGATTTTAGCCGGAACCGCTTGTCTTTAGTTGAAAAAATGCTGGTACAGAATTGGCTCAGTCAAATGATTGATCTGATTCGGATCGAGCAAAAAAATGAAAGCAATCCAGTCATGCTTAACAATCTGGATTCAGATCAATTGGGTTTAAAAGCAAGTCTGCAAAATGAATTAATGGGACATTATTTGCTGACCCAATATCTGGCACATGCCTCTGAAATCAGCCCTGTACAGCTAAAATGGCTGTATTTACCCAATACCACCTTTAATGCAATTGCAGCACAATATGAGGTGTACTGGATGCTTTCGGAAACACCGTATGTTGAACTGCAAGAGCGGCTTACGACAAGTGAGCCTTCTTCATTGTCTAAATGGCGACTAAAAAATGCGATTGGACATGTTCTAGCGCAGGTCAGTAAGCCCAACTTTGAAAAATATATTGTGATGAATCATGTCTTAAACAATAAAATTATGACTTTTAATGCAGTCAATTCAGGCAGTATAGAGATAGAGCTATTGAATCAAAATGCAGCAGGGCGACGTTATTTTCAGCAAGATGGAAAGTTATGTATAGCACTGCCATTTTCTCAACAGAAATTGTCTGAACTGAATCTGAAGCAGGATGGCTGTGTAAAAATCTAGAATGCCAAAATAAAAAATCCCCGACGAATCAGGGGTTTTTTATTTTTGCTCTATGCGTTAGAAGGTCGGTTTTACCACGACCAAAATTACCACAGCAAATAAGATCAGGGTTGGCATTTCATTAAAATAACGCCAGAACTTGTGTGACTTGTAATGGGCATTTTCCATCAGTTTTTTGCGGTAATAGCCACATACCAGATGATAAATCACCAATAAACCCACCAGACCCACTTTCAGGTAAAACCATACAGCTTCATGATAGTGACGTGTTGCATCACCCCAATCGACCAGAAAGTGCGCTGTAATGAGGGTGGCCAGCATGGCAGGCCACATGATGCCACGATACAGCTTACGTTCCATCACCTGAAAACGCGCGTGGCTTACGGCATCTTCGCTCATGGCATGGTAAACATACAGCCGTGGCAAGTAGAACAACGCAGCGAACCAGCACACCACAGCAATAATATGTAATGCTTTTACCCAAAGGAAAGCATCAGAAGGAGCATCCATCAAGTCACCCTAAAATGGGCGGCTTAGCCTTCCCATTTTTTGAAGATGAGACAAGCATTTACGCCGCCGAAACCGAAACTGTTACTCATTACAGTATTCAATTTTGCGTCACGTTTTTCAAGCACGATATCAAACGGTTTCGCGCCTTCATCTAGCTCAGTTACATTGATATTTGGCGCAATAAAGTCATTTTGCATCATTAGAACCGAATAAATCGCTTCCTGAACACCAGCAGCACCAAGACTGTGACCCGTCATTGACTTGGTTGAGCTCAGTGGTGGAACTTTATCTTCACCAAATGCACGTGCCATTGCTTGAAGCTCGGTCACGTCACCAGCAGGTGTAGATGTACCATGAGTATTCACATAATCAATCGATTCAACACCATGTTGTTTGGCTTCTTCAAGTGCCATCAGGATACAACGTGTAGCCCCTTCGCCACTTGGTGCAACCATATCTGCACCATCCGAGTTGGCCGCATAGCCCACCACTTCAGCCAAGATGTTTGCACCACGTGCTTGTGCATGCTCAAGTGACTCAAGCACCACAAAACCGCCACCACCGGCAATCACGAAGCCGTCACGGTCAGCAGAGTACGGACGAGATGCAGTTTCAGGCGTGTCGTTGTATTTAGAGCAAAGCGCACCCATCGCATCAAACAATAAGCTTTGTGACCAGTGATCCTCTTCACCGCCACCAGCCAGCATCAAATCTTGTTTGCCCAGTTGAATCAGGTTATAAGCATAACCAATGGCATCGGCAGAGGTTGCACATGCACTGGTAATGGTATGTGCTACGCCTTGTAGTTTAAAAGCGACACCGACGTTTGCAGTAATGGTGTTGGTCATATTGCGTGGTACAAAGAAAGGACCAATTTTACGCGCACCTTTGGTATCTAGAAGTTCTTTCATTTCAACCACTGAGGCAGTTGAACCACCACCTGAACCACCGGCAATACCATAGCGTGGATTATTTGCCAGATCTTCTTGTTTTAAACCGGCATGTTCAACTGCAGCAAGTGCCGAATTGTAGGCATACATTGCGCATACGCCCATAAAGCGTTTGAGTTTTCGGTCAATGCCGTCGAAATCCTGTTCGGCCGCAGCACTCACATGGCTTTTGAAATTGAGTTCAGCATAAGTCGGATTAAAACGTGTTCCTGAAATCCCATTTTGTAAAGAATGGTTTACATCCTCTAATGTATTACCAATACACGAGTTAATACCCATGCCAGTGATGACAACACGTTTCATCTACAGATCCTTATAGTTTAGCTCTACGTCCAGTGACAGAAAATGGGCTATATAAAATCGCCAAATCCGGCCTCTAGCCTTATTTCATGATGGAGAACATGATAGCAGAAAGACTTTTGAAATCTTATGGCAAATGTTATGCCGTGTGACAGTCGGTTGGGTTTGTGAGTCGGGATGTAGGGATTTTACTAAATGACACAGAATAAAGTTGAGATAAATGCTGACTACACCTAGTATTTATATCAAATACAAGCACGTGAATGCTGAGGTAAAAAATGGTAAATGCTAATAATAAACAATCTAATGGTCTGATTTCGAATGCCTTTGGAGTGGCGAAAAAGTTCAGTTCAACCGGATTGGATTTATTGAATCATGTTGCACCAGACTCGGTGACGAAAGCACTTAAGCCGTCAAATTCCGGTCAGGTGATTGACGGTTCGGCGAAGACAAAAAGCGTTTTTTCGGCTAAAAAATATGATAATCCACAGCAAATGCTTCGTGAACATCTGCCAAATGTATCTCGCCAGCTTCTAGGACACCGTTTTAATACCGTCAATAACGTGGCACATTTTGTTTCTCCTGAACTGACGGAGAAAGTATCAGACTATTTTTATGACCGCCTTAACCAGTTTAGTAACCAGAGCAGTTCGGTCGATGCCATTCTGAATGAAGCGGGAGCAAAAGACTTGGAAGAGTTGACTCAGGATGTCAATCGTTCTAAACGAATTTCACAGGCTTTGGGTGAGCAAAACAAATGGATTGCAACGGTACAGGGTGCAATCAGCGGTGCTTCTGGGGTGCTTGGTACAGCGATTGATATTCCGGCTTCTTTGTTAATGGCGCTACGTACCATTTATCAGGTCGGTCGTTCTTATGGTTTTGACCTGAGCAAAGATGATGATCAGGAAATCGTACAACATATCTTTAGACAGCTGGACCTCGGCCTGATTGCTGAAAAGCAGACCTTATTATTGGGTTTAAAAGCGCTGAGTAATACAATTAAAACCCACGATATTTCCCAGCTTCAGGCCATGCTGGGTTCTGATAATGATATGAATGCCATCAAGCAATGGTTAAACAACCATGAGGGCGAGGCAAAATGGGAATGGGTGAACAATCTGCCAAAAATTTCTATTTTAGAAAAATTAACGAAATTGACACCATTGGCAAGTGCTGGAATCGGAGCAGTTTATAGTCACCGTTTTGTTGATGATGTAAATCAGAAAGCTCAAGAAGCTTTCTCACATGCTCGACAATATCTGATTCAGCATCAAGATTCGCAATTGTCTCCCTATGCGGCCTATGAAAAAGCAGTCAATTTATTGCAACAGGCTGCACCTAAATTATTAGACAGTTCATCTCAGTCGATCGAGGCGCCAAAAGACGAGCCAATTCTGGATCAGGATATTGCAATTGAAGGCAATGATACAATTACTCAGGTCAAACTGGTTAAGAAAGAAAAGAATGATCTCAGTTCTGAAGAAGCTGAAGTGAAAAAAGATGAAAAAGTCAGTGAAGGTCTAGATGCCCTCAGTGATGAATTGGTTGAACCTGTGGCAGATAAACAATCGCAACAGCCTGCTTTAACCAAAACTTCTTTTGATCCTGACGTGGAAGCAGAGATACAAGCAGATAATACTGCTGAAAATGAATCGGAGACCGTGGAAAATGAGGGGCTAGAGGGGCAGGAGGATCCAGATTCTGCATCTGAAACAGCCTCAACAACATCTAAAGCTCAAGATGTTACAAAAAAAACTGCGAAGAATCCGAAAAAGTAAATGAATTCTGAGAGAAAATAGCAGCATAGCGTATAGTTGTTATTATATTTGGTCGACCTGAGCAGGTTGACCAATTTTACATCTTGAATTACAATTGCATGCCCTCAAAAAGCAGTATGTTTTTGGGGCTTTTTATTAACGGGAGAATTGCCAAATGGCAACAACAAATCAGTTGATCCGTAAGGGTCGTACGACTTTAGTTGAAAAATCTAAAGTTCCTGCGTTGAAGGCTTGTCCACAGCGCCGTGGTGTTTGTACACGTGTTTACACAACTACACCTAAAAAACCTAACTCAGCAATGCGTAAAGTTTGCCGTGTTCGCTTAACTTCAGGTTTTGAAGTTTCTAGCTACATCGGTGGTGAAGGCCATAACCTGCAAGAGCACAGTGTTGTTCTTATCCGTGGTGGTCGTGTTAAAGACTTACCAGGTGTACGTTACCATACCGTTCGTGGTTCTTTAGACTGTGCTGGTGTTAAAGATCGTAACCAGTCTCGTTCTAAATACGGTACTAAACGTCCTAAGAAATAATTCGTCGAGAATTAAATTTTAAGAACGTAGAACCGCAATCCTTTATCGTCTCGCTTGTCTGATTTCTGCATTTAATTTTGTGAAATTCAAGCGACGTGTAGTAAGGCCAGCGAATGCACATGACACTTTGTGCTCATGCTGGATAAACCTGAAGTGTCATCTTTATAGGTAGTTTAAAATGCCAAGACGTCGCGTAGTCGCTGCTCGTGAAATCCTTCCGGATCCTAAGTTCAGCAGCCAAACAATCGCTAAATTCATGAACCACGTAATGCAAGATGGTAAAAAATCTATTGCTGAAAGTATCGTTTACGGTGCTTTAGACCGCGTTCAAGAAAAATCTAAAGTAGACCCAGTTGAATTTTTCGAGACTACTCTTGAAAAAGTTCGTCCTATGGTCGAAGTAAAAGCACGCCGTGTTGGTGGTGCTACATACCAAGTACCTATGGAAGTACGCCCATCCCGTCGTACTGCCCTAGCTATGCGTTGGTTAGTAGATGCTGCTGCTAAGCGTTCTGAAAAAACTATGGCTTTACGTCTTGCTGGCGAGTTGCTTGATGCATCTGAAGGCAAAGGCGCTGCGGTTAAGAAACGTGAAGATGTGCACCGTATGGCTGAAGCCAACAAAGCATTCTCTCACTACCGTTTCTAAGCAGATAAAACAGGCCCTATTCAGGAAAGTGCTAAAACCGTCATGGTTTTGTCACCAAAGCGCTTTAAGTTGCTATGCAGCTTAAAGCGTCCTGTTTTAAACAACAAAATTTAGGAATGCTAGAAATCATGGCACGTCAAACCCCAATTTCTCGTTACCGTAACATTGGTATTTCTGCGCACATTGACGCAGGTAAGACAACCACTTCTGAACGTATTTTGTTCTACACAGGTGAGAGCCATAAACTTGGTGAAACTCACGAAGGTTCGGCAACTACGGACTGGATGGAACAAGAGCAAGAACGCGGTATTACCATTACCTCAGCAGCTGTAACATGCTTCTGGAAAGGTATGGCGAACCAGTTCGAACAACACCGTATTAACGTAATTGACACCCCGGGACACGTTGACTTCACGATTGAAGTTGAGCGTTCTATGCGTGTTCTTGACGGTGCGTGCATGGTTTACTGTGCTGTAGGTGGTGTTCAGCCTCAGTCAGAAACGGTATGGCGTCAAGCAAATAAATATAAAGTTCCACGTATTGCGTTCGTTAATAAAATGGACCGTACTGGCGCGAACTTCTTCCGCGCAGTTGAACAAGTTAAAACACGTCTTGGCGGTAATCCAGTGCCAATCGTTGTTCCAATCGGCGCAGAAGAAAACTTCCAGGGTGTTATTGACCTGATCGAAATGAAAGCAATCATTTGGGATGAAGCATCTCAAGGTATGCAATTCGAATATGGCGACATCCCTGCTGACTTAGTTGCTACTGCTGAAGAATGGCGTACTAACATGGTTGAAGCTGCTGCGGAAGCATCAGAAGAACTCATGGACAAGTACCTAGAAGGCGAAGAGCTAACTAAAGAAGAAATCGTTGCTGGTATCCGTAAGCGTACATTGGCAAACGAAATTCAACCGATGCTTTGTGGTTCGGCATTCAAAAACAAAGGTGTTCAACGTATGTTGGATGCTGTAATTGAATTCTTGCCAGCACCGACTGACGTTGAAGCGATCAAGGGTATCCTTGACGACAAAGACGAATCTGAAGGTTCTCGTGAAGCGTCTGACGAAGCTCCGTTCTCTGCACTTGCATTCAAAATTATGAATGACAAATTCGTAGGTAACTTGACTTTCGTTCGTGTTTACTCAGGTGTTCTTAAAGCGGGTAGCCCGTGTTATAACCCAGTAAAAATGAAGCGTGAGCGTGTTGGCCGTATCGTACAGATGCATGCGAATGACCGTAAAGATATCGAAGAAATTCGTGCGGGCGACATCGCGGCATGTGTAGGTCTTAAAGACACAACGACTGGTGATACATTATGTGATGAAAACCACGTAATTACACTAGAGCGTATGGAATTCCCTGAGCCAGTAATTGCACTTGCAGTTGAGCCTAAAACTAAAGCTGACCAAGAAAAAATGTCAGTTGCTTTAGGTCGTTTGGCGAAAGAAGATCCATCATTCCGCGTACGTACTGATGAAGAATCAGGTCAAACCATTATTGCTGGTATGGGTGAACTTCACCTTGACATCATTGTTGACCGTATGAAGCGTGAATTCGGTGTTGAAGCCAACATTGGTAAACCAATGGTTTCTTACCGTGAAACGATCAAAAAGTCAGTTGAACAAGAAGGTAAATTCGTACGTCAAACTGGTGGTAAAGGTAAGTTCGGTCACGTATACGTACGTCTAGAACCGCTTGCTGAAGACGCTGGTAAAGACTACGAATTCGTTGAAGAAGTTGTAGGTGGTGTAGTACCTAAAGAATTCTTCGGCGCGGTTGACAAGGGTATCCAAGAACGTATGAAGAATGGTGTACTTGCTGGTTATCCAGTAGTGGGCATCAAAGCGACATTGTTCGACGGTTCTTACCATGATGTCGATTCTGACGAATTATCGTTCAAAATGGCAGGTTCTTACGCATTCCGTGATGGTTTCATGAAAGCAGATCCAATCTTGCTTGAACCAATCATGAAAGTTGAAGTAGAAACTCCAGAAGACTACATGGGCGATATCATGGGTGACTTAAACCGTCGTCGTGGTATGGTTCAAGGTATGGACGATCTTCCTGGTGGTACTAAAGCCATTCGTGCTGAAGTTCCATTGGCTGAGATGTTTGGTTACGCAACTCATATGCGTTCTATGTCTCAAGGTCGTGCGACTTACTCTATGGAATTTGCTAAATATGCTGAAACTCCACGTAACGTGGCTGAAGGCATCATTTCTAAGTTCCAGTCTGGCGGTAAAAAAGGTGACGACGAGTAATCTTTCGATTACTATAAGCCCAAACTAATTCATAGTTAAACCCAAGTGCTCATGCAGTGATCCTGCATGAGTAGTTTAAAAAGGAAGATCTCATGGCTAAGGCTAAGTTTGAACGTAATAAGCCACACGTTAACGTGGGCACAATTGGTCACGTCGACCATGGTAAAACAACTTTAACAGCTGCGATTGCAACTGTATGTGCGAAGAAATTCGGTGGC
>NZ_VPAV01000017.1:0-55155 GCF_013418995.1 Acinetobacter sp. YH12106
GAAAATGTATATCGTTGGCAGAAGAAATTATTTAGACCAGTTATCAAAAACTTCATTGATGACTTTATTCTCGATAAAAATCATCTGCTACCACAGAGAATCTATAAATAATAGTGCGTAAGTCCTACCAGTTTAAATCATGAGAATATTTACATATTTTATCTTTGCATTATTGTGTTTTAGTGCAGATTATAACTTTGCAGATGGTGCATATTTAAAAATAGAAATAACGGCAATAACCATTTTAGGACTCGTTTCCTATAGTCTGGTTTATTTGACTCTCTTCGAAAAAATGTCGGATGAGCTGTATAGTCCACATTTAAAAATCATCTTGTGTTTAGCTTTGCATTTGATCGCTGTTGCGATCTTTTATATGAAATATCGTAAACACTACAGATCTACTAAATCATGAAAATATATTGAGATTCAGGATAGATGTTGAGCTTTTTGACAATGATGATGCATATAAAATAAAGAGGTACCTCATGCCAAGAATATTTATCAGATTCTCAAGGTGCATTTTACTTATTTCACTATTCACATTGGCGGGGTGTGATACATACATGTGGCGAGCTAATATCAAGCATTTAGATAAAATAAAACAAAGTGGTTATTTGCCGAAACTCAATCGTGATCGCGATATCGAAGGCCCTGATGTGAATCAAAATGGAATTCGTGATGATGTTGATCTTTATATTGAAAAGAATTTTATAAATATGGAACAAAGACAGGCGGTAAAACAATTGGCTATGGTTCTGCAAGAGAGCTTATTACTCGATACTTCTCAGCAATACCCGCTACGAAAAATTGCATTTGAAAAATCGCGCGCGATAGGCTGCATTTACGAGCGTTTTTCTCAAGATACTTTGTACAAACCATCCAATGTCGTTCAGCATGTCATTGCAGTCACCACAAACACAAAACAGCGCTTTAAGGCGTATTTAGCTTTTAGTAAAGCGATGGATGGTAAAAGTATCACACTTCCAAATGAGAACTTATGTAATGAATAATTCATGCTTACAGCAAAGTCACTTCTCATGTGGAAATATCAGAAAATTACTAATCATTAATTTTCTTAATTTTCAATAAATAACATTTAAAAATATTAACTTAATTATACTTTATGGAAAAATAATTTAAAAATATCTATAATTACTTAATTCGTATCCACCTTGGGGTGGATTTTTGCTTTTTAAGCATTCTGATTTTTTAATTTAACTTCTCCCACTGAACTTGGTTTAGATTTTGCTTTCATATTGTATATAAAGTGCTATGGTATGTTTTATGCACAACTTTATTGCACTATAAAAGAAAGATGGAATAGATCAGTTCAATATCAATTCTCAAGTATGAGGTGATGACATGGCTAAAACACTTGGAATAATGGATAAGGCGGCAATGCGTCAGAAAGGTTGGATGTTGTTTGCTATTGTCGTAGGACTACAAATATTGTTTGTTGTGGGCAGTTATTTACTTCAAGGCTCTTAATTATCTGATTTAAAAAACCACCGTTGAGGTGATTTTTTCATAAATTGTTAGACTTACTTTTTTATAAGAATATTCGTTACTTTGAAGGATGAGGGATATATTCCGTAAGGTAACCAAAATCCTTCGTCAGACTGATAGAATGTCTATATCCCACAGGCTGACAGGTGACATCCATGTCGATGGTCAATTAAATATGATTGATGGAATAGTTAGATTATAAGTTGAACCTGCTTCAATACCGCCTTTAACGTATTTTCATAATCAAAAGATGCATTGGTACTGTCCTGATAACGCCAAGCCACATAACCATCTGGACGAACCAGCACCGCACCTGATTCATGAACTTCAGACTTGGCATTCCAAGTACCATAGACATCACGATACTCACGTGAACCAATCTGAATTACATCTAAATAAGGTAAATCTAGAGTCTCGGCAGCCAATCTCCAGCCTTTACCTGATAAACCTGTCAGTAAGGTAAAACGGCCTTTACCGCTAATATCCAAAGTGGATTGCTTTTGGCCTTTGCTATTGATTAGCCAGGTATGTGGAACTTTGGCACCTGGACGAGTCGTGGCTTGCAGATAAAGCTGTTCATCTTTGTCAAAGATCTCAGGCTCAGCTTCATTCATTACCGCATTTGAGCTATAGCGCTGATTCAGTTCAACACCTTGGGCATTAAATTCAAAATGCTTAATCTCAAGTGCTTCAAATAACTTTTTACGAATTTCGGCACCTTGCTCATCTTCAGCAAAAATACGTTCCAGCATTTGTTTTTGCGTAGTGATGCCTTGGTCAAAACCAAAGACTTCTTTTAAATGCTTATAGTCAAAACGAGACTGGTTGGCACGTGCGACTATCTGCTTGCCTACAGGCGCACGTTCAGACGTATATGAATCGAGGAGGGAAGGTGCGGCCCAACCTTTGATTGCATAGGCGAGTTTCCAGCCAAGGTTAAACGCATCCTGCATACAGGTATTTGAACCTAAACCGCTTGAAGGCGGGTGACGGTGTACAGCATCACCACCACAGAACACGCGGCCTTTAGAATATTCAGTTGCCCAAGTCTGGTTTACATACCAGTAGGACAGTTTTTGGATTTCAACATCTTCCACTTCAGCGCCAACAAATGTATTCAGACGCGATCGAACCTGTTCTTCAGTCACTTGTGGCTCGCCTTTGGAAATGTCAAAGCCCCAGCCCATAATCCATTCATTCCAAGGCGTAATGGCACGTAGCAAGCCCATGCCGAGATCACCAAAGCTGGCTTCAGGATTGACGATCCATTGCAGAATGGCAGGGCGGTGCTGAATATATTTGCTTAAATCGGCTTTAAAAGTCACATAGACTGTACCCGCACGCGCCATCACACCTTCGAGTGGTAGCTCAAGTTGCTCAACCACTTTTGAGCGTGCGCCATCCATACCAATCAGATATTTGGCTCTTAAACTAAATTCTGTGTTGGTAATCCGGTTCAGGAAAGTAGCGGTGACACCATTTTCATCCTGAACATGCGATAAATATTCAGTATTGAAGTTATAGATTGCACCGCGCTCACCGGCATTCTTGACCAGTAAGGCTTCCATTTTCGGCTGAATCAAATCCACCAATGGACATGGACTGCCTTTGATATAGTCGCCATGACGTTCATCACCTGTGCCCCAAGCGCTTAAACGGGCAATTTCTTCACCGACCAGACTGGTGGTAATCAGGCTTTCGCCCATGTGTTCCCACGGTGTCGCAATTTCTTTGACTTGTTCTTCAATGCCTAAATCACGTAATACTTCCATAGCACGCTGATTGGTAATATGTGCACGTGGACTATTGGCCAGCCAGTTAAACTGTGTGAAGAGTTGAACTTTAATTCCATAGTTTGCCAGTGCTAAACCTAAGGTCGATCCTGCAGGTCCTGTGCCAATTACCAATACGTCAGTATCGTAATGCTGTGTCATACATGACTCCATGTGTCTGTCTGAAGAACAAGATTTGAATATATTTACAATCCAGTGTAGTGAAATTCAGGCAATACAATAGGAGTATTCATATAAACTATAGGTCTATTGAGATTCTTACTACTTTCTCGTTTGGCAGCTTAAAATGCCTGAGAATATGCGGCTGAGTTTATGGAACTTCGACATTTACGTGCTTTTTTAACAGTAGCTCAGGAACAGAGTTTTACCAAAGCAGCAGATAAGCTGTTCACGGCGCAGCCTTCTTTAAGTCAGCAGATTAAGGATCTGGAGCAGGAAGTCGGTGTAATGCTGTTTGACCGTTCATCCCGGCAAATCAAACTGACCGATGAGGGGCAAGCTTTTCTGATTCATGCTGAACAGGCGCTTGAAAGTGCCAAACTGGCAGTTGCCGCGGCGCGTCAGGTGGCGCAGCAGAAAAATAACCAGATCCATATTGGCTTTTTAAATGTTGCAGAACTGAAAGTGATGCCAAATATTCTGGCCAAACTGAAGCAGAATATTCCTGATTTAAAAATTCATCTGCATAGTCTGACCTGTATGGAGCAGATTCAACGCCTGAAAAATGCCGAGCTGGATTTGAGCTTTACCCGCTATTGTCTGCAACATCCCGATTTTGACAATATTCATTTAATGAATGAACAGATTTATCTGGTGGCAGCCGAGTATTTACATCCCACAGATCGGCCATTGAAGTTACAAGAACTGAAAAATCATCAGTTGATTATGTGTGAGCAAAATGCCTCGCCAGTCTTTTATGCGCAGTTGAATCACCTGATGTCTTTTGAACAATTGCAGCATGACCAAATACTGTGGGTTACCAATGTGTTGCAACATATTAACCTGATCAATATGGGCATGGGTTTTAGCTTCGTCCCGGAATATCTGCTGCGTTTTTTAAATGAGCATGTGAAAATCGTGCAAACAGATCAAGTCCTGCCACAATTAGGACTTTATGCAACATTTAACAAGAATTCTCATAATTCTGCATTGAATATTATTACCCAGGCACTGGACAATAGATCTTAAATAAGCCATTGAAAATGTTGAAGGGAAACATGCTAAAACTCATTTATTATGTACCAGATGAACATCTTGAAGTGACTAAGGAAGCCTTGTTTAAAGCGGGTGCAGGCGGCATCGGAGATTATACCCACTGTGCCTGGCAGGTACTGGGAACAGGACAGTTTAAAGCGCAGCAAGGTGCAGATCCTTATATTGGTGAAGTCGGGGAATTAGAGCAGGTTGAAGAGTGGCGAGTAGAAATGCTGGTTGCTGATGAAAAGGCGGTCGAGGTCGCCAAAGCTCTGAAAGCAAGCCATCCTTATGAAGAGCCTGCTTTTGAGTTTATTCAGCTCCTGGATATTAAAGTCTAAACGTGCAACCTTATTGCTGCTAGAAGTAATGGTGCGCATCGTGTTTTAGCGTACCATCAGCTTATCTGTTTAAAATGATTAACCTCCTTTTATGAGTATAAAATCAGTCATCATCATAAAAATAAAACAGGAAAATAATAATGCAGTGGTCAAAACAGCTCGGCAATATCCTCAAGAATACGCTCAGTAAAACTATCAAACATGGTGCGGGAATCCTGCATAGCCGCATTCCCTATTCTCATGACAATCCCTATCTGGATGGCATATTTGCGCCACAACGACAGGAGCATTTTGCTACTCAATTGATGGTAGATGGGCAAATTCCTGTAGAACTAGAAGGTGCGCTGATGCGGATTGGCCCGAATCCGATCACGGTAAAGAACCCACGAAATTATCACTGGTTCACCGGTGACGGCATGATTCACGCGCTGAAACTCAAAGCTGGTGAAGCACATTGCTATAAAAGTGCTTATGTCGGATCGGCCAGTGTGCAGAAAAAATTGCATAGACCCCAGATTTTAGGGAAAACGCGTGGAGTCGCGGATGCGGTCAATACCAATATCATCCACTTTGCCGGGAAAATCTGGGCACTGGTCGAAGCGGGGGCTTATCCGATCGAAGTAAATCGTGAACTGGAATCAAAACGGCATCAACTTTTTGAAAATGATCAGGATTTACCGTTTACGGCTCATCCGCATATCGACCCGGAAACAGGAGATATTCATGCGGTTTGTTATGATGCCTTGAATCATCATCAGGTTTTTTATTTACATATTGATGCTCAAGGCAAACTGCAACATCATGTCGAAATTCCAGTCAAACATGGCCCGATGGTGCATGACTGTGCCATTACTCAATCTCAGGTGCTGATTCTGGATTTGAATGTCAACTTTTCTATGCGTAGTGCCTTAAAAGGCTCACTATTACCCTATCAATGGAATCCTAAACATCAGGCTCGTATAGGTATGCTGCCTTTTGGTGGCAGTGCGGCAGACATCCGCTGGTATGAGATTGATCCCTGTTTTATTTTTCATACGGTCAATGCTTATGACCTGAACACAGGTGATGTAGTGATGGATGCAGTGGTACATTCCAAGGCACTGGTCAGTTCCATTCAGGGACCAATAGAAGATCAGGAGATTCGGCTGGAAAGATTGATCTTCGAGCAGCAAACAGGAAAAGTCACTCGAACTGTATTATCCAATATCAAGCAGGAATTTCCGCGGATCAATGAAGCCTATACAGGGCGGCCTTATCGCTATGTCTATAGTATTTCCTTTGCCGGCTTTGATGATCCTTATCATGTTAGCAGTAATACACTCTTGTACCATGATCTGGAAACCGGCAGTACAGCAAGCTATTCCTTTGGAGCAAACTGGGTTACAGGTGAGGCAGTTTTTGTCGCCCGAGAAGGTGCTCAAACAGAAAATGATGGCTGGCTGATGTCTTATCTACACGCCTTGGATGGCAGTCCATCGAAAGTGGTGATTTTAGATGCGCAATATATTCAGAAGGGGCCTATTGCCACGATTCATTTACCGGTTCGTGTACCCGTCGGATTTCATTGTAACTGGATGGATGACCGGAAATTGAGAACTTATTATTCTTAGATTTTGATGATGCATAAGCACTTTGGGTGCTGGCACAGTCTCATATCGCGTGAAGATTTAAATCTTTATTTAATAGGTTGATGTTACTTTGAAGGATGAGAAGGGTAGGTCTAAATTAACCGAGATCCCAGGTTAGGCAGAAAATTCATTTCTGAATCTCTGCCTAAGAGTGGTATTCATATCGCCAAGAATATCAAATCAAAGATTTATTCTTCTATTGCTACTGTTAAACTTTCTGGATAAATAACTCACGATCAAAACGGTATTGCGGGAAGAACACGCCGTCTTTGGCGCGTTCACCTGCACCAATCACCATGACTGGATATTGCTGATCATTTAAGCCCAAGATATCGCGTACCATCGGTTCATCAAAACCTTCCATCATGCAGCTGTCAAAACCATAAGCACGTAAGGCCAAGACCAGATTTTCGCAAGCCAGTGCCGTTGTTTTGGTTGCCCAAAGTTTGGCATCATTTGGACTAAAGGCAGAAACAGGCATCTGTTTATCTAAAGTGCGGGCAACTTTGAAAGCCACTTTTTTAAAGTTGCCAAAGACATTTAAATAACCGGTTTTATAGTTATATGGAATGTATTTATAGTATTTTTTGATGGCAGCTGGCGCTTCCGGATATGGAAATTCATTGACATTCCGTTTGGCCATTTCATCAATACGGTCGGTACGTGCCACACAGATAATCAGCTCAGAAGCCGTTTTTGCTGCCAGTTGGCTCATGCAGGCTTTGACCAGTCGCTTTTTCTTCGCTGGGTTTTGTACCACATAAAATGTCCAGGGCTGCAAGTTTGACGAATTGGGAGCCAGCAACGCCAGATCCAGACAAGCATCAAGTACATCTTCTGGAATTGGTTTTTTGGTAAATTTACGCACTGAACGACGACTTTCGATCACTTTACGGAAATTATCGACATCAATATCCTGTGGAGCAGGTTCATAATAACGTTTTTTATCAGGATTGGCGCTATCAATGGTTTCAGGAGACTGGGCAATAATGGATGAATTTTCAGTAGACATATTCTTTATTCTTACAGGTAAAGGAATCAATGAGGCAGTCTAAACCAGCTCATTGAGATCCTAAGTTTGAAAATTAGTTGAATTGTGTGAAATCAGGTTTACGTTTTTGCATAAAAGCTTGTACGGCTTCCAGCATTTCCGGAGAGCCAACGCGCTGCATGAAAATTTCTGCTTCATGATCGATGCAGGCCACAATTTCATCCAGATTATGTTTCATCAAGGCTTTGGTTTGCTTCAAAGATGCCAAAGGTAATGCTGCTAAAGTCTGCGCCTGTTTTTGTGCAGCCGCATAGGCATCTTCTTCAATACTATTCACCAGACCGGCACCGAGTGCTTTTTCGCTATTGAATTTTTGTGCAGTCAGCAATAATTCAGCCGCTTTATGATAGCCCGCCTGCTGAATCAGCAATTTGCTTGAAGCGCCTTCAGGCGATAGGCCCAGACTGACAAATGGAATCTGGAACAGGGCAGTATTGTCACTATAGACCAAGTCACAATGCAATAAGATGGTTACCCCAATCCCGATTGCAACGCCACGTACCGCTGCAATTAAAGGCTTGGAAAACTTGGCAGCCGCTTTGAGTAAAATAAAGGGCGGGCCTTCAGCCGCAGGGGCCTGACCTTTCTTGGCAGCAGATTTCATGAAATCCTGCATATCATTGCCCGCGCTAAAGTCCGTGTCCTGACCGCGTAACACCACCACACGCACCTGATTGTCCTGATCTGCTTCATCGAGCGCTTGAGCAATCCATAAATACAGCTCGCTGTATAAGGCATTTTTCGCTTCCGGGCGATTGATGGCTAAAGTGAGTACGCCATGTTCTAAATTCGCATGCAAATGCTCATGAGGTTGTTGAATACAGCTCAGTGTCATCGTACTATCCTTGCTTTAAAACTTAATTTGATTTTATGAGATTGATTATGTCGCATATTTATTGGGGCGGCACAACTCATGAGTCATAAAAATGATCTGTTATGAACTATACATTTGATTATCTGGTTTTCATTGGCCGTTTTCAGCCTTTTCATCTGGCGCATATGCAAACCATTCAGATTGCTTTGGAACACAGTCAAAATGTGATTTTGGCCCTTGGTTCTGCGCAGAATGAACGCAATATCAAAAATCCATTTCTGGCTTCGGAACGTGAAGCCATGATCCTTGCAAATTTTAGTCCGGAAGATCAGGCGCGGATTCAATTTGTAGAAGTCATTGATGTTTATAACGATGAAAAATGGCAAAAACTGGTGAAATCGCTGATAAATCAGGCCATAGAACCGAATGCCAAAGTCGGACTGATTGGACATTTTAAAGATGATTCTTCATATTATTTAAAATTTTTCCCGGAATGGGAAATGGTCGAACTGGAAAGCCTAGAAGGTGCTTTATCCGCTACGCCGATGCGTGAAGCTTATTATCGCGGTGAAATTCAACGGGATAAATTTCCACAAGGCACGATTGAGTTTCTAGAGCAATTCCAGCATACCGAAACCTATCAGCAACTCAGTCAAAAATTTGTCCAGAAGGATAAAAGCAATCTGGCCTGACTCGATCAGATGGCTAGAGGCTGATTCATGGTGGTCTGAGCATGCTGTTTTAAACATTCACCCAGAATCGCCAGAGCAGGAGACTGCTGTTTCCAGTGATGCCAATACAAGGGGACTTCAATTCGCATTTCACCGGAAAGTTCAATCAATTGTCCTGATTCCAGCAAATGCCGGGTTTGATAATCCGGCAACCAGCCATAACCCAAGCCCATGACAATGGCATCAAAAAATGCATGCGTCGATGGAATAAAAAAGTGAGGATATTGTGCCGGACTCAGGCCAAATTCTTGCTGGATATACTGGGTATGCAACTGGTCTTTTTCATTAAACAGAATCGCCGGTGCGTGGCGTAAGGCATCACGATGTATTCCTTGTTGAAACCAGTTCCGGGCAAATTCAGGCGTGGCAACCAGACGGTAGTGCATTTGTCCAATCCGCTCGGCCAGACAGCCTTTCATGGCTTTGGCTTCAGTGCTCAAACAGGCATTGACCAGTCCGGCTTCCAGTAAATGATGGGTTTGTGATTGGTCATCCAGTTGAAAATGCAGCACAATTTTATGCTGGATCAGTTGGGCTTGTAAGGTCGGCAATAACCAGGTCGCAAGTGAATCGGCATTGGTGGCAATATTCAGACAGTAAAAACCTTCCTGTTGTACCTGTCCGCCCAAATCCTGCATCAAATTCTGTTCTAGCAAACGCTGATGCTGTAAATAATGCAATAAAGTTTGTCCAGATTGAGTCACGCGACAAGGCCGGTCTCTCACCAGCAGCAAGTGTCCCAATTGTTTTTCCAGACTCTGAACACGAAGGGTCACTGCTGAGGCAGTAATATTGAGTTGTTCTGCCGCCAGATCAAAACTTCCAGTTTTTGCAACCGCGTAAAAAGCATCACATTGTTTCGCATTCAGCATCGCTACAATCTAAGAAAAATTTAGTTAAATTGATATTAACTTAGTTTTAATGAATAGCTTCCTTTTTGTTGAATAATTCATGTATTCAAAAAAGGGGAATGTGATGTTCAGTTATATGGTCAGTGGCTTTGCTGTAGGTATGAGCCTGATTGTCAGTATCGGGGCGCAGAATGCCTTTGTACTAAAACAGGGTTTAAAACAGCAGCATATCTTCCTGGTCTGTTTGACGTGTGCCTTGTCTGATACTATTTTGATATTATTAGGTGTTTTTGGTTTTGCTCACATCATTGAACATTATCCAAATGCGGTTATGTTTTCTAAATATATTGGCGCAGGATTCCTGTTTTATTATGGTCTGCAACATGCAATCAATGCATTTAAATCAACAGAAGTTTTGGCTCCAAGTGATCAAGTTACAGCACATTTTTTACAAGTGTTGATGATCTGTCTGGCATTTACTTGGTTAAACCCGCATGTTTATTTAGAAACCGTCATCCTGATTGGTTCAATTTCAACGCAATATAGCCTAGGAAAATGGTGGTTTGCGCTTGGTGCTGTGTGTGCATCCTGGTTTTTCTTTTTTAGCTTGGGCTATGGGGCAAAGATATTGACACCCTGGTTTCAGCATCGCCATGCCTGGAAGGTTCTGGATGCTCTCATTGCTTGTACCATGTGGATCGTCGCAGGGTCATTAATTCTAAGTATTTAATTCAACTGGTAATATAAAAATCCTCAATTGAGGATTTTTATATTTTGAACAAGAGAATGCGAGTAAGGTCTGTAATTGATATTTGTCTAAACATTTTTCAAAGAGAATCACAATAGAAAATGGAGTTTGCAGTGCTCGCTGTGTAAGCAAATTTTACTTCAGATTTTGTTGGAATATATGATCATATTTAGGAGATGAATTTTAAAATCAAAGTATTAACAGTCTCCATTCGATGAGCATACTTCGATTAAGCCATTTCTTAAAAATAAATACTAACGATTATTTTTTCCATTAGTCACTAAGGGTTTTACAAAAACTTCAGTTAACTGGTATAAAAATAACGAAAACAAAAATTCTAAAACTGAAAAGAAAATTTAATTTCAGCTTGAAGCGTGTATCTAAATCCGATCAATAAGAAATTAAACAAGGTGGATTTAAAATTGAAAACAACAATAAAAACTGGACTGATTGGCCTGGCAATCTGTTTATTTTTCAGCAGTCAGACTTTTGCAAAATCATGGACGCTCACTCCTAAAAGTGATGTCGGCTTTGAGATCAAGTCAATGGGACTGACTGTGGTCAAAGCCAAGTTTAATCAGGTGCAATCCAGCATGCAGTTTGATGCCAAGGCACCGCAAAATGCTTCAACGCATCTGGTCATGGATGTGGAGAGTTTGAGTTTTAATAAACCGTTATTGAAACATATGATTTTGGGTGAAGACCTTTTTTATGTTGAAAAATACAAAACGGTAAGTTTTAAAAGTATCCAGTTTAAAGACCTGGGCAATGGTAAATACAATGTTTTAGGTAATTTGACTTTGCGTGGTGTGACCAAACCGGTGATTTTTGAAACAACCTTTAAGTCGAGTCTGTCTAATGACAACTTGCTCGAAGTCCAGGCATTTGCAGTGATTAACCGCAGTGATTTCGGCATGAGAAAGGGGATCGCAGGCGTAGGGGAGAAAGTGAATCTGCATCTCTCGGGTCATTGTGAAGTTAATTAAGGGTGTTTGAATACAGTCTTTTTTCAGATTAATAGACTGCTGCATGTCTATTGCTTAGCTTTAAAAATTGAAGCATAGAAGACATATAAAATGCTTGTATTACATCAAAGTAATCACAAAAAAAGCCCGATTTTTTCGAGCTTTTATCCTTGCAGGAAATAGTCAATTAAGCACTTTGCAGAGCTTTTAAATCTTCCAGGACTTGTTCGGCATGACCTGCGGCTTTGACTTTACGATATTCTTTGACCAGTTCGCCGTTATGGAAAATAAAAGTCGAACGCTCGATCCCCATGACTTGTTTGCCATACATGTTTTTTTCTTTAATCACATCAAAGTGATTACACAGGATTTCTTCTTTATCACTGATCAGATTAATACTCAGATTCTGCTTTTCAGTAAAATTTTGATGGGCTTTGACCGAATCACGAGATACGCCAATAATGGTGGTATTTAAAGCATCAAACTGATCTTTTAAACAAGAAAATCCGACGGCTTGAGTGGTACAACCCGGAGTAGAATCTTTAGGATAAAAATAAATCACCAGCCATTCTGTATCCAGCTGGGTTAAATTGATTTCAGCTGTCGTTGCAGGGAAACTCTGGTCAAGCAAACTGATGGCAGTCATATTAACTCCTGTTTTATTTAAATTTTTCAAAAAAATAAGCCACATTATAGTGGCTTATTTCATCAAAGAATAATGAGATATTATTTCTTCGGCGCAGCTTGAGCTGATTTCATTGCTTCTTCAGTCAAAGTTTTCAGTTTGCCTGTTAACTGTGGACCAAAACATGCTTGCAGGTCTTTATTCTGCTTCTGTACAAAAGCTAAAGTTCCAGGACTTTTCTTCTGATTAATGGTGCTTTGGATTTCCCATTTTTGTGCATTGGTTAGTTTACCATCTGCTTCAACAGCGCAAGTACAATATTTACTGACTTCAGCAGCGGTCAGTTTTTTACCTTTGCCAGTTTCATCTTTACAAACATTGATCAATGCAGATTTTACATTGGTGCTTTTATAAGCTTGTTGTAATTTGTCATCAGCTGCCTGAGCCGTTGTTGCGAACATAGCAGCAGCTGAAACAATTGCTGAAAGCACGATGCTTGATTTTAAATTCTTCATAAACTCTACCTTGTTATTACGGTATATAACGTGTCGGGTCTTCAACACCTGCGTCCGCAAAACCCTGTTTACGTAAACGGCAACTGTCACATTTGCCACAGGCACGTCCTTGGTCATCTGCTTGATAGCATGACACCGTTTGACTGTAGTCTACGCCATGTTCAATACCTAAGCGAATAATATTTGCTTTGGATAAATGTAACAAAGGTGTTTCAAATTTGAGCGCCTGACCCTCTACGCCAACCTTGGTCGCAAGGCGTGCCATGTTGGCAAATGCGTCAATAAATTCCGGTCGGCAATCCGGATAGCCCGAGTAATCAACCGCATTAATTCCGATCACAATTGCTTCGGCTTTAAATACTTCCGCAGCGGCTAAAGCATAAGACAGGAAGATGGTATTACGTGCCGGAACATAGGTAATCGGGATACCGGCTTGTTCATGATCAGGCACCTCAATGCTATGATCGGTAAGGGCTGAGCCACCCAGATTGCCCAGATCAATATTAATCACACGATGTTCCACACCGGCAGCTTGAGTCAGTGCTTTGGCTGCATCCAGCTCTGTGGTTGAACGCTGACCATACTTAAAACTGATCGCGATACATTCGTAGCGTGCCTGTGCCCAAGCCAGACATGTAGTTGAGTCTAATCCGCCAGATAACAGAACAATGGCACGAGGGCGCATAAGCTGATTCTCCAAAAAAGTAACTTTACAAAAAATTAACGACCAGTTTCATCATTCCATAACAACTTGTGCAGCTGTAACTGGAAACGAACAGGGAGATGGTCTTCTAAAATCCACTGAGCCAAATCACGCGCCAGTTGCGGTAAACGAACCGCGCCTTTTTCAACCGCAAATGCAGGCGAGAACCAGACTGTACTGACTTTCTCTTGAAGCTGATACTGTTCAAGCTGCTGCTTTGACCATTCATAGTCTTCACGGTTGCAGATCACAAACTTGATTTGATCATGTGGCGTTAAATGATCCAGATTGGATAACAAATTTCGTGCAACTTCACCTGAAGTTGGGGTTTTTAAATCTAGAACTTTGGAAACGCGCGAGTCTACTTTAGCAACATCTAAAGCGCCACTGGTCTCTAAAGAAACCTCACAACCTAAATCAGCAAGGCGCTGCATTAAAGGCAGGGCATTCGGTTGAGCCAGTGGTTCACCACCGGTCACACAGACATAGGGTGTTTTAAAATCGAGCGTGGTCTGAATAATTTCATCCAGAGACTGACGCTGACCACCTTCAAATGAATAGGTGGTGTCACAGTATGTACAGCGTAACGGGCAGCCGGTTAAGCGGATAAAAACCGTTGGCAAGCCCGCAGCATTGGCTTCACCTTGTAATGAATAGAAGATCTCCGTAATGCGTAAACCCGCAGACGGATCAGAAACTGGAATTGCGGAAGAACGAAGCGTATTCATAACAAAACTAACCACTGAGAAATAAATAACCGGGTATAAAAATAAAAATCCCTACGATCATGACTGATCGTAGAGACGGGGAGCGCTTGAAGCTCCGAGGAACACCAATGTGCCCTCTAAGTTAAGACATATTAGTCTTCGCGTAATAGATCGTTCAGGCTGGTTTTGGAACGAGTTTGCGCATCTACTTTTTTCACGATAATCGCAGCATAAAGGCTGTAAGTACCACATTTAGAAGGCAGACTACCTGCAACAACGACTGAACCTGCTGGTACGCGACCATAGTGAATTTCACCAGTGGCACGATCATAAATCTTGGTCGATTGACCAATGAATACGCCCATTGAAATTACAGAGCCTTCTTCAACGATCACGCCTTCAACGATTTCAGAACGTGCACCGATAAAGCAGTTATCTTCAATAATAGTCGGGTTGGCTTGAAGTGGTTCAAGTACACCACCAATACCAACACCACCAGACAAGTGAACATTTTTACCAATCTGTGCACATGAACCCACAGTTGCCCATGTGTCCACCATCGTACCTTCATCTACATAGGCACCGATGTTGACATAAGAAGGCATCAAGATCACGCCTTTAGCCTGGAATGAACCTTTACGCGCCACCGCAGGAGGAACTACACGTACGCCAGCCGCTTTGAATTGTTCTTCAGTCCAGTCTGAGAATTTAGTATCTACTTTGTCATAGAAACGAAGATCACAAGCTTGCATTGGTTTATTGTCGTTTAATTTAAATGATAACAATACCGCTTTCTTAATCCATTGATGAACAATCCATTCACCATCGATTTTTTCAGCAACACGTAAAGTACCATTGTCTAGACCAGCAATTACGTCCTCAACTGCTTGACGGATTTCAGCAGGGCAATCTGCAGCTGTGAAATTCGCACGATCTTCAAACGCTTTTTCAATGATTGTTGAAAGCTGCGACATGATCTTCCTTCCAGAAAAAATTTTCTAGATTTTACACTATATTGCATTAAAAATAGTTGAGCAGACTGAAAATAGATGAAAAATAGCCAAAAGTGTGGGAAGTTTGAAATAATGAACGTGATAAGTGTTATTTTTCATTATTTTAAAATGTAGTAGAAGTGTTAGAAAAAGCCAGGTTATCAACAAGAAAAACTAATTTGTATCAAAAAATAACAAAAGATCAGCAAAACATGAATAAAAAATATTTTTTAAGTCCTTTATATTGAACCCATCACGAATAACTAATGATCAAAATAAGTTCTTTTGAGGAGAGAAATAATGAAGTCTTTACATAAAATTTTAGCAGTTTCCATTTTGGCTGCAGCAGCTGGCTCTGCTATGGCTGCTGATGAAACAATCGTAACAGATGAAGGTGTGGCATCTTTTTCTTTCTTTAAACCCGCAGCTGTTCGTGCTGAAGTCGGTACTACAGGTTATGGCGGGGCAATTTCTTGGAATGCCAACCCATATGTAGGCGTGACTCTAGGTTATAACGGTGGTGACATTTCCTGGTCTGATGATTTATCAATTAACGGTACAAAATATGATCTAGATATGGACAACAATCTGACTTATTTAAATGCTGAAATTCGTCCTTGGGCAAACTGGTTCTACATGGCTGCTGGTGTCGCTTACATTGATAATGATTACGATCTATCTCGACGTATCGGTGGCGGTGAAACCTTAAGTATTGATAACAATGATTATCAGCTTGCTACAGGTGCCACAGAAGGTCGCGTAAACGGTAAGCTATCCTATAAAAATAACATCGCTCCTTATGTAGGACTTGGTTTCTCTCCGGCAATTACCAACCGTTGGGGCGTATTTGGTGAAATTGGTGCATACTACAATGGTAATCCAACCGTGGATTTGATCGCTACGGGTCTTGCACCTGTCGAGGGTTCTCCTAGCGTAGGTACAGCGATTGAAAATGAAGAACGTAAAATTCGCGAAGATAACAAATATGAATGGTTCCCTGTAGCAAAACTGGGTGTAAGCTTCCGCTTCTAAGCTTGAGCTGCATAAAAAAACGAGCTTCGGCTCGTTTTTTTATGCGTTGTAATGAAAGTTTTAAAAGTGATAACCCAGTTTTAAGCCCATGATCCAGGCACTATTATCAGAAACAGCGGATAAGCCTGCAATCTGAGGCATAAGTGACTCAGATGTTGAGACCTCAGGTTTTTGAAATTTTAAATAATAGAACCCTGTGGCAATATCCCAAGTATCTTGAATCTTGTAAAGATGACCTAGTCCAATACCCCAATATCCATCACTCGGATTTAATGTCGAAGCCGGATTTCCTGTACCGGAATCCCATAAAAGCTCGATAGAGTTTATGCCAAAGGAGGGCCATTGATGCGCCAGACCGATTTTGGCAGACCATTGATCCTCCCGATAATCAATCATCCTGAATGATTTTAATTCTGGGAACTGTAAGGCCGCATAGTCAATCACTGCACCGAATTTAGGCGGCTGAATGACAAAATTTTGCCAGTTCGACCAACGCAGTGTGCCATAAAAGGCATTTTGATAAGGCAATCCTGTTTGAAAATCCAGATGGATGGATTGAGGGGTTTGAATCTGGGTATAGGGGGAGGGATTGGTGCCTACGACAATCGATTCAGCAGTTTTATGATGGTGAGCAATGGCTGAACGGTAAGTCAGCGCAGTTCTAAAAAAATATTCGGGTAGTTGATAACTGAATCCTGCAAGCCAGCCCCAAGCGGGATCTTGTTCAAATGTAGCCCGATAACCATTAAATATATAAAAGGTTTGCCCGGATAAATATAAGCTTCCTTCCAGACTTTGATAACTTAGCCCTGTATAAAAATTCCAGTGATTATCCGGTTGGAAGCCGATTAATGATGTGAGATTGTGGCTATCAAACTTGATAGTCGCGGCCTCAACAGAAAGCGCTTCACCTGCAAAAACAGGATTATAACTATAAGCCACATCTACATGATAAGGCTGATCATAAATCAGTCCCCATGATAGTTGAGGGTGAAGCTGTAATTTTAAGGCAACATTAGAAATAAATTGCGTACTGGCAAGTTGGCCCGTAGAAAAGTCAGTAATACCCAGTTGTTGCAGCTGCTCGGTATGCTGTACCTGACCGCTAATATCAGGGCGAACCCAAGCCAATGAAATTTCAGCATAATGATTTTTTTCAAAAAAAGACTGAATACTTTGATTGGACTGTTCAAAAGCAGCGCTATAACCTGACCCAGAAAAAGCGCAGCCCATACAGAAAAGAGCAAATTTGCTGTCGATCATATTGGTATAATTCAATTTATTATTAATGTGATTATGCTTGATATTTATACAGAGTATCCACTTGAAAATAATAAAGAGGCTCGCTGGCCTCTTTGATTGAAAACTTATATATTTTTATTCGTCTGGATAGGCGACTTTTTTAAGCGCTTTAATATCGGCATCCGGCGAGCACAGGGAAATAAACTCGTAGCCATAACCACGTAGTAAATGTCCTTTACGTACCGCAATCCAGGTGGTATTCATGCCAAAAATATCCGTTTTAATCTGCTTTAAACGGTAATCACGCTCCGGGTCATAAGCGACATCGTTGACAATGCCGACGCCCATATTCATTTCCACATAGGTTTTAATCACATCGGCATCGAGTGCGGACATGACGATATCGACATCAAAGCCGGCTTCTTCAAAGGCAGTATCAATCTTGGAACGACCGGTAAAACCACCATGATAGGTAATAATCGGGTAATGGGCCAGATCTTCGATCCGGATCTGATCTTTAGTTGCAAGTGGGTGATTTTGCGGCGTAATAATACTATGTTGCCAGTTATAATAAGGTACGCTGACCAGATTGTCTTCAGTCGTCAGTGCTTCGGTTGCAATACCGATATCGGCTTGACCTTGCAGCAGCATTTCCGTGATTTCTACCGGGCTGGCCTGTTGCAGAATCAAATGTACTTTAGGAAATTCTTTTTTAAATTGGCTGACAATCGGCGGTAGCACATAGCGCGCCTGGGTATGCGTGGTGGCAATGGTCAAGGTGCCTTCATCAACTTTATTAAAATCATCAGCCAGTCGCTTAATATTATCGGCATCGACCAGCATGCGTTCCACAATCCCTAATAGTGCCTGACCCGGCTCGGTTAAACCCAGTAGACGCTTACCCTTACGGATAAACAGCTGCACGCCAAGCTCATCTTCCAGATCTTTAATATGCTTACTTACTCCAGACTGCGAAGTATAAAGTGCAGCTGAGGCTTCAGTTAAATTAAAGTTCTGTCTAACCGTTTCTCGTATAATTCTTAATTGTTGGAAATTCATAATTCTCTTTACCCTAGAAGAGGATGGGGCATTTCGAAGCCCCATCTTTTGGTCTTAAGCGACCTGATTTTCAAATAAATGCAAGTTCACCGCACTTAACCACACGGTTTGATTGGGGCGGAATTGGTGTGCTCTTGCTTCATCAGGTGTCAGTAAAATTTCAATCAAGTTACCCTGACGGTCATTCAGTTCTGCAACGACTTTACCGGCAATCCATAATTCACGTATGAAGGTGGCCTGAATGGCATTGTCTTGTGGCTGTGCATGAATGCGCAGCTCATCAGGACGTGCGAATAAAATCACTTCACCTTGAGCAGCATTTTTTGCGCCATCAAAGTGAATGCGATCTTGCCCGAGCTGAATAATGCCGCCGTTGTTCTGGCCTTCAAAACGATTGGCTTGACCCAAGAAATCAAACACAAATGGGGTTGCCGGCGTTTCATAGACCTCACGTGGCGAACCGATCTGTTCGACATTACCTTTGTTCATCACCACAATCTGATCGGCCACTTCCAGTGCTTCTTCCTGATCGTGGGTCACAAAGATCGAGGTGATGTGCAACTCATCATGCAAGGTACGTAACCAGCGACGTAATTCCTTACGGACTTTGGCATCCAGTGCACCGAAAGGTTCATCTAGCAACAGCACACGCGGTTCAACGGCTAAGGCACGTGCCAATGCAATACGCTGACGCTGGCCACCTGAAAGCTGAGCAGGGTAACGGTCAGACAGAAAACCCAGCTGAACCAAATCAAGTAAACGCGTAACACGTTTTTTAATTTCCGCTTCAGATGGACGGGTTTTACGTGGGCGAACACGCAGACCAAAAGCAATATTGTCAAATACCGTCATATGACGAAACAGGGCATAATGTTGAAACACGAAGCCGACTTCACGTTCACGTACATGAACATTGGTCGCATCCTGACCTTCCAGAATGACCTGACCGCCATCTGCAGATTCTAGACCTGCAATAATCCGTAGCAGGGTGGTTTTGCCGCAACCTGATGGGCCGAGCAGGGCCACCAGTTGACCATCTGGAAAATCCAGCGAGATATTTTTAAGTGCATGGAATGCACCAAAGTGTTTTTCAATATTTTGTACTTGAATACTCATGTTGGCATTCCTTAAGAAACTGTAGAATCTTGATTACGTTTGTCCTGTTTTTCCTGGCGCAGTTCCACCCATGTTTTTAAAATCAGGGTGACAATTGCGAGGAGAGCCAGAAGCGAAGACACGGCAAACGCAGCACTAAAGGTATATTCGTTATAAAGAATTTCGACGTGTAGCGGTAAAGTATTGGTTTCACCGCGGATATGACCGGATACAACCGATACCGCACCAAACTCACCCATGGCCCGTGCATTACACAGAATCACGCCGTAAATCAGACCCCATTTGATATTTGGCAGGGTCACTTTCCAGAAAGTTTGCCAGCCAGATGCACCGAGCACAATCGCAGCTTCTTCTTCTTCCGTGCCTTGTGCTTCCATTAATGGAATTAACTCACGAGCCACGAAGGGTACAGTAATAAAGATGGTCGCCAGGACAATGGCAGGCACTGCATAAAGGATCTTGATGTCATTGTCCATTAACCAGGACCCCATCCAGCCTTGCGTACCGAAAATCAGTACCAGCATTAAACCGGCAATCACGGGAGAGACCGAAAATGGCATATCAATCAAGGTGGTCAGGAAGGATTTACCCCGAAAGTTAAACTTCGCCACTGACCATGCCGCAGCGACACCAAATACCACGTTCAGCGGTACGGCGATTGCAGCAGTCAAAAGTGTAAGTTTGACTGCAGATAAAGTATCTGGATGCACCAATGCCTGTGTATAGACACCAATTCCCTGTTTAAAGGCTTCCACAAAAACCAGAATCAAAGGCAGGATCAGGCAGCTCAAGAAAAAAATCAGTGCAATAGTGATCAGGGTATAACGTACCCAGGTTGGCTCACGGGTTGCATCACGGGATTGCAGTTTTTCAGCCAGTGCATTGCTGTTGGTATTCAAACTCATCGTGCAGTTCTCCCGGTACGGCGGCTGGCCCAAGCTTGCAGTAAGTTAATCAGGAACAGCAGGACAAATGAAATCAGCAACATCACCACCGCAATTGTGGTTGCACCGGCATAATCATATTCTTCTAAACGGGAAATAATCATCAGTGGGGCAATTTCTGTTTCAAAAGGCTGATTCCCGGCAATGAAGATCACCGAACCATATTCACCAACACCGCGAGCGAAAGCTAACGCAAAGCCAGTGATAAGCGCAGGAAGTAAAATCGGGAAAATTACCTTGGTCACAATTTGCAAGCGATTTGCCCCGAGTGCAGATGCAGCTTCTTCCAGTTCAGTTTCCAGATCACTGAGTACCGGCTGTACGGTACGAACCACAAAAGGCAGGCCAATAAAGATGAGAGCCAGCGTAATACCAATCGGGGTATAAGCAACCTGAATACCAATCGGTTCAAGATACTGACCAATCCAGCCAGTCGGCGCATATAAAGAGGTCAAGGCAATACCGGCCACCGCTGTTGGCAGCGCAAAAGGCAAATCGACCAAGGCATCGACAATACGTTTGCCCGGGAAGCTATAACGTACCAGACACCAGGCCAATAACAGGCCAAACACCACATTCACCAGCGCAGCAATAATGGCTGCACTGAAACTGAGTTGTAGGGATTTTTGAATACGTTCAGAGCTCAGGATTTCCCACAAGCCTTCCCAGCCAATGCCCAGTGATTTAATAAAAACAGCAGACAGCGGGATTAAAACGATTAATGATAAATACGCTAGGGTAAAGCCTAGAGAAAGACCAAATCCTGGCAGCACTCGGGATCGCTGCGACATGATGACTCCTCAAAAGAGAGAAAGCTGGTTAAAACTAACCAGCGAAAATTAAAAAAAGAAATTGGACACAAGCATAATTTGCAACGACTAAAATGCAAATTTGAAATAATACTTGCTGTCATCAGTATTGCTGATATGTTGCATAGTCTTTTCTGAAATCAAATACTGGGCAAGTTCAGGAAAAGGGCCAAATCCTGAAGCGACATTGACATGCCCCACCTGTCCGAGATTAATCGGTTTGAGTTTCCAGGCTTTGGCCAGAAACTGGGCGTCTGCATAGCTTAACCAGGGATCATTTTCACTGATTAATAACGTGGCCGGAACCTGAATCTGCACTTGCTGAAAATAATGGCTGTAATCGGTCTGGCTGTTACGAACAAAACCATTTTCCCCAAAACGTGCCGGATTGGCCGGCGCGACCAGAATCAGCTTTTTAACTTTAGCAGTCAATTCTGGATGTTGTGCCAGTGCTGCGACCGAGGTTAAACAGCCAAAGCTGTGCGCTACAATCTGTACATCATCTTGAATATCTTGCAGGGCTTTGACAAATTCAGTGATCCATTCCTGCAAAACGGGATGATTCCAATCTTTTTGTTGCACACGAGAGCATCGACTGAGCTGATGTTGTAAGCATGTTTGCCAGTGATTGTATTCGCTACCACCTACACCTGGAACAATAAGCGTATGTATCATGTCGATGCTCCTGTCAGATCAGCTGCGAATTACTTCGCGCTGTTTGCCTTCACAATCTGGTCGAAAATACCGCCATTCTCAAAATGCGCTTTTTGCACTTTTGCCCAGCCGCCAAATTCCTGATCAATCGTCACCAGTTTGAGTGGTTTGAACACATGATTATATTTCTTTAAAGCTACTTCACTGCGTGGACGATAATAATGTTTGCCTGCCAGGTCTTGACCCAATGGCGAGTACAGGAAGTTTAAATAACCTTGAGCCAGATGCTTATTGCCTTTTCTCGCTGCATTTTTTTCTACAATCGCCACTGGCGGTTCAGCCAGAATAGACAGACTTGGTGTGATAATTTCAAACTTACCTGGTTGCTCACGAATCGCTAAGTACGCTTCATTTTCCCAGGCCAGCAAGACATCACCGATCCCACGCTCGGCAAAGGTGGTGGTTGCACCACGCGCACCTGAATCCAGGACTTTGGTGTTTTTATAAATTTGGCGAACAAATTCTTGTGCAGTCGTGTCATTGCCACCGGCCTGATGTTTAGCCCATGCCCATGCCGCCAGATAGTTCCAGCGCGCGCCACCTGATGTTTTCGGATTCGGGGTAATAATGCCGACACCCGGTTTCATCAGATCGCCCCAGTCTTTAATCCCTTTGGGGTTGCCTTTACGCACCAAAAATACGATTGTTGAGGTATACGGTGTCGAGTTTTGTGGCAGTTTCTTTTGCCAGTCTGCTGGCAATAATTTGGCTTTTTCTGCAAGCACATCAATATCGGCTGCGAGGGCCAAAGTCACCACATCTGCATTCAAGCCATCAATAACAGAGCGGGCCTGTTTACCAGAACCACCATGGGATTGCTTGAAGTTAATTTTTTGACCCGTACGGCTTTCCCAGTATTTGCCAAAACTCTTGTTGACATCTTCATACAATTCACGTGTCGGATCGTAGGAAACATTCAGAAAATCACGTGCTGAAGCACCCAATGAGGTTGCCGAAATCACAGCAGCCAGAACCCCAAGTTTTATTGTTTTTGAAATACTCATTAGAAACCTCAATTTCTTACACGTTTTGTAACATAGCTGCAGAATAAACCTATTCTTTATGCGTAAAAAATAAATAAAAACGAATTTTATATGAAAAAAAAAGATAAGACAGAGCTGAAGTTATTGAAATGAAAATGGCCTTATCAATAAAGGCCATTGTTTCTGCTGGACTGCCTCATTATTTCGTATGATTTACCTTTACAATTTGATCAAAGATCCCGCCATTATCGAAATGTGCTTTTTGTACCTTGGTCCAGCCACCAAATTCTTTGTCGATGGTGACTAACTTTAAAGGTTTAAATACGCTGCTATATTTCTTTAATACTTCGCTATTACGTGGACGATAGAAGTTCTTCGCAGCCACAGTTTGCCCCGCAGGAGAATACAGATAATTCAAATAAGCTTTGGCCAGGTTTTCATTGCCATCTTTCTTGGCGTTTTTTTCTACAATTGCCACCGGTGGCTCGGCCAAAATTGACAGACTTGGCGTGATGATTTCAAATTTACCCGGCTGTTCACGAGTAGCGAGATGGGCTTCATTTTCCCAAGCCAGTAATACATCACCGATCCCGCGCTCAGCAAAAGTGGTGGTGGCTCCACGTGCGCCTGAGTCCAGAACTTTGGTCTGTTTATAAATTTGACGCACGAAATCTTGTGCTTTGCTGTCATTGCCACCAGGTTGATGTTTGGCCCATGCCCATGCCGCCAGATAGTTCCAGCGTGCACCGCCAGAAGTTTTCGGGTTTGGCGTAATGATCTCTACTCCAGGCTTCACCAGATCGCCCCAATCTTTAATCCCTTTTGGATTGCCTTTTTTGACCAGAAAGACGATGGTGGAGGTATAGGGGGTCGAGTTTTGCGGGAATTGTTTCTGCCAGTCTTTAGGCAGCAGACCTCTCGCTGCAATTTCATCAATGTCGGCCGCTAGCGCGAGGGTCACGACGTCTGCATCCAGACCATCAATCACAGCACGGGCCTGTTTACCTGAACCGCCATGCGACTGTTTATAGTTCACGTCCTGACCCGTGGTTTTTTTCCAGTATGCGCTGAATTCCTTATTAAAATTGTCATATAATTCGCGGGTTGGGTCATAAGACACGTTCAGGAAATCTTTTGCAGACACACTGAAAGCAGTGGCCGAAACCAGTGCAGCCAATACCCCAATTTTTAATTTACCAATATTCATTTTTGCCTCAATTTTTTTAGCTTTTGTTGGATAAGGCAAGAATAGCTGGAGATATTTTGCATAAAAAATAATTAAAAATGCATTTGATGTGAGTAAAAGAGATAAATCGATGGAGCTTATCTCTCAGTACTCAATTGTTGATTTGAGAGGCAATAAAATATGCTCTGTTTGAAAAATGCGAAACATGTCAGTGGGATAGAAGTACTCGATCGGGCCTTTCATTATGGTGATGGCTGTTTTAGCACGGCCCGGATTCGACAGGACCGGGTGGAATTATATGATCGTCATCTGGCACGTTTGCAGCTCAGTAATCAAAAATTAAGTTTGCATGCTGATTTAGCTCTGATTGCAGAAAGTTTGGAACTTTTACGTGAATCAGAAAGTCAGCTGAATGGAACATTAAAGATCGTGCTGAGTCGTGGAGTCGGCGAGCGGGGCTATAGTTTGCCAGAGCATCCGGCGGATCTGTGGGTATTTTATTATCCTCAAGCCCTACATGATTTAAAGTATGAACAGATCCAAAGTGGGGTATTACAGCAGGCACTGGGATTGACCATGCCGGGTCTGGTCGGACTAAAAACCTTGAATCGCCTGGAGCAGGTTTTGCTCAAGCAGGAGGCGGATCAGCGCGGTTGGTCTGAGGCACTGGTGACAGATGTACAGGGCGGGGTTGTCGAAGGGGTGAGCAGTAATTGTTTCATTTGTATAAACAATACATGGATTACGCCGGAACTTCGTTATAATGGCGTCTTTGGGGTGATGCGTGCAGAAATTCTACAACGGATGCAAGATCAGGGAATTGCCTGTCAGCAACGTTACATCGATATGGAGGAAATAGCCCATATTCAGAGTCTGTTTTTTTGTAATGCGCTAAACCCGATGAAAATTGTCACTCAATTTGAGCAGCGATCCCTGGATGGCGATGCTTGTATTGAGCTTTTTAACCGTCTTCGATTAAATCAGATGTCTTAATATGTCAGCTTCCAAGTCTAAAGCCAAAAAGAACAATACAGCCAAATTTTCGTCACTTTTCAAAGGAATTGCCTTCGTCCTGATTGGACTTGCCTTGATTTTGGTACTGGTCTTAAAAAGTAGTTTGTGGAAAGACTATCCTGTAGACGGACAAAAACAGCTGCTGGCGATTGGGTCAGGGGAAACCTATTCTGGTTTTATTGACCGTCTGGCCAAAGGAAAACAGGTCAGTTTCCCGATTATTCTCAAGCTTTATCAGCGCATCCTGATTCATGACACCATGAAAGCTGGCGTATATGAAGTGCGCCAGGGCATGAGTATTCGTCAGGTTCTGGATATGATCTCCAATGCTGAAAATGCCCAGATGAACCGGATTTTGGTGATTGAAGGAACCACATTCAAACAGCTGATTGATGCTTTGAAGAAAGATGATCTGGTGACCAAAGAAGTGTCACATTTGCCAACGGCACAACTCCTTAAAGAGCTCAATATTCCATTTTCACATCCTGAAGGTCTGTTTGCACCGGATACATACTTCTTTGCTAAAGGTGAAACTGACCGTAAAATTTTAACCAATCTGTATCAGCGCCAGATGAAGGCACTGGATCAGGCCTGGGAAAAACGCGTGACTGATCTGCCCTATCAGAATAAATATGAAGCGCTGATCATGGCGTCGATCATTGAAAAAGAAACCAGTGTGGATAGTGAGCTAGAACAGGTTTCTGGAGTGTTCGTGCGCCGTTTAAAAATTGGCATGCGTTTACAGACCGATCCTACCGTGATTTATGGAATGGGCGATGCCTATAATGGCAATATTACCCGCAAGGATTTACGTACGCCGACGCCGTATAACACCTATACCATGTCTGGTTTGCCGCCAACGCCAATTGCACTGCCAAGTAAGAAAGCCATTGAAGCAGCCATGCATCCGGATAATTCTGACAACCTTTATTTTGTCGCCACGGGCAATGGCGGACATACGTTTACGACCAATCTGAATGATCACAATAAAGCAGTGCAGGAGTATCTGACCATTTTACGCTCGAAGAATAAGGAATGAGTATGTTTATTAGCTTTGAAGGCACAGAAGGTGTAGGTAAAACCACACTCATTCGTTCGATCTATGACGATTTTATGGCCCAAGGCAAAGATGTGATGCTTACGCGCGAGCCGGGTGGTACGCCGATGGCCGAGCAGATCCGAGCACTACTTCTGGCTGTGAATCATGAAGAAGCGATGGCGCATGATACCGAATTACTATTGATGTATGCGGCGCGTGCCCAGCATTTGGCACAAGTCATTCTGCCAGCCTTAGCAGCCGGAAAAATTGTACTCTGTGACCGTTTTACTGATGCCAGCTTTGCCTATCAATGTGCAGGTCGTGGACTCAGTGAAACAAAGCTGCAGTTATTAAATGATCACTTTGTGGCACGTATGCCGGACATCACCTTCTGGTTAGAAGCACCGATTGAACTGGGAATGAACCGGGCACGCGCGCGTGGCGCACTGGATCGCTTTGAACAAGAGAAAGTCACTTTCTTTGAGAAAGTAAGAGCCGGCTATGAAACGTTGTGGCAGCGTCATCCGGAACGGATCAAACGTCTGGATGCAACCCGTACACCGGAGCAGGTATTCGAGCAGGCTTTAAGTTATTTGAAGTCTGGTTTAAATTGAAATCCTGTTTATTTTAATTTTCACTAGGTAAATGTGTGAAAAATCTTCTATATTGAAGGCAATATAGAAGATTTTTTTAATAAGATGAAAACGACCAAAACCGAAATCCAACAATTTTTACAACAAGAATTTCCACAAAGCCTAGAAAAATGTAGGATCGAAGCCGTTGTTCCACGCGGCGCAACTTTGCTGTATCAGGTTAGCGCACAAGAGTTGCGTCCGGGTGGTACTGTTTCTGGCCCAACCATGATGACCTTGGCCGATCTTGCCTTATATGTCGCTATTCTGGGCGAAATTGGCCTGGTGGGTTTGGCTGTCACCACCAATCTGAATATCAATTTTCTCCGTAAACCTTCAGGTGGCACGGATTTGCGAGGAGAGTGCAAGCTTATTAAAGTCGGTAAAGTTCTGATTGTCGGGGAAGTCTGGATTTATTCAGTAGACCTTGATGAGCCAGTGGCGCATGTTACTGCGACTTATGCCATTCCACCTCAACACTAAACACCTGAAGAATAGAAGTTCAGTGATATAAATAGCCTAAGCTTAATTAAGTAGGTGAGCGCTAAAAGACAGGGAGATATGATTTAAAAATCATATCTCCCCAATAATCTAAATATTGACCAAGGGTGTTTCTACTTCAAAATTCACCGGATTTAGAATGGTCTTGCGTAATTCAGGCAATAATTCCGGATAGTCCAGCGTGAAATGCAGGCCACGAGATTCTTTACGCTGCATGGCACAGCGCACAATCATTTCTGAGACCAGCACCAGATTGCGAAGCTCGATCAGGTTTTTGCTGACCTGATAATCTTGGTAATACTCGGTGATTTCTTTTTTCAGCATTTCAATACGATGCAAGGCACGTTCCAGACGTTTGGTGCTGCGCACAATACCGACATAGTTCCACATGGTCTGACGTAGCTCATCCCAGTTTTGCAGAATCACCACATCTTCATCCGGATTGGTTACCTGTGAGTCATCCCAGATGGGTACGGGCGGAAAGGCATAGTCAGCATTGAAATGAGATTCGATATGCTTGGCTGCACTCATGCCATACACAAAGCATTCTAAAAGTGAGTTACTGGCCATTCGGTTAGCACCGTGCAGACCAGTATAAGAGGTTTCCCCAATTGCATATAGACCTGCGATATCAGTCTGGCTATGTTCATCGACCACAACGCCACCACAGGTGTAATGGGCTGCAGGTACCACTGGAATCATATCTTTGGTGATATCAATACCCAGTTCCAGCAGGCGGGCATAAAGCGTAGGAAAATGTTCTCTAACAAAGCTTTCATCCTTATGGGTAATATCTAGCCAGACATGCCGAATACCCAAGCGCTTAATTTCATAGTCGATTGCGCGTGCGACAATATCGCGTGGTGCAAGTTCGGCGCGCTCGTCAAAACGCAGCATAAAGCGTTCGCCATCGGGCAGACGCAGATAAGCCCCTTCGCCACGCATAGCTTCAGTGATCAGGAAGGAGCGCGCTTGTGGATGATAGAGACAGGTCGGATGGAACTGGTTAAATTCCATGTTAGCCACCCGGCAGCCGGCACGATAGGCCATGGCAATGCCGTCACCCGTGGCAATATCTGGATTTGACGTATAAAGATAGGCTTTCATTGCACCGCCACAGGCAAGGGCGGTAAAGGGCGCTAAAAAAGTATGTACTTTTTCATTTTTTTCATCCAGCACATATAAACCTAGCGCGCGGTTTTCACCGTCTAGGCCAAGTTTATGTGAACAGATCAGATCAATCGCAATATAATTTTCAAAAATAGTGATATTTGATTTTTCTTGGGCGCGTTGTACCAAAGTAGTCGAAATTGCACGACCTGTGGCATCGGCAGCATGAATAATCCGGCGCTGTGAATGGCCGCCTTCACGGGTGAGATGCAACTGTTCCTGTTCATCCAGAGTAAATTGCACACCGTGTTTTAGCAGAAAGTCAACTGATGGTTTGCCCCCTTCTACCGTCTGTTTGACTGCGTCCATTTCACATAGCTGTGCACCTGCAATCATGGTGTCATCAATATGCTGTTCAATCGAATCCATTTCATCGAGTACTGCAGCAACACCACCTTGCGCATAAAAGGTGCTGGCATCTGTCAGGGTGGATTTCGCTAAAACTGCAATATTAAAATGGTCCGGGAGCGATAAGGCTAAACTTAAACCGGCACCGCCACTGCCCACAATAATGACGTCAAATTGATGGGTAAGGGATGAATTAGACATGTCCATCAGCTAATTTTAAAAAAAGTTTGGTAATAACAGCGCTTTTTTGTGCAAAAGGCAAGCGTTGAAACGCTCATTTATTAATGAAAAAAATTAATCAAAGCCTTAACTTAGTGTTTTAATAATGAGATATTGTCCAGATTGAAGCATTGAAACATATTATTACTTAAACTTTACAATGTTTGTGATAAAACCTATTTACATAAATTTATCAACAATTTGAGTGAATAATTTATATGAAAATTCTAGACTTAAAAAAAGGATTATTTGCAGCGACCCTGACCATGAGTGCTGCACAGTTGCAGGCTGTCACACCGGTTGATTTTTCAAATCTGGTCGAGCAGGTCAGTCCTGCCGTGGTCAGTGTCAATGTCGTGAAAAAAATGAGCGAAGAAGAACTCTTACAACAACAAGTTCCGGAAATTCTGCGTCGCTTCTTTGGCAATCAGGTGATTATCCCGCAGCAGCGCATGCCACAGGAAAAAACCGGCTATGGCAGTGCATTTTTTATTAGTAAAGATGGCTATCTGCTGACCAACCATCATGTGGTTGAGGATGCATCTAAAGTCACCATTACCCTGAATGATCGCCGTGAAATTGATGCTACTGTGGTGGGAAGTGATGCACGTACCGACGTAGCTTTACTTAAGGTCACAGGTTCGAATTTTCCAGAATTGCGTACCGGGGATGTAGGCCGCTTACGTGTCGGTGAGCCTGTGCTTGCGATTGGTTCGCCATTTGGTTTTGATTATTCGGCCTCTGCCGGAATCGTCAGTGCCAAAATGCGCAACATGATGGGTGAAACAGCAGTGCCTTTTATCCAGACAGACGTGGCCCTCAATCCGGGTAACTCTGGTGGGCCTTTATTTAACCAGCATGGTGAAGTGGTCGGGGTGAACTCGCGGATCTTCAGTGGAACCGGCGGTTATATGGGGCTCTCCTTCTCGATTCCGATTGATGTGGCCATGGAAGTGGCAGAGCAGCTGAAAAAGAATGGTAAAGTGACCCGTTCCTATCTGGGGGTCAGCTTGCAGGATATCGACCGTAATCTGGCAGAGTCCTACAACCTTTCTAAGCCCGAAGGCTCCTTAATTACTCAGGTTGCACCAAATTCACCCGCTGCACGTGCCGGTCTACGTGTCAGCGACGTGATTTTAAAATATAATGGCACTGCGATTTCACGCACCAGTGAATTATTAAACTATCTCAACCGTACTGCACCTCAGCAACAGGTACAGCTGGAGGTTTTACGTGATGATAAGCGCCGTAATATTTCAGCAACCTTAAGTACCGCACCGGATGATACCCCTGCAAAAGCCGGAGCACAGGCGCAGCCGAGCAAAGGACCTGTAATTGGTGTGGCTATTCGTGATTTAAGTTCGCTAGAAAAGGATCGACTGGAGATCAAAGGCGGGGTCATGATTCAGGATGTTCGTTCAGGTGGCATTGCCGCACAGGCGCGTATCATGCCAAACGATGTGGTGACGCATATTAATAACAAGGCAGTATTGAACGCAGAGCAATTTGTACAAGAAGTTTCTGAGTTGAAGAAGGGCAATGTGGCACGCGTTACGCTCATGCGCCAAGGGCAGCGTGCGATTGTCGGAATGCGTATCTAATTCTATTCAGATTTTTAAATATAAAAAACCGCTTTTGATGGGCGGTTTTTTATTATTTGCAATTTACCCAGCCTATAAATTCGGTAGACTCTATTCAGTTGAAAATAATGGAAAGGATAAGAGAAAAGTGACAGCTATTTTTGATCTTGCGTTAAAGGTGCAAGCTGAACATATCGATGGCTTGGGCCATGTCAATAATGTGGTCTATGTACAGTGGATGCAGGAGGTCGCCACAGCCCATATTGAAAAATTGGGATTGGGGTTAAAGGAATATGTGGAACTGAAACATGCCATGGTGGCAGTTGAGCATCAGGTGCAATATCGCAAGGCTGCTTTCGAGGGCGATGAAATTATTTTGCGAACCTGGTTGAACGATATCAATGCACTGTATTCATTTCGCCAATATGCATTTTATCGACCACAGGATCAAAACCTGTTATTTACAGGTAGTACGCAGTGGGCCTGTATTGAAATGGCCACTGGGCTTCCTAAACGCATGTCGCCTACCTTTACCCAAGCCTATCAACCTCTTTCTGATCAGATCAATCCTTATGATTTTTCAATAGTGTATCTAGATCAATAAGCGCTCACTTCTTTGGCACAGAGTTAGATATTTCAATCAGGTTTAGCAAAAACATGGTGTGATTTTCAAATTTTCATTGCAGTGATTGAGCTTGAGATCGCTGGACAGGTATTTTGGCAGAGTGGACAAAGCCAAAAATATAATTCTTTTTCTAGATCACCATTCTGCTATAATCCTTCGCAATTTCTATTCGGCTTTTGTTATGTAATATTTTTAAATTACATAGCGCGTTTTTTCTCAAGGTAACCCATGGCGCAAGCTAAAAAATCTGTTGATATTAAAAACATTCGTAACTTCTCGATTATTGCGCATATTGACCACGGTAAATCGACCCTCGCAGATCGCTTTATTCAGACCTGTGGTGGTTTGCAAGATCGTGAAATGCAGGCTCAAGTCCTCGATTCTATGGAGCTTGAGCGCGAACGTGGGATTACCATTAAAGCCACTTCGGTGACGCTAAACTATACCCATCCAAATGGTGAAGTTTATCAGCTGAACTTTATTGATACGCCGGGACACGTTGACTTCTCGTATGAAGTGTCGCGCTCGCTCGCAGCCTGTGAAGGTGCTTTATTAGTCGTTGATGCGGCGCAAGGTGTGGAAGCACAGTCTGTCGCCAACTGCTATACCGCGATTGAGCAAGGTCTGGAAGTACTGCCCGTACTGAACAAGATCGATTTGCCGCAAGCTGAACCTGAGCGTGTGATTCACGAGATTGAAGAAATTATCGGCATTGAAGCGACAGAAGCACCGACATGTTCAGCCAAAACCGGTCTGGGCATTGAAAATGTTTTAGAAACCCTGGTGAATGTGATTCCGGCACCTGTGGGTGATCGCGAAGCGCCGTTGCAAGCGCTGATTGTAGATTCATGGTTTGACAACTACCTTGGGGTAGTTTCTCTGGTACGTGTAAAGCAGGGTCGTGTGCGTAAAGGCGACAAGATGTTGATGAAATCAACAGGTCAAACGCACATCATTACTTCTGTGGGGATCTTTAACCCGAAACATACTGAAACAGGCATGTTGGAAGCAGGCGAAGTCGGCTTCGTGATTGCCGGTATTAAAGATATTTTCGGTGCGCCGGTGGGTGATACCATTACCTTGGCAACCACACCTGAAGTTGCAACCCTACCGGGCTTTAAAAAAGTAAAACCGCAGGTTTATGCCGGTTTATTCCCGATTGATGCCAGTGACTTTGAACCGTTTCGTGAAGCTTTGCATAAACTGCAAATTAATGACTCGGCCTTGTTCTTTGAACCGGAAAGTTCGGATGCACTTGGTTTTGGTTTCCGCTGTGGCTTCTTGGGCATGCTACACATGGAGATTGTACAAGAGCGTTTAGAACGCGAGTATGATCTTGATCTGATTTCTTCTGCGCCCACCGTAATTTATGAAGCGGTGATGAAAAATGGCCAGACGATTTATATCGACAGCCCGTCTAAAATGCCGGATGGTTCAACCGTAGAAGATTTACGTGAACCGATTGCCGAATGTCATATTTTAGTACCGCAAGAATATCTGGGTAATGTCATGACCTTGTGTATCGAGCGCCGTGGCATACAAAAAGACATGAAATTCCTCGGCAATCAGGTGTCGATTACTTTTGAAATTCCAATGGCAGAAGTGGTCATGGATTTCTTCGATAAATTGAAGTCTTGTTCACGTGGTTTTGCATCCCTCGACTATAACTTTGTCCGTTTTGAAAGTTCTTCATTGGTAAAAGTGGATGTACTGATCAATGGTGAAAAAGTCGATGCTCTGGCAATGATCTGTCACCGTAACGACGCGCGTCATCGTGGCATTGCGCTGGTGGAAAAAATGAAAGACCTGATTCCGCGTCAAATGTTTGATGTGGCAATTCAGGCGGCAATTGGTGCGCAAATCATTGCACGTTCTACTGTAAAAGCCATGCGTAAAAACGTATTGGCCAAATGTTATGGTGGTGACGTGTCACGTAAGAAAAAACTTCTGTCTAAACAGAAAGAAGGTAAGAAACGCATGAAGCAGGTGGGTAGTGTCGAAATCCCGCAAGAAGCGTTCCTCGCTGTGTTAAAAGTCGAACGCTAGAAGAATAAGGATATAAGCCCATGGATTTTGATTTTAATTTGATTCTTGTTCCTGCGACGCTGTTTTTTGTCGCACTGTGGTTGCTTGACAAGTTTGTCCTGAAACAAAGACAAACTCGCGGCAAGGGCAATGAAAATTTTATCATTACCTGGGCTTATGACTTTTGGCCAGTACTGACGATTGTACTGGTGCTGCGTTCGTTCTTGTTTGAACCGTTTAATATTCCATCGGATTCAATGGTGCCAACCCTGGAAACTGGGGACTTTATTCTGGTGAATAAATTTGACTATGGCGTGAAACTGCCTATGGTCAACACTAAAATTATTGATACTGGCAGTCCAGAGCGTGGCGATGTGGCAGTATTCCGTTATCCACCACAACCGACCATTAGTTATATCAAGCGTATTATTGGTTTACCCGGTGATCATATTGTCTATGATCATGGTCAGTTGAGCATCAATGGTGAACAAGTAGCGAAAGTTCCAGTGGAATTTAGCCGTGAAAAAGATCGTCTGGATACACCCAATGCCATTTATCATAAAGAAACTTTAGGTCAGCATAGCTTTACCATGCGTGAGCTGGAAGGGGTTAATGTCGCACGTCAGGCGCCTTATATTAACTTTGTGGAAAATGGTAAATATTCAAGTGAAAATGGTTTATATTGGGAAGTAAAGGTGCCAGAAGGTCATTACTTTGCGATGGGGGATAATCGCGATCAGAGTGCTGACAGCCGTTTCTGGGGGCTTGTTCCGGAAGAAAACTTAACAGGTCGTGCATTCTATATCTGGATGCATAAAGAACCTGGCTTTAAATTGCCATCGTTTGGTCGCAACGGGACAATCGATTAATTGTTTCAATCAGGAAAATAAAAAATGAGACATCAACAAGGTGCTTCGTATATTGGGATTTTATTTGCAATCGTGGGGTTTGCATTTCTAGCCAAAGTAGCGATTGCAGTGTGGGGACCCTACTTTGATGATCGTATGGTCGATGGTGAGATTGAGGCGCTGTTAAAAAGTGCGCCAGCCAATATAACACCAGAAAAATTCCGTCAGCAGATGAATCAGCGTTTATCAATGAATAATATTCGCGATCTGAAGTTTGATGAAATTGCCAAAGTTACCCATACCGATGGTTTGCAGGTACACAAGAATTATGAAATTCGTAAAAATTTCATAATGAATATCGATTTAGTGATGAAGTTTGAGAAAAATTTTGATCAAAGCGCAGTCAAAACTCAATGATGAGCGTCTTGCCAGACGGATCGGTTATCAGTTTAAACAAGCTGAACTGCTCAAGCTGGCACTGACCCATCGTTCAGTCAGTCATAAACAAAACTATGAACGCCTAGAATTTCTAGGCGATTCTCTTTTAGGGATGATCATTGCGAATTATCTCTTCACTGCCTACCCAAGCGAAAACGAAGGCCGGCTGACGCGTATGCGTGCCACCTTGGTTCGACAGGAAGCATTGGGGAAAATCGCCAATGATTTAAAACTCAGTCAGAGTTTAATTCTCAGTACCGGTGAATTGAAATCTGGCGGTCATCATCGCGAGTCTATACTGGCAGATACTGTAGAAGCCATTATTGGCGCAATCTATGTGGATTGCGCTGATCTCACTGTGTTAGAGCCGATTGTGTTAAAATGGTATGAACCGTATTTGGATCATATTGAGCCGACCGATCAGCTTAAAGACCCTAAATCACGTTTACAAGAGTATCTACAAGCACGTAAGAAACCTCTCCCAGTTTACGAGGTTGTAGATATTCAAGGTGATGCCCCTAATCAGCATTTTAAAGTGGAATGTGAGATTGAGGGATTACCGACCATGCAGGGTGAAGGCGCCAGCCGACGTTTTGCTGAACAAGCCGTTGCGGCAGATATTTTAAAACTTTTGGAGCATAAGTCTTAATGACTACTCATTCCGATCACATTGATGCTGATCACGAGTCGCAAAGCGACAGTCACGACCTGGTAAATCAATTTTTTAGCGCACAAGGCACCGAAATTCCGTCGGATTATCGCAGTGGTTTTGTCGCTATTGTAGGTCGCCCGAATGTGGGTAAATCTACCTTAATGAACCATATTTTGGGTCAGAAACTCTCAATTACCTCACGTAAACCGCAAACTACACGGCATAAAATTGTCGGGATTGATTCGCGTGAAAAGTCTCAGGCGGTATTCGTGGATACGCCGGGGATGCATAAAAAGGAAGTACGTGCCATCAATAAAATGATGAACCGTGCTGCCCATTCGGCTTTACGTGATGTGAATCTGGTTTTGTTTGTGGTGGATGCACAGAAGTGGACGCCGAATGATGATCTGGTACTGGAAAAGCTGAAAAATGCTGAAATGCCGGTGATTCTGGTGATCAACAAATTAGATACTTTTGAGAACAAGAACGAAGCTTTACCACTGATTCGTGAGCGCGAAAAGCTGATGAACTTTGCGGAAATCGTACCTGTTTCTGCACTTCGTGGTGCCAATCTTGAGCATTTACGTGACACGATTGCCAAGTATCTGCCGTTCCAGCCGCCATTGTACTCCCTGGATCAACTAACTGACCGTTCAGAGCGTTTCCTGGCTTCTGAAATTATTCGTGAAAAGATCATGCGTCAGCTGGGTGAAGAACTGCCATATGATTTAACCGTGCAGATTGAATCATTCAAAACTGAACAGCCAGTGATGAATGAAAAGACTGGTCGTATGAAGCCGGCCTGTACCTATATTGATGCTACGATTTTTGTCGATCGTCCAAGCCAAAAAGCCATTGTGATTGGTGAGAAAGGCGTTAAGCTGAAAAAAATCGGTATGGATGCACGTCTCGACATGGAAAAAATGTTCGAACAGAAAATCATGCTGACCCTTTGGGTGAAAGTCAAAGGCGGCTGGTCTGATGATGAACGTGCATTGAAAAGCTTAGGTTATAGCGATATCTAAGTTATAAAATTAATAAGCCCCTTTAAGGAATTTCGTGATGATGAAAGTGTTGGCAGTGCTTGCATGTGTTTTATTCTTGCAAGGCTGTATCCATAAAGTGGTCACGGTTCCTGTCAAGGTGGCTTATAAAACCACAAAAGTCGCAGTCAAAGGCACTGCGGCTGTTGTGGGCGCAGTCATCCCGGATGGAGATGACGACGATGATAAAAAATCAAAAAAAGATAAGGATTAAAGTGTCCGCTTATGCGTAACGAAGTACTGCATGGTTATTTGATTCATCATCGTAAGTACCGTGAGCGCAGCCATATTGTGCATTTATTTACTCAGGAATACGGTCGTATGGATGGCATTCTCCGGCAAACACCGCCGCCGCAATATCAGCCCATCAGTTTGCAAGCCACCGGAAAATCAGAACTCAAAAACTTTACCAAGCTGGAAATTGTCAATCAGCCGATTTTCTTTTTTGGCGATGCCTTTTTTTCAGGCTTTTATCTGAATGAAGTCCTGTTGCGTTTGTGCCCCCTAGAAGTGGAAATGCCGCAAACCTTTGCCAAATATGCAGAGACATTAACTGCATTGCAGCAATTATCAGAACAATCTAATCCCAATTTATACTTAAAACAGATTTTGCGGCAATTTGAACATATCTTGCTGGAAGAACTCGGTTATGGTCTGGATTTTTCCCTAGATGCCAATCAGGCGCAGATTGATCCGCTACAACACTATTATTTTCAGCTCAATGCCGGTTTTATGCCATCGGCCAAAGCATTACGCTCTACCATGTCAGGTCAGCAGATTTTAAGTATGCTAGATCATGAAAATGGTGGGGATTTTAATCCGGAACAGTTACAATTGTTGACGAAACTGTATCGACAGGTGATCACGGCCTTATTGGGTGATCGGCCATTAAAAAGTCGGCAACTCTGGATTCAAAACTCTCAATCTCAAACGTAGTTAGGAAAAGATTATGGCTGCATTACTTGGTGTCAATATTGACCATGTCGCAACATTAAGACAAGCACGTGGTACAACGTACCCAGACCCAGTCAATGCTGCATTGATCTGTGAGCAGGCCGGGGCAGAGGGCATTACCTTGCACTTGCGTGAAGACCGTCGTCACATTCAGGATGAAGATGTGCGTCGTATGCGTCCTGCACTGAAAACCCGTATGAACCTCGAGCTGGCGGTAACAGATGAGATGGTCGCTTTTGCCAAGGAAATTAAACCGCATCATGTCTGTTTTGTCCCTGAAAAACGTCAGGAAGTCACCACTGAAGGTGGTCTGGATGTGGTGACCCATTTCGAATCAGTCAAAGCAGCTACGCAAGAACTGGCGGCGATTGGTTGTGATGTGTCTTTGTTTATTGATGCCGACTTTGCCCAAATTGATGCAGCAGTTGCTTGTGGTGCACCGACTATCGAGATTCATACCGGTGCTTATGCCGATGCAGAAACGCCTGAAGCCCAGCAGACTGAGCTTGAGCGCATTATTAAAGGCGCTGAATATGCCGCATCGAAAGGTCTGGTAGTGAATGCCGGTCATGGTTTAAACCTCGATAATGTAACGCCAATTGCGGCGATTCCACAAATTCATGAACTTAATATTGGCCACTCATTAATTGCAGATGCTGTATTTGTAGGTCTGGCACAAGCTGTTCAGCAAATGAAAGCTGTGATTAAGTCAGCACGTTAAGATCAGAATCGTTATGTCAAATATTAATTATGATGAACTGATGCAGCCGGTGATTGCTTTCCTGGGGTGTGAAACGCCCAAGGCATGGCTGAATGTGGCAGTCGAAAATCTTGAAATCTTGATGCAAGATCATGCTAATTGTGAGAAAAAAGCAGCCAGCACGGCCATGAACCTGATGTTTCGCTATAGTTACTTTGTCGATTTACAGGTGAAGCTTGCGCAGTTAGTGCGTGAAGAAATGCTGCATTATGAACAAGTGCTTGAACTGATGAACAAGCGCGGTCAGGCCTGGCAGAATTTGAGTGCAGGGCGTTATGCCGGTGGCTTGCGCAAAGAAATCCGGACTTTTGAACCTGAAGCCTTGATTGATGTCTTGGTGATTGGTGCTTTTGTGGAAGCACGCTCTTGTGAGCGTTTCTACGCGCTGGCTTCGCGTGTGGATGATGAGTTGGCACGTTATTACCGTTACTTACTTAAGTCTGAATCTCGTCACTTTGAGGACTATCTGGCTTTGGCGATGGATGTGGCGACCACGGCAAAATTGAAAAATCCGCAAGAGGATATTCAAAGCCGGATTGATCATATTCGTAACGTTGAAAAGCAGCTGATTCTGACACCAGATGACACTTTCCGTTTCCATAGCGGTGTTCCGGCTCAAGCGGCTTAATTGCAGTGAACATTTAAAAATCCTCCGTTCATGGGGGATTTTTTATATCCAGAGCAAATATATAAATGAGAATTATTTACATCTACAGACTTAATCCATAAAATACAGCAGATTTCTTAATAACGATGATGAAATAATGAATAAGCTGGTAAAAGTCATGCCTTTTTTGATCTTTGGAGTGATCAGCAGTACAGCCTTTGCACACTATCCTTATGTTGCCCCACTAAGTTATCAAACTTTTAACAATCACACTGCGATTGTATCTGGCTTTTATGACAATCCATTTGCCTCGGAAGTGGCGATTAAAAACTTTAAGTTTCATTATCATACGCCTACAGGCCAAAAGATTTATCTTGCAGATGATGCATGGACCAAAACACAAACCCTAAGTAGTTATAGTCTGGAAAATAAACAAGAGGGTACCTATCGGATTCGTGGCGAGAAACAGGGGAATAGCCTAAAGTATGCACAGGTTGCTCAAAAATGGAAAATGGTTCTAAGTGCTGTTCCAAAAGCCAATCAAGCCGCCAATCAAAATGTGATTTATCAGCAAGCGCTGAAGAAAAACATGCCACAGAAAACTGTGAAGACTATCGATATTATTGAAACCTTTGTCTCACGGCGTGTGACGTCGAATCAGGTCATTCAGCATATCCATGCTGGCTTTGATGTTCAATTTATCACGCATCCAAATGCATTTAAAAAATCTCAAGCGATTCAATTGAAAGTACTGGATGATAAAAAAGGAGTTGCGAATTTAAACGTTGAGATTTTGGCACAAACGACAGATTTTAGTCGTGATAAAAAAATCTATAAAGCGCTCACAACAGATGCGCAAGGGTTACTCAACTTTAATATGCAGGAAAAAGGCCAGTACTTAATGAAAATTGATTATCAGCAGCCTTTCGAAATAAAAAAGAATGATTTAAAGCGTTATAAATATACCTTGGCTTTTAATGTAATGGATTAAGCCAAAACGAGCCTGAAATCATTCAGGCTTGTTTTATAAAATATTAAACGAAAAAAAGCCCACTTCGTTATGAGTGGGCTTTTTAGTATTTGGCTCTCCAACCTGGGCTCGAACCAGGGACCTGCGGATTAACAGTCCGTCGCTCTACCGACTGAGCTATTGGAGAATCTGAAAGCGATTATAGAGGGATTTTGACAGGGGTCAAGCAAAAACTGTCATATTTATAACAAATTCAGCCTGTCTGTTTTTAATTTAGACAATTGCATAAATTTTACGAAAAATACTTGTCAGAATAAATTTCACTTGCTAGATTAAAACCATAAAGTCGTTTGACCAAATGGTCAAACAGTGTGGATTTAAACCTACTTGCCAGCACAAAAATGGCTAAACCGGAGACAGCGAATGAATACGCTCAGCATCCCTCAAATTTTCTCTCAACTCACTTATTATCAAGAAAACTATCTGCAGATTATTGCAGATCCAGCACAGTATTATATTCCTGTTACAGATGCTCATATCAAGCTATGGCCCTTGGCGCAACAGTCCTTGTATCTAGGTGATTTGCTGCAATTGTGGTTTGCAGAAAAATGGTTGGTAGAAACTGAACGTCAATTTAGCTTTGAAGTGTTTTTGAATGCCGATTATCTGAAAGAGCAAAGCAAAGAATTATATATCTATGCCATTTCAGGTAATCTTTTGACCGGTACCAATCAATCCAAAGCTTGGCAGGCATCGACAGCGCAAATACAAGATGTAGAGCTGGCCAATGTGTCCAAGCATTATTTTGAGTTTCAGGGCTTAAGCCGACCACAGATCGCTTGTGTTCAAGCCGGACAGACGAAGGGCAATATTGCTTAGGTCATCGATTGAATGCTGGCCATAGGTTCTCTTGGTTATTCAGGGCGAATAATCATACAGGTCGCAGTGGCATGGGCATATAAACGGCCTTCTTCATCCAGAATCCGACCTTCAGCAATACCCAGATTTTTACTGAGGTTAATTGATTGTCCGGTCGCTTTAAGCTGCTGGTCTTGAGGAATCGGTCGGCACATTTTAACATTCAGATCAATCGTGCCATAACCGACCCCTGCTTCGAGTAAAGTATGAATCGCACAGCCTGTCACCGTGTCTAAAACAGTTGCTGCAAAACCACCATGCACGCCACCAAGCGGATTTAAATGCCGGTGATCGGCTTTGACTTTAAATTCTACGTATCCGCTTTGGATAACGGCAGGTTGCATCGACATGGTTTCGCTAATGCTTGGAGCGGGAATTTTCCCATCTCGCATCGCTTGTAATAAGGCCAAACCGTTCATTTCTTTTGGATTCATTCTGCTTTTCCTGTGATTATTCTTTAGCTGTTTCGATTTTATTTAAAAGTGAAACATCAATAATAGCAAGTGACATATTTTGATGTAATGTTGCTCATAGCAATAGTTATATTAGATGGTTAAAAGTTATTGTGGTTAAAATATTTATTTTTTTCAATGCTATTGCAGATAGCAGGAGAGTACTATTTCTACCGGAAATAGAGATACTTTAGATATTCAGGAATTTCGATCAATGCTATGTGTGGCATACACTTTGGCTGCGATCACTTGTTTGATCTGCTTAAAATACGTTATCAAAAGCAGCTTGGAATGGCATAAAAAAACCCGCGATCAACGCGGGTTTTTAAATCAAGCGAATTGATTATTGTGCAGCTTTTTCAGCTTCGATTGAAGCAATTGCGGCGTCAACGCCTTCGATTGAATCAGCAGCTTTCTTGATGCGCGCAAGTGCATCAACCAACACTTCATCTGCAGTTGCATAAGAAATACGCATGAAACCGCCCAGACCGAATGCATCGCCAGGAACAACGGCAACGCCAGTTTCTTCCAGTAACCAAGCAGAGAATTCTGTGCAAGATTTCAAACCTTTGGCACGAATCAACGGCTTGATGTTTGCGTATGCATAGAATGCACCATCCGCAGGTAAGCAAGAAATACCATTGATGTCATTCAAGCCTTTCACAACCAGGTCATGACGACGTTTGAATGCTTCAATCATTGGCTCAAGAACATCTTGAGGACCATTCAATGCAGCTTCGGCAGCAACTTGTGAAATTGAAGTTGGATTTGAAGTGGATTGTGACTGGATTTTTTTCATCGCACCGATCAGTTTAGCAGGGCCCGCTGCATAGCCAATACGCCAGCCAGTCATTGCATAGGCTTTAGATACACCGTTTAACACGATTGTGCGGTCATACAGGTCTGGTGCAACAGTGGCGATGTTATAGAACTCATCTTCCCAACGAATCGGTTCATACATGTCATCAGACGCGATGAATACTTCAGGGTATTTACGCAGTACCTCAGCCAAAGCAAGAAGTTCTTCTTTGGTGTAGATCATGCCAGTCGGGTTAGAGGGACTGTTCAATACCACTAAACGTGTTTTGTCAGTGATCGCAGCTTCTAGTTGTTCAGGTGTGATTTTGAAACGCTGTTCTTCACCACATTTCACAATCACAGGTACGCCTTCAGCGATGATCACCATATCCGGGTAGCTGACCCAGAAAGGTGCAGGAATGATAACTTCATCACCTTTGTTCAACAAAGCCAAAGACAGGTTAAAGAATGATTGTTTACCACCACAAGAAACCAGAATCTGGTTTGCTGCGTAGTCTAGGTTATTGTCACGTTTCAATTTAGCAATAATGGCTTTTTTAAGACCTGGCGTACCGTCAACAGCGGTGTATTTGGTGAAACCGTTGTTAATCGCTGCAATTGCTGCATCTTTGATGTGTTGCGGTGTATCAAAATCTGGCTCACCTGCGCCCAAACCAATAACATTATGACCTGCAGCTTTTAATTCAGCAGCTTTGTTGGTCACAGCAAGCGTTGGGGACGGTTTGATGGCATTTACACGATCAGAGAGACGTACGTCCACGGCAGTATTCCTTCTTATAGGGATTAAAAAATAAAAAGCACATTATCTTAGCTTAAAATGCGAGGCATGGGGCAAAAGAATTTGGAAAACTTTGAGGGAAAAATGGTGTACTTGCAGAGCTTTATCTTGAACTCCGATGCCAAGGGACAACAGTTAAAAGGCTTGAGTTATCCAGTAAACCCCCATAAGCCAGTCAATATAAACTAAAAATGGCCACTTTATAGTGACCATTTTGTGGTGTTGTCTTGGTACTTATTTATTAAAGCGTGACAGATCTTCATCCGGACGCGCGGTTAAGATTTCAACCCCTGTTTTAGTGACGAGCAGGGTATGTTCATACTGTGCTGACAATGAATGGTCTTTGGTGACCACCGTCCATTTATCACCCAGTAATTTGGTTTTCCAGTCGCCACCATTCACCATAGGCTCAATGGTAAAAGTCATGCCTTCTTCTAAAATCATCCCGGTATCTGGCTGGCCGTAATGCAATACTTGCGGTTCGTCATGGAAAGTCGTGCCAATTCCATGACCACAATATTCACGTACCACACCAAAACGTTCAGATTCGACATATTTTTGAATCACGTGGCCAATATCGCCAATGGTTGACCCTGGTTTTACAGTTTCAATACCCCGGTACATGGCTTCTTGCGCTACTTTACATAGACGGTTAGCAAGAATAGACGTTTCACCACCGACGATGTACATCATGTTGGTATCTCCATGATAGCCATCTTTAATTACAGTGACATCGATATTCAGAATGTCACCTTTTTTCAACTTTTTGCTATCCGATGGAATGCCGTGACACACCACATGATTCACAGAAGTGCAAATCACATGCTGGAAAGCAGGCCGACCTGGTGCTGCACCATAACCTAAGCAGGCTGGAATGGCTTGTTGTTGGTTAACAATATAGTCATGACAAATCGTATCAAGTTCTAGCGTAGTAACACCTGGAACAATATGCGGTTTGATCATATCCAATACTTCTGCCGCCAGTCGCCCTGCCACACGCATTTTTTCAATTTCGTCAGGGGTTTTGATAAGTCGACGTGGCGCTTGGTAAGTGTTGTTCATGATCTCTAAAAACTTTTGGAAATTTGTGTGTGACTATGGTATAAATAGCCGCCCATTTTATCAAATGCTTTTTCGTGAATAAATTTCACGGGCTTTGTGCGATGGGGCAAAAAATCCGCACATATATCGACACATTACTCTGGGTGCTTCTAGGGATTGTTGTCACTTTATATGTGAGTTGCGTTGTCAGCTAAAATTTCGTCATGCGAGGCATGAAACGATGGTAATGGTATTCCCTTATCGAGCTTCATAACGAAGTATGAGGGGATTTTAGCTACAACCCTTCGGGATAGGGACGTTTTTTGACGCTACTGCGTTATGAATAGTTTATTTAGAATGTTAAATCTCACTATTCATGCCTTGTATCGCTAAAAAATGTCCTCTGTCGCAACCACTGATAAAATGACAGCAATCCCTTGGGTGGAGAATGCGGGTATATGGAGGCCTAACCCAAACTTTAAGGTAAAGAAAATGGCAGATTACAACGTAGGCATGCGCGACCTTCTACAAGCAGGCGCACACTTTGGTCACCAAACACGTTTTTGGAACCCAAAAATGCGCGATTACATCTTTGGTGCGCGTAACAAAATTCACATCATCAACCTTGAGCACACTGTTCCTGCGTTAAATGATGCTTTGAACTTTGCTAACAACTTGGCGAGCAAAAAGAACAAAGTTTTGTTTGTTGGTACTAAGCGCGCAGCTTCTGCAATCATCCGTGAACAAGCGCAACGTGCTGGTCAACCATATGTTGATCACCGCTGGTTAGGTGGTATGTTGACGAACTGGAAAACACTTCGCCAATCTATCAACCGTCTAAAAGACCTTCAAACTCAATCTCAAGACGGTACTTTCCTTAAGCTAACTAAACGTGAAGCTTTAGAACGTACTCGTGAGATGGAAAAACTTGAACGCGGTCTTGGCGGCGTGAAAAACATGGGTGGTTTACCTGACGCATTATTCGTAATCGACGTTGATCACGAAGCAATTGCAATCAAAGAAGCAAAGAACCTTGGTATTCCTGTAATCGGTATCGTTGATACAAACTCTAACCCAGACAACGTAGATTACGTTATTCCGGGTAACGATGATGCGATCCGTGCAGTAACACTGTATGCTTCTGCTATGGCTGATGCGATTCTTGCTGGTAAAGAATATGCTCAATCACAAGCGAATGCACAAGCTAAAGCAGAAGAAGCTCCAGCTTCTGAGGCTTAATGCGTTTGACGCAAGCTTGTCATTTTTGCGACATGTGATGGTGGCAAAGTAAGCGTTATGTATGCAGGCGGCCCATGAGAACTCCTCTGGGCCGTTTCTGTTCTAAAAAGAATTCATTTTCTACCGAATTTAGGAGATAAACATGACTGCAGTTACAGCAAGCATGGTTAAAGAATTGCGCGATCGTACTGGTCTTGCAATGATGGAATGTAAAAAAGCTTTGACAGAGGCGGGCGGCGACGTTGAATTAGCGATCGATAACCTACGTAAATCTGGTCAAGCGAAAGCTGCTAAAAAAGCGGGTAACATCGCTGCTGATGGCGCGATCACGATTGCTCAAGAAGGCAACAAAGCACTTCTTTTAGAAGTAAACTGCCAGACTGACTTCGTTGCAAAAGATGAAAACTTTGCTGGTTTCTCTGCGAAAGTTGCGGCTGCTGCACTTGCTGCAAACGTAACTGATCCTGCTCAAATCGCTGAATTGAAACTAGAAGATGGTGCAACTGTAGAAGAAGCGCGTATCGCTCTTGTTCAAAAAATCGGTGAAAACATCCAAGTACGTCGTGCGAAAATTGTTGAAGGTGCTAACCTTGCAGTTTACAAACACGGTCTTCGTATCGGTGTTGTTGTTTCTTATACTGGTGATGAAGCAACTGGTAAAGGCTTGGCAATGCACGTTGCTGCGTTCAACCCAGTCGCTGTAAATGCTGAAGGCGTTTCTGCTGAGCTTATCGCGAAAGAGAAAGAAATTGCTGAAGCGAAAGCACTTGAATCTGGCAAGCCAGCAAACATCGTTGAGAAGATGGTTGTGGGTTCTGTTGAGAAATACTTGAACGAAGTTGTTCTTGAGCGTCAAATGTACGTAATCGACAACGACAAGAAAGTTGCTGACGTTCTTAAAGCAACAGGTACTACTGTAGCTGAATTCGTTCGTTTCGAAGTTGGTGAAGGTATCGAGAAGAAAGCTGAAATGAGTTTCGCAGAAGAAGTTGCTGCTGCTCAGGCTGCTGCTCAATAATTCGGTAACGAATTATAAAGAAGCTCCACTTTGTGGGGCTTTTTTTATATCTGCATAAAAATACAATAAGTCGAAAGCGGTAGTTTTTCTTGGAAAATGCGAGTTTGCTTAGAAAGTACGCGTGATAAAATCAACGAAATTTAAAGAATTGAAAATCATTAATAGCGCATATAAAACCGACATGGGTATTGGGGTGATGATTGCTTATTGATTGCTGTATATCTGTGTTGATACCTAGCAAAACCAGTTTGAGTGGAGCTCCTTAACACAAAGTCAGCCAAGTCGCCACACCGACACTCATTTTGAAGCTATGTCTCAAGATGATCTCAATAAAATTTAGACTGCTTTTCAACATCATCAGGGTGCTATTGGGGTTCGATCTTATCGAACAATGATTGCAACGTTAGGTGATGATCATAAAGGATCACGCTATTAAGAGTTCATGCTTGAATGATCAAATTGTATTGGTGACATATAATATCGATTCCGCACCCGGCATTGGTTCGATTCAAAAAGATGATATTGTCGAATTTTATAGTGAATATAAATAGCGAGAAGGGGGATGTGGCGCACTGGATGCATCATGATTGTGCCCGAAAACATGTGTATGGCCGGTTAAAACATCAAGGAAGAACCTATCAAGAAGGTTCTTCTCATTAGAAAAAATGAAGAATGCTGCTAAATGCTCTTCATATCTCGTATCTGGCGACTTTTCCAGGAAGGTGCTACTTTAGCTAAATAAGCATCCATGCACCAAATCGGGCCAATAAGAAGGAATTGAAGGTCTTTAAAGAAAGATGGCTTTTTGCCTTCCACTTTGTGGCCATAAAACTGACCAATCCAGGCAAAAACAAATAGGCCAACATAAAAACCGGCACCGACTGGCAGAATCCAGATTAACCAGGCCATGATCAATGTTAAAGCAGCCATTGCAACTGCCAAAACAATATCTAGTCGGGCATAGAAAATAAAAGCCAGAGCTAGCAGAAGGGCGGTCAGTAAAGCACTAAAGTGCGCAATAATGCCAATAATCGAAAAATAGATAGTCGGTACGCAGACCCAGTGAATCAGCTTATTGGTTTTGTTTTGATGACTGTCACTATATTCATCCAGCCATTCAGATATTGTTTTCATTATTCGCTCCATTCCATGAATACGTTGTGCTTGCCTGAAAATATAAAGCAGAATCTAGGTTTGGTCAAAAGTTAATCGTGCCAAAACGTGAATTTTATTTGGCGAATTTGCAACATTCAAGCTGTAATGGACAGGTAGCTGGAGATAAGAGGAACTATAGATTGATTGTCATTTTTCTATAACTTGAAGTTAATAAAAAAGCCACATTACTGTGGCTTTTGGTTAAATGTATTGCAAGCTAAATCTTAAGAATTTGGACCAGCGACACGCTCAATACTGACATTGCCAACACCGGCATTGGTAATGCCGAGTTTCTTCGCTGCGCCATAAGATAAATCGACGACACGGTTACCATGGAATGGGCCGCGGTCATTGACTTTAACCACTACGCTTTTACCATTATTTCTATTGGTTACACGAATATAACAGTTCAATGGTAGGCTACGATGAGCAGCAGTCATTGCATTCATGTCAAAGGTTTCACCGCTTGCAGTTTTACGGCCGTGGAACTGGCGACCATACCAAGAGGCTGTACCTGTCTGACTGAACTTGCGTACAGTATTAGAAGCCACGGTATTCAGTTTTTCAATCACTGAAGGCTCTTCTGCAGGAATTTCAATTTTCGCTGCAATGGTTTCACGGCGAACTTTATCGCCAGAACGCTCAGTGATTGAAAGGCTGTTCAAATTGGTGAAATTTGAATTGAAGCTTTGAGCTTCTTTATTTAATACACGCGTTGCAAGGCGCGAATTGTCATTTTCGTGATTAAACGAAGATGACGGAACCATATCTGCCTGCGATTGCGTCAGTGTGACTATCGTGGCAATGGCCATAAAATACTTCAAAATTGAAGAATGCATCGAATCAACTCCTAACAGCATATCGCATGGATTTGTTCATAAGTAACTGAAAAACCATGTAAACACGCCTGATATTTAACTTATGCAACTACATTTAACGAAATGGATAATATTCATGCCTGCAATATCCTGTCTAGTGTTTAATTAAAATAGTTTAAAAAAGAACTTAAAATAAACAATGAGTGATTAAAATATGATCAATATTGTAACATGATATTAAAATTGATCAATATTTGCTCATAATCACTCATAAAAATGTTGACTTTAATAATTTGTATTAAATTCTCATGTTAACGGCTGGTAATTTCTGTACCTAATAACCACAATGCAGTGGCATACATTCGGCTGCGATTATAAGTAGTAATCACTTGAAAATTTGGATAAGTAATATAGTAAATATGCCCATAATTTTCTTGTAATTGAATTACATTGACCAAGTCTAGATCGTCAATTTGAACAATAGGATTCATTGGGCTAATCCCTTGTGTTTTTAACACACCATATGGGCTAGGTTGGGTCAGATCTTTGGCAATTACCGCATCCGGGTTCGAGCCACTATAACGGGCCGGAAAAGCAATCGGTTGATTACGCTGCCAGCCATGCTGGGCTAAATAGTTGGCAATCGAGCCAATCGCATCTACTGCTGAATTACGCAGGTCAATATGTCCGTTACCATCGTAGTCCACGCCGAATTTTGGAATATTACTTGGCATGAATTGTGGATAACCGACCGCACCTGCATAAGAGCCGACGATAGAAGAAGCTGAAACGCCATCTTTATAAGACCAGGCAATTAATGCCGCCAGTTCATCTTGAAAATACTGGGCACGACGCTCATAACCAAAACCTAAGGTGGCCAGCGCATCACGGGTGACAAAAGAACCCTTATTGGTTCCAAAGCCGGTTTCTACCCCTAAAATTCCGAGAATGATTGACTGTGGTACACCAAACTGCTGTTCAGCGCGATTCAGCGTTTCCGCATATTGCTGTTTAAAGCGCACACCGCGTTGAATGGTCGACTCAGCCAGAAAGTTGGTTTTATAAGAATACCAAGGCTTGCTTTCACCTGGACGATTCATAATATTGATGATATTGGGCAGGTTACGCGCCCCGTTCATGGCTGAATCGACTTGCTGGGCACTCAGTCCATAATTTTGCATGGCAGTCTGTTTAAAACTGGCATAAGAGGGATGAGATTGGAAATCGTTGGCCAGACTGAAACTGCTGAGACCGAATGCGGTCAATGCGATTGAAAGCTGTTTAAATTTTTTATAAAAATTCGATTTCAACATCTTGGTACGATTTCCAATTTTTGATAAGTTACGGGCAATGTTATTTGAATCATGCCATGAAAAAGATTGAGAAATTTTTTCAATCATGAGGCTGTAAAAACCAGATTAAAGATAACATTCGGATGATTAAGAGACCTAGATGCATATACAAAAATAGTGAAAGACTGGTTATTTTTGCGTCAGTTTGCCTTGTGGAGCTGCTTATCTGTAACAAGCTATTTCATTGAACATAAAAAAGCCTGACCGAAGTCAGGCTAATTTTAAAAAATCACTCTTAGATGATTCTATGCAGACCTATTCTGTATAGAACAAGGTGTCATGATATTCAGCCATGGCGCGAAGCTCATCCTTGTTCAGATTGAGAATGATTTTATCTGCAGCCATATTGATGGCCTTAATCACAGCAGAAGCACCAATATCTGCTGCCTTGCGTTTGATCATGCCAAGATCCAAGGTTTTATTAAAATCGACCATAAAGTGACGTACCGTCGCTTCACCAAACTGCTTATACAGGTTGCTAAACATTTGTTTGTCGATACTCTGACCGGCTTTTAGTTCCGCATAATGATGTTTTAAATTGGTCACCAGATTGGCATCCAGCGACTCACCAATACGGATTTGTCCTTCAGGGTCTTTAAACAGACTACGTTCAGAGAAAGCAATAGATTGCTTCACCACATCATTCGGCGCTTTACTCAATAACTGTTTCAGCAATACCGCCACAGTTGACTTGATATAGCCCGCCAGTTTTTCCGCAGTATCGCGCTTATCACTTGCAGGAAAACGACGCACCAGTTCCGTGAGAATCGCATCAATAATTTCATCATTAATCATCAATGCGGTTTTATCACGGAGTGGGTAAAGCGGCTCATTTGAATTTTTATTTTGTTGTGCAGTCTGAATTGTATTTAAAAGCTCTGCAGAAGGAATAAAACCAAAAAATGGCATTGTTAAACCTCAATGTTTTTATTGTCGCGCTAATCGAATAGGGCGAGGCATCCATGTTAAATCCGATACACGGCAAGGGTTGATATCCAATCCACCGCGGCGTGTATAGGTTGCGTAGACCATCAGCTTTTCCGGTTTCAGTTGTTGCCAGAGATCGGCAAACATCTGCTCCACGCATTGTTCGTGAAAACCGTTATGCTGACGATAAGAAATAATATAAGCCAAAATACTCTTATAACAAGGTTTTTTGCCCTGATAGCGTATAAATACTGTACCCCAATCCGGTTGTCCAGTGACTGGGCAGTTACTTCTTAATAAATGTGAATACAGCTGGATTTCAACTTCTTCGGTATGGTTCGCATCCAGAGCCAAAAGACTCGCATCAGGATGATTTTCCAGACGTTCCGGAATTAGTTCATCAATGCAGATGCCTTCAGGTTTGGCAACTTCCAAGTCATCAACCTGAAATAAATCTAACGTAATCTCTGCGCCAGCCGCAGCAGATAAATCTTTTTCCACCGTGGCGATAAAGTCAGCTTGAGATTCAAATTTGGCAAAATTCAAACTATTAAAGTAGAGCTTGAGTGATTTGGATTCAATCAGATTCGGCGAAGAAGCAGGCAGGCTGATCCGTCCAATTGCGACTTGCGGCACACCGGCTGAATTTAACCAGGAAATTTCAAAAACATGCCACCAGTCGGCACCTTGCTGAATCGCTTCAACATGTGCGTATTGTTCACGGGCAGGCGCGCGCGAAATTGGAAACAGAACATCAGGCTGATATTCTGTCGGGTAATTGGTGTCTTTACCAAGGAGAGATTGTTCTACACTCATTATTCACGCATTCCTGAACCACGGGAGAGTAAATGATAGGCCAATGCATAGAGCAGGCCGCAACATAAGGTGACCACTGCAAGTGAAACAGTTACATTGACATCGCTATGTCCTAAAATGCCATAGCGGAAGGCATTGACCATATACACCACAGGGTTGATCAAAGATAAATTTTGCCAGAATGGACTTAAGGCAGAAATTGCATAAAACACACCGCCTAAATAAGTCAGTGGCGTTAAAACAAAGGTCGGGATAATCGAAATATCATCAAAAGATTTGGCATAGACGGCATTGATAAAACCACCCAAAGAAAACAGCAGGGAGGTAATCAATACGGTATAAATCGTCACAAACCAGTTGGTAATGTATAGATCTGCAAAAAACAAACTCACGGCACTAACAATAATCGCCACCAGTACTCCACGAATCACACCGCCCAGCACATGTCCCCAAAGAATGGCATGCATCGGTACCGGACTCATGACCAGCTCTTCAATACTCTTTTGAAATTTTGAACTGAAAAAACTGGAAGAGACGTTGGCATAGCTGTTGGTAATCACGGCCATCATGATCAGACCGGGCACAATGAACTCCATATAGCTATAGCCGCCCATGTCTCCAATCCGCGAACCGATCAGATTGCCGAAAATCACGAAATACAAGCTCATGGTGATGGCAGGTGGTAACAAGGTTTGCGGCCAGATCCGCATAAAACGGCGGACTTCTTTATATACAATGGTATATAAAGCTACGCTGAGTTGATTAATGTTCATTGCGCAGCTCCATCCAGATTTTTTTCGACCATTTTGACAAAAAGCTCTTCCAGACGATTGGATTTGTTACGCATACTGCGTACCTGAATATTCTGTGACTCCAATAGCTGGAACAGATCATTCATGCTATGTGCCTTGTCCATGGTAATTTCTAAGGTCATCGGGTCGATTAAATTAAAACGTACCCCGATAATCTCCAGATGCAAAGGTTCAATCGGTGCTGCAAGATCAAAAATAAAGGATTCTTCATTCAGCTGACTTAGGAAGCTCTTCATGCTGGTGTCTTCTTTAATCACACCACGATCGATAATCGCAATGCGGCGACACAGCATTTCGGCTTCTTCTAAATAGTGGGTGGTGAGAATGATGGATGTCCCTTGCTCATTCATCTCGTTCAAAAACTCCCACATTGAACGACGTAATTCGATGTCGACACCCGCAGTTGGTTCATCCAGAATCAAAAGTTTCGGTTCATGCATCATGGCACGTGCAATCATCAAACGACGTTTCATACCGCCCGACAGCATACGCGCCTGCGTTGCACGTTTTTCCCATAGGCCCAGCTTGGTCAGATAGAGTTCAGCCCGTTGCTGTGCAATTTTTTTAGGAATCCCGTAATAGCCGGCTTGCGTCACCAGAATGTCGAAAGTTTTTTCAAACTGGGCGAAGTTAAATTCCTGAGGAACCACACCTAAACACTGTTTGGCTTGGGAGGGATGGGTATCCAGGTTATGACCAAAAATTTCGACTGTGCCGGCGGTTTTTTTTGTTAATGAACTGATAATACCGATGGTGGTGGATTTTCCGGCGCCATTTGGCCCCAGAAGTGCATAAAACTCACCTTCTGGTACATTTAAGTTGATTCCTTTTAATGCCTGAAAGCCATTGCGATAGGTCTTTGACACATCTCTTAAGATCAGTGCATCAGTCATGAATATCTCAAATGGTGAAAAGTTGAGATATTGTGAGTGATCTTGGAAAATAAGCCAAGTGATTCACATGGAATTCTGTGTTGCTGTTTTGGAACATTGTATAAAGTCTAAGCATAAAATGACGAAGTTATAGATAGTTGCTTTACCTTATGATTTTTTTTGTTATGATGTGCATCGCGCGCTCATAGCTCAACTGGATAGAGTACAGGTCTCCGAAGCCTGTGGCGTGGGTTCGAGTCCCGCTGAGCGCACCATTTTCTTATTTCTTACAACATAAAAATCTCTCTAAATTAAATCTTTATACCAGATTGCTTTTCATAAAACATTTTATTCAGTGCCACCATATAGATAGCATTGCTTAAATCGAATCTCAAACTCTGTCTTTTCACTTTATTCGATACTGCTCAAAAATAATCTTAAAAGTTTTCAGACAAACAAATGATATGCTCATTTTCTTTTACTTATTCTGATTCTATATTTTGAGTTGATGCGCTGATTCACAACAGCTTTAGGTGTTTTAAATACGAGAGCTGATTGCAATGCAGAGTACGATTCTTTGAATATCTTGAGGATGAAATAACTCAAATGTTTTTAATAAACCGATTTTTGAATAGATTATTTATTGAGTAAAATTCATTAAAATAATTTAAAGGTGAAAATATTGAAGTGAGTATCCTGAAATAGATTATGCTATTCACCAAGCTTGAGTAGCTGATTTCTGTATTTTTTGGGTAAGCCATATGATAGAACTACGACATTTAAAAACACTGACAGCGCTAAGAGAACATGGATCACTGGTTGCAGCAGCAGGAGATCTCTGTTTAACACCTTCAGCTTTGTCTCACCAATTGCGCGAACTCGATCAATGGTTCGGGGTTGAAGTGGTCAATCGCCGTAGTCGCCCTGTGAGTTTTTCTAATGTAGGTTTACGTTTGTTGAAACTGGCTGATGATGTGCTACCACAAGTACAGATAGCGCAAAGTGATATCACACGTATTGTGCATGGACAGACAGGCCGTATTATATTCTCGTCAGAGTGTCATAGTTGTTTTGACTGGCTAATGCCACTTTTGAATCAGTATCGTATCCAATATCCAGATGTTGATTTGGATTTTGCTTCGGGCTTTGAAGCCAATCCGCATGAATTGTTACAAACGGGCGAGTTTGACTTGCTGATTACTGCCGATCCGATTGCACTCAAAGGTGTGGAATATTTCCCGGTATTTGAATATGAATCACGTTTGGTGTTGTCTAATACACATCCTTTAGTACGTGCCCAAGAGATTACGGTGCAGGAACTGGCAGAAGAAACATTAGTAACTTATCCGGTAGATAAGCATCGTCTGGATATCATGTCACGCTTGTTTATTCCTGCGAATATTTTGCCAAAACAGATTCGGACGACCGATCTGACTCAAATGCTGATTCAGCTTGTTGCCAGTGGTCGTGGGATTGCGGCATTGCCAGATTGGGTGGTAAATGAATATGAAGAGAAGGGCTGGGTGACTTCGCGCCGTCTGGATTGTGTAGCCCCTGAAGGCTTACGCCGTACTTTATATGCAGGTTATCGAACTGAAGAAAAACAGAAAGATTACTTTGAGGGATTCTTAAAGCAGCTTGACCGATTCTCTAAAAAGCGAGCACAGTATTACACTTGATCCTAATCTCAAAGGAGCAGGCTCAATAATATGAATATTAAGGATTCTGTTCCTCTTCATCCTGATGTTGTTGACGGATTTGGTCTCTTTTTACCTGAGGGTCTTTATCTATGCCCAGCTGACCGCGCTTCATCTCTCGATCCTGTTTTTCTTGTGGGTCCAATTCCTCTTCTGGAAATTCTTCATTAATTTTTTCATCTGGATGAGTCATCGCAATATACCTTTTCTAGAAATATAGATTTGTTTTGATCGATTTAATATCGGGTTTGAGTACATTTGTTTATTGTATATGAGCGACTTTATTACACTGTTGTTTTATAACTGATTTGATTTTATAAATTGTGATGCTTGTAAGTGTGTTTATACAGTACATTTTAAATAAAAATTAGTGCTTTATGTTCAAAATAACAATGGATTATATCTATAAGAAAATTACTTTTAATTCGGCTAATTACAGCGGTTCCTGTAGAGGTTTGCTAATTTCTGAGTAGCGCTTATTATTCTCAATAATTTAAAAAAATAAATTTTAAAAAACTGAATAAATTAATAAAGGATGATGTGAACACATATTGAGCTAAATTAACTTAAATTAAAATTTTATAGAAATCATATATTTATGCTAAAAATATTTTCTTCTAAAAAGAATAATATTTGGAAACGCAGATTCAAATCTCAAGTGCGACACATTTGTAGTTAGTTGAAAAAGTTAGGTGTATTCGTAGAATCATTGGACTTTTTCAACTCGCAATTGGAAAGCACACAATGAAGAAATACACCCAACTTTC
>NZ_VPAV01000018.1:0-51514 GCF_013418995.1 Acinetobacter sp. YH12106
CAAACTCTTCAGTTTAAAATCAGTAGTGCCTAAAGGACACCAATCTTGGCTCATCAATTTTCTGACAAATATTTCTCAAATAAACTTCGAGTCATTCTTACCATCAATCAATGAAAATAATTTCGATTGATCAACCAGTAAAAATCCACACAAGTTGTTCTTCATAATCTCTTAATGATCTTCTTGCTCTTCGTCAGAAACAAGCTACCAGGCAACTCACACAACAACCTAACTTAATCAGCTAAGTTCGTTTTGCTGTATCGCCTTGATGCAGCGTATTCTATACACTTTAGAAACAAGCGCAAGGGCTTTTCTCAAAAAGATTCAAAAAAGTGACTTGTACGTTTATTTTTTAATCTAAAATGTTATTTTTAGCCTTTTCTGAGAGATTTTCCAGATTTTTTGCATTAAAAGTATAACCAAATATAAATCTCTGCACTCTACCTATTAAAAAAGCATCAATACCATTTGATCCTTCATACTTTATCTTTTAATTCGTCTGTTCAGCCAACCAAGTCATAAATTTTTGACGTTCAGCTTTGGAGGCCTTTTGCCATAATTGAATGAGTTGTTGATCATTCTGCCCGACGAATTGAGTTTGAGGAGTGGCGACCGTAGCTACACTAGCTGCCTGAGCATATACAGGTGCTGGTTGATTAAGTGATGTTGCTGACTTGCTACTCATCTCGACTGTTTTGGTCAATACATTATTTGCAAACCATGTTCTCGCTGCATCTTTAGCGCCCGCTTGCTGAACAAGCAGCTGATTTTTTGCATCATATAAGCCAATGATGGGCTGATCCTGGTACTTTTTAGCTTCGTCAAAATTCTGAGGTGCATTAATTAACGCTAAACGATAGGTTTCACCATCTTTAAGCTCTGGAGTTTTTACAGTAAGCACTCCCGACTTTAAAATGTCATGTGAATTATCAGAGTGCTGAAAAAACTCATTATAGCGGACGCTGATATTATTCATTCCAGCATCCAGTTTATAAGTTGAATTAGAACGTAATAGACTTGATTTTATTTCCTGATTATTTACCGCAACGATCTTAATTTCTTCAGGTACTGTAATAGTCACCGCTGAAAAAACCGAGGTACTAAACAACAGTGCCGCTACAGTTGCCGCAATACGAAAATCCATATCATCTACTCATTTCAAGTTAATTATTAAAGTTGAGCTGCACTATGCCGCGTCGAAATGACAATTTTATGACAAAAACTTCTCTTATTTCACCTGAACTTTTAGCATTTATTTGACTGGCAATTTTAAATTATCTGCTATTTAGCCAGTACAAATAAAAAAAGAAGCACAAAAGCACTTCTTTTTAGCTGAAACCCGATTTATGCAAAGGTTTTAAAACGCTCCGCATCATCCATAAAGGTTTTTTCGCCCGCAGGTGCTTCAATAGAACCAAAAACTAATTGTGCGCGAAGCTTCCAGTGCGATGGGACTTCAAAAGTTTGTGCAACTTCTTCATCAATAATTGGATTGTAATGCTGCAACGAGGCACCGATATTTTTCTCTGCCAAAGCTGTCCAGGTTGCAAACTGCGCAATGGCTGAAGAATGCTCTGACCAGACCGGGAAGTTATCGGCATAGAGTGCAAACTGTTCTTGCATCGATTTCACCACATTCTGGTCTTCATAAAACAATGCGGTGCCATAACCTGCTGCAAAACCATTAATTTTATTATTGGTTGCTTCAAATGCATCTGTCGAAACAAGATCACGCAAGGTTTCACGCACAATATGCCAGAAAGTATCATGTGATTGACCAAATAAAATTACCACACGAGAAGTTTGCGAGTTAAAAGATGATGGGCTGTGTTTAACTGCATCTTTAATGAGATTTTCAATTTCAGCCTGCTCCAGGCTCACATTTTTCCCAATGGTATAAATGCTTCGGCGCTGTTTGATTTGATCTAAAAATGCCATAAATTCACCTCTATGTATTTTGATTATTAAAAACTGATAAAGTCATACTACGTGTTTTGAGCACTTAAAACAGGTGCATTCCCATAACAATGTGTTTTATTTATAGAACAATCAGACTTAGATCTGAATAGAATATTTGTATTAGATTTCATTCGCAGCATCCATGCTGCTATACCGTCCTTCATCGGTTTTTAACCCAATACTTTAAAAAAGTGCTGATCTTGCTGTTCTAATTTTTCTTTTGCTGCCTGCTCAATCGAGCCAAAGCAAAGTTGGGCACGTAACAACCAGCTCTTTTCAATGTCAAAATGCTCGGCGACTAAAGTGTCGATCTGCGGATTATAATGCTGTAAAGATGCACCTAAACCCGAATCTGCCAGTGCAGTCCATACGGCAAATTGCGCCATTCCTGATGTCTGTTCAGACCAGATCGGGAAATCTTCTGCATTGAGCGGCATTTTCTTTTGTAGTTGCTGAATCACGGCTTGATCTTCGTAAAATAAAATCGTGCCATATGCCGCGGCACACTGATTTAACTTGATCTCTGCACCTTCGTAAATATGTGTGGGCACATGCTGGCGTTGAACCTGTTTGACAAGTTCCCAAAACTTATAATGAGAATCCGCAAATAACACTACAATCCGCGTACTTTGGGAATTATAGGCTGAAGGACAACTGCGAACTGCTGCCTGAAGCATTTCACTCAGATACGCCTGACTATAATGTACCCGCTTGCCAAGTTCATAAATACTACGGCGCTTTTTCAACTGATCAACAAAAGTCAGTTTCAAATCATCATCAGGTTTGTTTTTTTTCGAAAATTTAAAGTCCTTGGTTATATCACTTGTTAATACCTGACCAATTTTATTTAGCAATGCCATTTCTTCCCCCCACAAAACCCAGCTAAAACAGCTCGAATAATCCCATACAAGTATAATGGCTTTATTACGGTAGATAGATCTGGTTCATATTTTCTAGCTGATTTTTAAAGCATTCAAACCCCTCAAAAACAACAAACTCCGCACTTAGCGGAGTTTGTGTGAATTATCACGCATTATTTATTTTCAGTTTCAAACAATGCAGCAACAAAAGATTTGGCAGAGAAAGGACGCAAGTCATCAATTTTCTCACCCACACCAATAAAGCGAATCGGCACATGAGTACGACTGGCAATATTAAACAGTACGCCACCTTTGGCAGTCCCATCGAGCTTGGTAATGGTCAAACCGGTTAGGCCTACCGCTTCATCAAACATTTCGACCTGGTTAATGGCATTCTGACCTGTTCCGGCATCGACAACCAACATCACTTCATGTGGTGCAGTCGCATCAATTTTCTGCATGACACGTTTTACTTTGGTCAACTCTTGCATCAAATGACCTTTGTTATGCAAACGACCAGCTGTATCAGCAATTAATACATCTACGCCTTTGGCACGCGCACTTTCAAAAGCATCGAAAATGACTGAAGCCGAGTCTGCACCATTGCCTTGAGCCACGACCGCAATATTATTACGCTCACCCCAGATCTGTAGCTGCTCCGTTGCAGCTGCACGGAAAGTATCACCTGCCGCCAGCATGACAGTCTTGCCTTCACCTTGCAGACGTTTGGCCAGTTTGCCAATCGTGGTGGTTTTACCTACACCATTTACACCGACCACTAAAATCACATAAGGCGATTTATTCGGATCAATGTGTAGCGGTTTTACCCGGGGTGCCAATAAAGCCACCAGTTCTTCCTGAAGCGCCTTATACAGTGAATGCGAGTAGATCAAGTCACCACGTTCGGTACGCTCGGTCAGGTTAGCAATGATGGTCTTGGTGGCTTCCACACCAATATCGGCCACCAGCAGCTGCTCTTCGACTTCTTCTAATAATTCATCATCAATTTCTTTACCACCGATCAGGATATTGACCATCCCATCGGCAAGGTTTTTACGGGTTTTGGTTAAACCCTCTTTCATACGGCTAAAGAAGCCACCTTTCGCCGCAGAATCTTCATTTTCAGTTTCTGTTACGACAGGTGCAGAAACTACAGCTGCTTCGCTTGGCGTTTCTACGATAGGCACATTGACCGCAGGTAAGCTCGGTAATGTGACATCATCATCTCCGATATCAGCATCAATCAAAAATTTGTTTTGCCCATTAGATTGCTGTTGCATGCCGAATCCTTGAAAAGCATTGCGTTAAAAACCCAGATTCTACCATAACTTGCCTGCTTTGCAGCTAGCAATGCAAATGCTGGACAAACATACCAAAAAGCTACAGCTCTTGGTTGCTTTCATCTCCGCATTTATTAAAAATAACCCTAAATACAAATGCCTATTTTTTGGGAGATCTAGTGTCCGCTACCTTTTTGACTGTCTCCTCTTTTTCCAGAATGATTAAACAAACGCTTTATCCACTTGGTGTCCTATTGCTGGGATTAAGTATTAATCAGGCCCAAGCCCAGACTCGTAGTGAATTATCACGCACCACTTTTGAAACCACTTTAAGTAATGGATTAAAAGTCATTATTCGGGAAGACCATCGTGCGCCCATGGTGATGACCCAGATCTGGTACAAAGTCGGCAGCAGTGATGAATCTGGCAATATTCTGGGGGTCTCGCATGCACTTGAACACATGATGTTCAAAGGTACGCATAAAGTTCCAAATGACGAATTTACCCGTCTGAGCCGGATTTATGGCGGTAGCATCAATGCCGCCACCTTTACCAATTACACCAATTATTATCAGCTCTATCCTAAGGCCTATTTCCCTATGGCACTGGAACTTGAATCTGACCGCATGAGCAATTTATTACTGCGGCAGCAGGACTTTGCGCCAGAAATTAAAGTGGTGATGGAAGAACGGCGCCAGCGTACCGATGACAACCCGCGCGCTCAGGCCTTTGAACGCTTTAAATGGATCAGTTATCCGACCAGCCATTATCGCCAACCGGTGATTGGACATATGAAAACCCTGAACAATATTCAGTTAAATGATATCAAAAAATGGTATCGGGACTGGTATAGCCCCAATAATGCCATTCTGGTAATTGTTGGAAATGTGGAATCGGAAGCGGCTTTAGCGCAAGTGCAAAAATATTTTGGAGATATTCCCGCGCGTCCAACACCGCCACGTAATGATGTGCTGGAGTTTGAACGCTTAGGCTATCGGCATATGGAAATTAACAGTAATGTTCAGGTGCCCAATCTGTACATGACCTGGAATGTGAAATCCCTCGGCACTGCCAAAAACCCCCAAGATGCGTATGCCTTGACCATTATTCGTAGCCTTTTGGACAGCGGCATTTCTTCACGCCTGCAAGACCGTCTGGTGCGTGATCGTAAAATTCTGACCTCTGTCAGCGCTTCTTATGATCCTTATAATCGTGGTGACAGCCTGTTTGGCATTTCTGCCTTACCTGCGCCAGGCGTATCTTTGCAAGAGTCACAACAAGCGATTCAGGATGAAGTGGATTTACTCAAAACCACCGCCATGACCCAACAGGAAGTAGATCGTATCAGCACCCGCTTTATCTCCAGTTTGATTTATAGTCAGGATGATATTGCCGGCCAGGCCAAAATGATTGGCAATCTGGAAGTCAATGGACTGAGTTATCGGCTGATGGATGAACTACCCAAGCATTTTGAAAGTGTCAGCGTTCAGGATATCCAGCGTGTCGCCAATGCCTATTTCGTCCGAGACAATCTCAGCACACTTTATCTCTCACCTGAACAAAAAGCCCAATAATGGGGATTGCAATGCGTCATCATCTTCGCCCTTTTTTACTTATTTTTATTTTAAGTTTTGCTTCTGCTGTTCATGCAGAAAATTATCTGGACCCTCAACCCGATCAAAACGATAATCCGAGTCAGTTACAGTCTATCCCTCTGTTGCAAAGCCTGAAAAATCTCAATCCGCAGCGTGAATTTCAGGCACCGTATATTCACGACCTGAACAATCGCTATCAGGTACGTACGCTATTTGTTGAAACCCAAGATCTTCCAATGGTGGATATCCAGCTGACCTTTAATGCCGGCTCGGCGCGTGATCAAGAAATTACTAAAGGACTCTATGGCCTGTCCAGCATGGCAGCCAGGCTGATGCGTGAAGGCACAGACAGATATAGTGCGAATCAGGTGGCGGCAATTTTTGACCAAGCCGGCGCACAATTTAGCGTACAGGCCTATCGAGACATGTTTGTGGTTCGGCTGCGTACGCTTTCAGATCCAAATAAATTGGAACCGGCACTCGGAATGATGATGGAAGTTCTAAAGAATGCGTCATTTAAACCCGCCAGTATTAATCTGGCTTTAAGCAATACCCAAGTGGGACAAAAGCAATTACAGGAAAATCCAAGCCGGCTGATGGATATTCGTTTTTATCGTACTCTATATGGTCAGCATCCTTATGCAGAACCAATCAGTGGCACCCAAGGCAGTACCAAGAAAATTAATGCCGAATTATTAAAACAATTCCGTGATCAGTTTCTGGTGGCGCAAAATATGAATATTGCTATTACCGGTAAACTCAGCCCCAAACAGGCGCTGGAACTGTCAGAACGGATTGCCGGCAATTTAACTCAAGGTCAAAAAGCAGCTGCATTACCACAGCCTGAAATTAAATCTGGTTTTGAAGTGGTGCATTTACCCTATAACTCGTCTCAGGCGCATATCACTTTTGGACATACAGGGCCATCACGCTTTACTGAAGATCGACTGGCCCTAGAAGTCGCCAACCGCATGTTTGGCGGGAGTGGATTTAATGCAGTACTGATGCAGGAACTGCGGGTCAAACGTGGTTTTAGCTACGGCGCTTATAGCTCATTCAGCTTTAGTCAGGCACCCGGAGTATTCAGCTTTAAATATTCTACACGGCAGGATCAGCTACTAGAGAGTATTCAGGTTGCACATCAGGCATTTATCAATTTTGTCAGCCAACCGATTGACACTCAACGTCTGGAAGAAACCAAAGCAGGCATGCTGCGCGCCTTCCCTAACAATTACAGCAGCAATGCCACCATTAATGCCCAGTTAGGCAATATGGGCTTTTATAGGGAGCAAAATGATTATTTATCCAGTTATCCGAAACGTCTGGCCAGAATTAGCGCAAAGGATGTGCAAAATGCAATACGCAAACATTTACATCCAGACCGCCTAACGCTTGTCGTGGTCAATAAAGAACTGGATAAAGATGCCTTGAAAATGCGCTTGGAGCAGAATTTAATGGATGCCAATTTCAATTTGCCAGCAAACCCTGTGCCTAAGGCATCTCCACCGAGAGCGGTGGCAGCTGACGCGCCCGCAGAGACTCCTGCTGATAGGCCTGCATCAATTTAAGATACTGCCCACGACGGATGTGCTGCTGCTCTAACAGAGCCAGTGCCAGATCCTGAGTTTGGGGCAAATTTTGCTGTTCAGAAAGTTGCCGAATCTGGGTGATTTGAGAGATGTTAAGCGGACGATAGAGAGCCAATGCGGCTAAAAATAAAATTACCACAACCATAAAAATGACAACAATATTATAAATCTGTTCCAGCTTGATTCTGCTGAACCATTGAATTAACTTTTCTGTATCTATAGACATACACTACCTCAAGTTAAAGGTAGTGTATGGTTAGGTTTATATAAGTTCAAGTCAGTAGCGCCATATTTAGCAGGGCTAAAACCCACGACTCTGCGGATTAGCTCATCATTCTGCTCAGAATAGTTGAATACAGCACCAATGCTACAATCACCAATACCAGTGCAACAGCAAATTTACTTAACCCCGCTTCTGCTTCAGGGGGATGCAGGCGATCTTCATCTGCAATTCGAACCAACTCGCCATTATAGAGTTTATAGAACTGCTCACGCTGATTGACATCCAGAGCACGGGTAAAGTCATACACCTCTTTACGTTGTGCCAGCCCATAATTACCCAGATGCGTATATTTACTAAATATAGCGTCATCCAGTTTTTTGCGATGCAAATGTGCAAGTTCTAGGATTTGCCCAGCAGTTGGTGGCATATCAAAATTTACACCATCTAAAGTTCTTGTCATCATGGTTTTCTCCTTATTGTTTGATCTCTATTTACAATTTATCTTAATAATATTTATAAGTGTGTATAGTTTAGTCATGTAAACTATAACTAAAGTAAACGAATAAAATCGAATGGTTGACTTTTCCATTATTTTGTAATATTAGTTTAACAATACTAAGTTATATTTGTATTTAGACTGATTAGTCTGTCCTGTAATCATAATTAAAATTAAGGAGTTTTTATATGATACAACAACTCTCTCAACACGATCTGGAACATCTGTATGCAGATGCCGTGAATACCATCCAATCCCAAATGAACTTTGTGGATGCGGTAAAACAGCTTGAAGATGCAGCTCGTGCAGGTCATGGTAAAGCGGCGCTTTTTTTAGCAGAACTTTATTATCAAGGCTTCCGTGTAGAACGGGATTCACTCAAAGCGCAGTACTGGCAAAACATGGCCACCCTGCAAGCATGATGAAACGTCACCTAGGTGGCGTTTTTTTCCGCTCTTTTTTCGATAAATAGCAATAAATACATATTCTCTTACGAAATCTTGCAAAGCTGAAACAGTAATTTCATACAAAGTTCCTAGAATAGAGCCAGACACTTAATTGCACTTTATTCTAATGAAACCACGAAAAATTATTCAAATTGATCCGATCTGTAAAGAGTCTCTTTTCAAGATCACCATGCTGAAATCCCTAAGGAATTGTGGCGAGCTATGGGGCGCATATCATCAAGGCTGGGCCATGATGCGCGATCAGGAAGACTGTATTTTTCCCTTTTGGCTGAATCCACTGGATGCCAAAAACCACGCCAAGCAGCATTGGCCGGATTATATCCCGCGTAAAATCAACTCTGAAGATTTTGAAAATGCATTATTGCCGACCCTGTCACGACTGAATGTTACGCCAGCCCTGTGTAATACCAATGGCACCAGACTCAAACTGACTGCTGCACAAATGCGTCATCTATTTTTTTCTGAACAAAGACTGCACATTGCTTAAATAACATGTTATTTATAAAGACTAAAACCTAAACACTTAGAGATGTTCAGGTTGAATGCATACTCTAGGATTAATAATAAATTGACCAGTAAGGATGATTAAGCATGACCAATGTGGCACAGGTGCTCAATGAAAAAATGCATCAAGCTATTTATACCATCCGTCCAGATTCTACAGTTCTAGAAGCCATCACCTTGATGGCCGACAAAGGAATCGGGGCGCTTGTGGTAACCCATGAAGACAATGTAGTCGGTATTCTGTCAGAGCGAGATTACACCCGTAAAATTGCCCTGATGCAAAGAACCTCATTCGACACCACGGTTAACGAGATCATGACCTCTAAAGTGATTACCGTAACCACATCTACCACCGTAGAAGACTGTTTATCGCTGATGACTGAACGTCACCTGCGGCACTTACCAGTAGTGGAGAATGAAAAACTGATCGGTTTGATTTCAATCGGAGATCTGGTCAAGGCAGCAATGGATGATCAACGCAAACTCATTGAACAGCTGCAGCAGTATATTTCAGGTTAAAAGCAGTTTAGTGTTTTTAAAAGATCTGAAACATGGCAAAAATCAAGTTTAAAGGCCCTTAATTTAAATAATAAAGTCATGACAAAGACGCAGATTTCACCTATAAAAAATCCCGGTACATGACCGGGATTTTTTATATCAATATTGTCAGCGAACTTAATTTAAACCCAGTTTCTCTGCCACATAATCTGAGTCTTTATCACCACGCCCAGAAAGATTGACCACGATCTTGACTTCTTTTGGCAATTTGCCTGCTTCACGAATTGCCCAGGCCACTGCATGTGAACTTTCTAAAGCCGGCACAATACCTTCTACACGCGACAAGGTCATGAAAGCATCCAGACATTCCTGATCGGTGGCGGTGGTGTACTCGACCCGGCCCAAATCCTTAAGCAGACTATGTTGCGGCCCCACACCAGGATAATCCAGGCCAGAAGCAATCGAATGTACCGGTAAAGGTTCACCCTGCTCATCTTCCAGCACATAGCAGGCCATACCATGCAATTGACTTGGTTTACCCAGTGTTAAGGTCGCCGAATGCATATCGGTGTCCAGGCCATGACCTCCCGGCTCTACGCCCACCAGCTTTACTTCCGGTTCATTTAAAAACGCGGTAAATGCACCCACTGCATTGGAACCACCGCCAACACAGGCCACCACATAGTCCGGATTTGCACCAAAACGGTCATTACTTTGCACTTTGATTTCATCACCGATAATGGACTGGAAATCACGTACCATCATTGGAAATGGATGCGGCCCCACCACCGAACCAATGGCATAGATATAATTTTTCGGGTCTTTCAAGTATTCTTCAAATGCACTATCAACTGCATCTTTCAGGGTTGCTGTACCACGCGTCACAGAGATCAGGCGCGCACCCAGAATCTTCATTTTTACGACGTTTGGATGCTCTTTTTCAATATCCACCTGACCCATGTGAATTTCACATGGAATCCCAACCAAGGCACAGGCAGTTGCCAATGCGACGCCGTGCTGACCCGCACCAGTTTCTGCAATGACTTTGGTCTTGCCCATGTATTTGGCCAGCAAAGCCTCACCCAGACAATGATTGATCTTGTGTGCACCTGTATGATTTAAATCTTCACGTTTCAGATAAATCTGTGCACCGCCTAACTGATCTGACAGACGCTTGGCATGAAATAAAGGACTTGGACGACCCACATAGTTGGCAAACAGGTCTTTAAGCTCGTTCTGGAATTCTGGAGTATGGCGGATTTCCTGATAAGCGACATTGATATCGTCCATCGCCTGTTTTAGATCGGGCGGAATAAACTGACCGCCATATTGACCAAAAAAGCCGTCCTCATTGGGTAAAGCAATACCATTAATTTGATGAGCCATAATAATTCCTGAACTTTGGAATGTACAACAAATGACTTTATCCTAAAATAATGTGGTTAACCCACTCATAATTATAGATAAAGCCACTAACAGAAAAATAAAATTAACGCGCGAGATATTTGGTCATATCTTCAATGCCTTTCAAAGTCATTGGAAACATATGATCTTCAAAGATTTGCTTAATTAAACCAATGCTATGCGTGTAATGCCAATAGTTTTCTTCTTCGGGATTCAGCCATGCGGTTTTATCAAAATGCTGTCGCAGACGCTGTAGCCAGACCTGTCCTGCTTCATCATTCATATATTCAACCGAGCCGCCGACCGAGGTGATTTCATAAGGCGCCATACTGGCATCACCGACCACAATTACCCGATAATCGCGACCATAGGTATTGAGTAAATCCCAGGTATTCATGCGTGAACTGGAACGACGGATATTGTCTTTCCAGACATAGTCATACAGGCAGTTATGGAAATAAAAATAATCCAGGGTTTTAAATTCGGTTTTGGCTGCGCTAAACAGTTTTTCACACTGGGCAATATGTGAGTCCATGGAACCGCCGACATCAAACAGCATCAGCACCTTAATGCGGTTACGGCGCTCAGGCACCAGCTGTACGTCTAAAATACCCTGCTTGGCGGTTTCACGAATCGTGCCATCGATATCCAGCTCTTCGGCTGCACCCTGACGCGCGAATTTACGCAAACGGCGCAGTGCCATTTGCATCTGACGACTTCCCAGAATCTGCTCATCATCGAGGTTGCGATATTGACGCTGCTCCCAGACTTTCACCGCAGAGCGTTTCCGTCCCGGCCCACCAATACGCACCCCTTCCGGATGATCGCCATAAGCACCGAAAGGCGAAGTGCCGCCGGTACCAATCATCTTGTTGCCACCCTGATGTTTTTTATGCTGTTCGCGCAGACGCTCTTCCAGCATTTTCATCAGTTCTTCCAGTGATCCAGCTTTTTTCAGTTCTTCACGCTGTTCAGGGGTCAGATGTTTCTCGAGCAGTTCCAGATCAAACCAGTCTTTAGGCAGTTTATGCACCTGATTTAGCAGTTCATCCAGATCAAAGGTCGCGATACCATCAAAGTAGTCTTTCATGGCGCGATCGAACTTGTCGAAATAGCGCTCATCCTTGACCATGACAGTTTTAGCCAACTGATAGAATTCGTCCTGATCGGCAAACACCAGACCAGCGGCAACCGCCTGATTCAGGTCAATCAGCTCACGCGTTGATACCGGCACGCCGTATTTGCGTAAGGTATAAAACAGTCGCACGAACATGCGTGTTTCTCCCTTAACGACGTGACATAAATGCTAGGCGTTCAAGCAACTGGACATCTTGCTCATTCTTAATCAAGGCCCCATATAAAGGTGGGATCGCTTTGGACTTGTCAGTATTGCGCAGAATATCTTCTGGCATGTCGTCAGCCATGAGCAGGCTGAGCCAGTCAATCAGCTCAGATGTTGATGGTGGTTTTTTCAAACCCGGAATCTGGCGCAATTTAAAGAAAACCTGCAAGGCTTCATTGACCAATGTGGCAGAGATATTCTCGAAATGTACATCGATGATTTCGCGCATGGTCGCTTCATCCGGAAATTCGATATAGTGGAAGAAACAACGGCGCAGGAATGCATCGGGCAATTCTTTTTCATTATTTGAGGTAATGATGACGATTGGACGCTGGGTTGCGGTAATGGTTTCCCCGGTCTCGTACACATAGAACGACATTTTATCGAGTTCATGTAGCAAGTCATTCGGAAACTCGATGTCTGCCTTATCAATTTCATCAATCAGCAAGACACAACGTTCTTCGCTGGTAAATGCTTCCCACAGTTTACCCGGCTTGATGTAGTTCTTGATGTCATAGACACGGTCATCACCAAGCTGACTATCACGCAGGCGCGACACCGCATCGTATTCATACAGGCCTTGCTGTGCCTTGGTGGTGGACTTGATATGCCAGGTGATCAGTCTTAGGCCCAGACTTTCTGCTACCTGCTCAGCCAATAAAGTTTTCCCTGTACCAGGCTCACCTTTGACCAATAACGGCTTTTGTAAACTACGGGCAGCTTTAACCGCCAACTTTAAACTGTCAGTCGCAATGTACTGAGCTGTACCTGAAAATTGTTGATGATCAGCAGACATGATTTAACCTTATTTTTTTACTTACAACGGTGAACTTTTCTTGTGAACACGAAGATTGCCCTTGTTCGACACATAGGTCGACCAGCAATAGCCAATCACAGATCCAATCCCAATGACAAATAAAATAAGTGACGCATTAATCCAAATCAGAGCTTGCTCTTTGGTCAACACACCAAACAGCAAGCCAAAGATTGCAGGTGCGATAGAGGCATTCGGCCCCTCGGATACCGTCGGTGTCAATAGAATGGCAAAGCCTAAAATCCACAAAAAACCACCCAGTGGCTTAGGCAGGCGCCTGGTTACGCCATACCAGCACCATAAAGCAATCAGGCTGCCCAGCAGATAAACCGCAACAGCAATGCTCTGTTCAGGAATTGAGTCTAAGACAGCAACATAACCATTCATTTCACAACTCCTGAATTAACATTAAGCGCCACGCAATCCTTCTGGAGCGACTGCATTCGGATCAATCAAGCCTTCTGGCGGCATTTGCAAAAAGAAACCACGTGTAGCAATAGAATCCATCACATGCAATACATTGGCACGTGCCAGTTTACGCGATTCGCTCAGTTCAAGATGCATGACAAAAGTCGCACGTCCAAATGCGGCTTGTACGGGCTCAGACAATACGCTGAGTGGCTCGAATGTTTCAGCTTCGCTTTCATCCGCAGGACGCGCCACATACAGATACATTTCACTTTTTTTGCTGGATTTGTAGATAGACACTTGCATGTTTCAAACGACTTTTCTGGAAAAACATCCGCAAGGATACATCAAAAAAAAGACAGAAACATTAGCCACGTCTCATGCATCAGTCGTGATTTTGTATAATTGCTCTATCTTTAACCAATCCTGCAAGCGATCACTCGCTGACTTTCATCTGGGTCGATAAATAAGATTCATCCTGATGCAGCACCTGAATCAGTGGCTGGGTTAACAGTTCATAGCGCCAGCCCAGCAGATAATCCGGCAGATCCTGCTCATCCTTATGAAAGACCACATGCTGATACAAGGCATTCAGCCATTTTTTACGCATCAGCACTTCTTTTGGAATTGAGGTTTCATCGACTACATTTTGAATGATGTTATCGATCTTTTCGCCGATATCTTTGGAGGAATGACGGATTGGACGCGCCAGACGTAACGGCCAGCTTTCCGGTTCCGGCAAGAATTTCAGCAGATCCAGAATGGTTTTACCATGTTCACGAACCACATTTGAACGGATATCTTTGACTTGACTCAGCTGGAAGTTATTGCGCGGGAACTTCTCGACCAGATCAATCATACTGACATTCTTTAAGATAAAACTACGTGGCTGATTCAGTGCTTTGGCAATCTGATCGCGCCAGACCATCAATTGCTGTAATTGCATCAGCTGACGGCGTGAATGCCGGTAATTGCCGACATCCTGATATAACAAGGCTGTTGGTGTATCTTCGCCAATTTCCTGGGTCAGGAAACGACAGTCTTGCAGAGCGAAATCGAGCAGGTATTTCGTATCCAGATCCTGCTTGATCTTCTCGGACAGTTGCACCAGATAATGCACATCATTGGCCGCATAAAGTAACTGTTCTGAGCTTAATGGACGTGCCAGCCAGTTCGAACGGGTCTGGTCTTTTTCGATATCCACTTCCAGCATCTGCTTCAACGCATTCTGATAACTAACTTGCAGACCATGCCCCAGGAAAGACATGCCCACCTGGGTATCAAACACATTGGTCAGCGATTTCTTTTGGGTATAGTGATAAAGCAGATCTATATCTTCGCTACAAGCATGAAAAATATTCTGCTGGGCGTTAAAAACTTTATTGAAGAACTCAGTCAGATCCAGGGTGGTTCCATCCAGCAAATAGACCTTGTTGTCTACATTGATCTGAAACACACCCAGTTTCGGCCACAAAGTATCGACCTTGATAAATTCGGTATCCAGCCCGTAAACAGAACTCTGATCCATCAGGTTCAGCACAGGGTATAAATCGTTTTGATGTTGAATAAATTGAAACATAAAGACTGAGTCTAAAATTAGATTCTCGATAGATCCATATTAACTGATCTATAGAATTTTTGTATAAAAAATAACGCTAATTCTGCTCTATCTAGCAAAAATACCCCTTATTTATTAGGCTCTGGATTTTAAATAATATCTTTTTTATATTAAAACTAACAAGATTTTTAAGTCTATCTTACTTCATGCGCATCCGGTTATGTACGGCCTGACTCAAGGTATGACTATCGACATATTCCAGTTCACCACCCTGTGGTACACCTTGGGCAATTCGAGTCATCTGGATCGGCAAATGCTTGCTGGCTTCCACCAGATAATGTGCCGTGGCCTGACCTTCTACCGTCGCATTAGTAGCGAGAATGACTTCCTTCACCTGACCATTGGCCAAACGGTGCAACAAATACGGAATGCCAATTTCTTCAGGACCAATCCCATCGAGCGGTGACAAATGCCCGCCCAGTACATGGTATTTCCCTCTAAAGCTGCCACTTTGCTCAATCGCCATAACATCTGCAGGTGATTCCACCACACAGAGCAATTCATCATCACGATCTAGCGACGTACAGATATTGCACACTTCATCTTCAGTCAATGAATGACAGACTGAGCATTCATGAATGTAGTTGGTCGCCTCAGTCAACGCATGCGCCAGACCAATTGCACCTTCACGATTTTTCATGATCATATGCAATGCCATACGTTGAGCCGATTTCGGCCCAACGCTTGGCAAAATGCGTAATGCTTGAACCAGTTGATCAAAACGATCACTAAACATTGCGCATTCTTCCTTAGAACATACCTGCCAGACCCGGTGGTAAACCCATACCCGAGTTTGCTGCTTTCATTCTTTCATCAGAGACCAATTCTGCCTGACGTGCTGCATCATTCATTGCAGCTGCAATCAGGTCTTCAATCATGTCTGGATCATCCTGAAGTAATTCAGGGTTGATTTCGATACGCTTCACTACATTGCGGCAAGTCATAGTGACTTTGACCAAACCACCGCCCGCTTCGGCATGCACTTCAGTTTGTGCCAGCTCTTCTTTGGCTTTTTTTACATTGTTTTCAACTTCTTTTTGCATGCGCTGAGCTTGCTGCATCAACATATTAATGTTCATAAATATCTCCGAACATAAATTTATAAAATTAGATAAGATCTAAACCACGAGTAATATCACGAATAATATCACCAATCTCTTCTAAACCAACAGAAACACGAATTAAACCTTCGCGAATACCTGCTGCTTCTTTGGCTTCAGGCGATAATTTACCGTGTGTAGTGGTTGCCGGATGGGTAATGGTTGATTTCGCATCCCCCAGGTTACCGGTGATCGAGATAAACCGGGTATTGTCAATGACTGTCCAAGCGGCTTCACGACCGCCTTTCACCTCAAAAGACACAATGCCACCAAAACCCGTCTGCTGTTTCACTGCCAGCGCATGACCGATATGCGCAGGCAGACCGGCATAATAAACCTTCTCTACCTTTGGATGCTGATCCAGAAATTCAGCCAGTTGCTGCGCACTTGCTGAATGCTCACGCATACGTAAACGTAACGTTTCCAAGCCTTTCAGGAATACCCATGCATTAAACGGACTCATTGAAGGACCTGTGGTACGCACATAACCAAAGATTTCTTCCAGCAGTTTATGGTTTCCAACCACAGCTCCACCTAAGGCACGGCCCTGACCATCCAGATATTTAGTCGCAGAATACACCACCAGGTCTGCACCAAATTTGAGGGGTTGTTGTAACACTGGTGTACAGAAGCTATTGTCGATTGCCAGTAAAGCATCATTGGCATGGGCAATATCAGCCAATGCCTGAATGTCAGCCACTTCTGCAAGCGGGTTTGATGGAGACTCAACAAACAGTAATTTGGTTTCAGGCTGGATGGCATTTTTCCATGCATCAAGATCGGTCAAATCTACAAAATCGACACTAACCCCAAATTTTGCGACATATTTTTCAAATAGCGAAACAGTCGAACCAAAGACTGCACGTGAGCAGATGACGTGATCACCTGCTTTCAAAAAAGCCATGGTCACTGCCATAATGGCAGCCATACCTGAACTGGTAGCAACGGCGCGCTCTGCACCTTCGAGTGCCGCCAGACGTTTTTCAAACATGGCAACGGTTGGGTTGGTAAAGCGAGAATAGATATTGCCCGGTTCCTGACCTGAAAATTTCGCAGCAGCTTCGGCGGCATTTTCATAAACAAATGACGATGTTAGAAAAATGGGTTCAGCATGCTCACCCTCAAAGCTACGGGTATGACCTATACGGATGGCTAAAGTTTCTAATTGATATGAAATATCGTCTTGCTGGCTCATCGCTCTACCTCAGCCCTAAGGCTGCCTTTTGTAAAAAATTGCCAACATTTTGAGCGCCTATGCTATTTCAGGTCAAGGCATAATAAGCAATTATTGCTTAGACTTCGATCAATCCTTCCCCGGATACGGATATTTTATTTACATGATTCAGTTAAAACAAAACTTTCAGCGCCAGCAAAAAAAATTGAAACATTTCAGTGCCCGGATGTTTAATGCCTCCTCTCTGATTCTGTCGCAAAAAACGCCTTTTGAATATATTGCCAGCACCGAGTTTTGCAAGATTCGCTATTACGCCTCACCCGATAAGAAATACAAGGAGCCATTGGTATTTGTCGCCCCTCTCGCCATCAATATGGATATCTATGATCTGTATCCCTATCGTTCGCTGGTCAAGCATTTTCAGCATAGCGGTTTTGATGTCTATCTGGTGGAATGGAAACGTTTTAACTTTAGACATCGTCATTTAAACTTTTTGTCTTTTATTGATGCAGCCATTCCTCAATCTATTGAAACCATCTGCAAGCATTCGGACAGTCAGTTCATTTCCCTACACGGCTGGAGTATGGCTGGGGTATTTGTCACGCTTTATACCGCCTTGCATTCGCCTGAACATGTCAAAAATTTGATGGTCGTTGGCAGCCCCATCGACAGTTATGCATCAGGACGGGTCGGCAAACTGTTTTCGACCACCAATAAACTGATTTCTAAAAATAAAAATCTGCAACAGGCCATTCATCAGGGTCATATTCCAAAGCAATATATTCATACGCCCGGCATTGTAAATGCCTTGGGCTTTAAGTTACTGGATCCGATCGGCTGGCTGAAAAGCCAGAAGCAGTTTTTGCTGAATCTGGATCATGTCGAAAATGTCTATGAACATGCCACCATGGGAAATTTTCTGAATAAGATGATTGATTATCCGGGCGGGATTAATCAGGACATGGTCTTACATCTGTGGCTGCAAAATCCTTTAAAACAAGGTTCAATCACCTTAAATGGTCGTACTGTTGACCTTAAGAATATCAGCTGCTCGCTGTTGGTCGGTGCCGGCCAAACCGATCAGATTGTCACAGAACAGTCAGCTAAGCCTTTGATAGAATTGACAAGTAGCCAGGATAAGACGTTTACTCTGATTCCGGGTGGTCATCTGGGCCTGATGTCCAACCAGAAAACAGCCAATACGTTCTGGCCCAAAATGACGACCTGGCTGGCGCAGCGCTCTACACGTCTTGATGCTTAGCGCATCTGCGTCAGCATCGCCAAAAAACATTAAAATTTATTTACATATTCAGAGGATACAGCATGATTCAGTCAGTAGCATTTATCGGTTTAGGTGCCATGGGTTATCGTATGGCGGCACATTTACCCAAGCAGTTTGATACCGTCTATGTCTGGAACCGCAATTTTGACAAAGCAGAGCAACATGCTGCTGAATATGGCACTCAAGCCGTTACGCTAGAACAGGCCGTTCAGGCAGATATTATCTTTTCATGTTTGCCGACCAGTGCCGATGTAGCACAACTTCTGGAAAATTTGTCGCTTAAATCCGGCTCAGTCTGGGTCGACTGTACCAGTGGTGTACCGGATTCCGCGCAAAAACTGGCAGCACAACTGGCTGAACGTGGGGCGATCTTTCTGGATGCACCGGTCAGCGGTCAAACCATTGGCGCTGAAAATGGCACCTTGACAGTGATGGTAGGCGGCGATGTCCAAGGTTTTGAAAAAGCCCTTCCTGCGATGCAGGCTTTTGGCACACTGATTAAGCATGTCGGTGAATCTGGCGCAGGTTTTGCAGTGAAAGCTGTGAATAATATGTTAATGGCTGTAAACCTGTGTGCGGTCGCAGAAGGCTTTACTACGCTGAAAGCACATGGAGTCAACCTGAATGAAGCACTGGATTGTATTAATGCTTCAAGTGGTAAAAGCATGGTGACCGAAACCGTATTGCCGCAGCGTATTTTAAATCGCAGTTTTCCTGTAACCTTTGCCCTGCCACTCTTGGCCAAAGATACCGGCATCGCAATCGATCTGGCGCGTGAGGCTAAACTGTCTGCGCCTGTGCTATCATTAACCCAGAATCTAATTCAGGCGGCCAGTGATCTATCGGATAAAAACAGTGATTTTTCCAGTGCCGTGAAAATGTATGAATCATGGAGTAATATTACCATCGAGTAATATCTCGCCATTGAATAATGATAACAAAACCTCATATTGTGACTAGTAGGCAGGCACATATAGTGGATAACCCAGAGGAAACTCGCATGAAGAAATTTTCTGTTGCAGCATTAATTGGCTTAGCAACTTTGTTCGGGGCTTCAACATCGGTTCTTGCATCTGAACAGGAATGCAAAAAATTGAAAAATGATCATGACGTGATTTATGCGTCTAAAGGATTCTGTTTTAAAGATCCAGAAGCAAAAGCGAAGTTCGGCAATGACAATTGCTATACAACCAAGCCAAAATTCTCGGAAAAAGAGCAACAGCGTCTTGACGTGATCAAAGATCGTCAGAAAGAATTGAACTGTAAATAATTCAATTCAATAACGCTCAAGGAATGTACTTATGACTTATGATGATCAGAATATTTTTGCACGAATTCTACGCGGTGAACTTCCTGCGATTAAAGTGTATGAAGATGACCAGGTTCTTGCATTTATGGACATCATGCCGCAAGCAGATGGTCATACTCTGGTCGTTCCGAAAGCACCAGCCATCACTTTACTGGATCTAGATCCTGAAGCTGCGGCCTATACGATTCAAATTGTACAGAAGGTTGCGAAAGCAATTGAAAAAGGTTTGGGCGTTGACGGCATTGTCCTGATGCAATTATCAGGTGCTGCTGCTGGCCAGACTGTACCGCATATTCATTTTCATCTAGTGCCGACTTCTCTGCACAACTTGGGTAAACATGCTGCCCAGATGGGTGATCAGGAAAAAATTAAAGCGCTGGCTGAAAAAATCAAAGCTGCACTTTAAGTTTAACTGAATAAAAAAATGGAGCTTCGGCTCCATTTTTTTATTCTACTTAAAGCATAAAACTTTAGAAATAAATGCGAATCATTAAGATAATAGCAACCAAATTATCTTTAAATACAAAAAATTGAATGTGTAATATTACAAAACTTACAAAATACAACATTTAACAGATTTGAAATATTTCCTTAATCTTACTGTCTTATTTGTAATCGATACTTGGCACCAATAGAGCGGTACATGTTTCAACACATGACTGAAACTTGTTTTAAGACGATGAATAAAAAGTCTTTATTGGAGCAACACATGAAAAAAACGTTATCTGCATTAGCAATTGGGGCAACAATTTTAACACCAATGATGGCAGCTGCTGCTGATGTTAAAGTGTATGGTCGTGCACACGTATCTTTAGACTATCTTGATAATGGCTCAGATTATAACGAAGTAGGTCTTTCTTCAAACTCTTCACGCCTAGGCTTTAAAGCTGAACAACAATTAGAAAATGGCATGACTGTTTTTGGTCAAATCGAACAAGAAATCAACTTCGCTAGCGGTGCTGAAGATGAAGATGATGGTGTTAACTTCGCAACGCGTGATACTTTCGTTGGCTTAAAAGGTGACTTTGGTCAAGCACGTGTAGGCCGCTTTGACAGCCCATTTAAAGTAGCGCGTGGTCCAGTCAACTTCTTTGGTGACCAATTAGGTGATATCCGAAACGTAACTCGTGCGGGTGACTTACGTTTTGATGAACGTAATGCCAATACGATTGAATATAAATCACCAAAGTTTGGTAGCGGTTTTAATGTAATCGGTGCTGTATCTCTGCACAGCGAAACAGAAGTGGCTGATAAGGAAAAAAGCAAAGCATATGACTTAGCTTTAACTTATAAAGAAGGTCCGGTTGATTTTGCTGCTGCTTATGAACACTATGAAGAAGATGCAAGTCGTGGCGAACGTGATGGCTTCCGTGTTGCAGCTGCATATAAAATTACACCAGAATTAAACTTCGGTGGTTTATATCAGTATTTAACGCATGATAATGATGCTGATAATCCAGATGCTCAAGTATTTGGTGTAGCTGCTGACTATAAATTTGCGCCAAAAACATATCTACGTGGTCAAGTGTTCCACCGTGATGTAGATGCAGATGATGCAAATGCAACATTATTGGCACTTGGTGTAGAACATCGTTTAGACAAAGCAGTACGTGTATATGCAAACTTGGCAACTGTACTGAATGATGAAAACTCTAACTTGACACCATGGACTCAAGGCCGTAGTACAAAAACTTCAGGTATCACAGGTGGTGCAGATGGTGAAGATGCAATGGGTCTATCTCTAGGTTTACGTTACGACTTCTAAGTTCTGCTCTCCTCAGAAAGCTTAAAAAGAACATGCTTCCAGCATGTTCTTTTTTTTGGCGTGTTTTTTATCAATATAAATAAAATGAGAAAGATTGTGACCCTGATATTCAACCCTTATAAAACCAACCAAAATAGTTTGATTAATTTTATTCAATATTTTAAAATCAAGCATTTTAGTCGGATTTAAAAAAACAATAAAATTACATAAAATAATAAAAAATATTTAGAATAAATTTTAACTAATAAAAATATATACCTTTTATTATCATACATTTAAAAATATATATTTATTTAAATTGTATCGTCTATTTATTTTTTAGTTACAATAGATTAATAATATACAACAAGTCACAGACAGGCTTAGTCGAATGAGCTTAGTTCCCAAAAATCTAAACCAGAGAGTAGTTAGAGAAATAACTGCCATTTTAATTATCAAAGTTATTTTACTGATGATCATTAAAAACATCTGGTTTGATGCACCTACGATTCCTAAAAATTTTGACAACCAAGTCGCCGAGCGTATCGCCGGCAATCCTTCCCAAATCCAGGAGACACGTTGATGATTTCTGAAAGCGTGGTCGATCTCTCGCGGTTCCAGTTCGCCATGACCGCGATGTATCACTTTATTTTTGTTCCACTGACTTTAGGCCTGGCTTTTCTGCTTGCCATTATGGAAACCACCTATGTGATTTCCGGCAAAGAAATCTATAAAGACATGACCAAGTTCTGGGGAAAACTGTTTGGTATTAACTTTGCCTTAGGGGTAACCACAGGCCTGACCATGGAGTTCCAGTTCGGAACCAACTGGGCTTATTACTCGCATTATGTCGGTGATATTTTTGGTGCACCGCTGGCGATTGAAGGTTTGATGGCCTTCTTCCTTGAATCGACCTTTATTGGCTTGTTCTTCTTTGGCTGGGATCGCCTGTCCAAAGTGCAACATCTGGCAGTTACCTGGCTGGTAGCTTTAGGTTCGAACATGTCTGCGCTGTGGATTCTGATCGCCAATGGCTGGATGCAAAACCCGGTTGGTTCTGTATTCAACTACGAAACCATGCGTATGGAAATGGTGGACTTTGCCGCACTGATCTTTAACCCGGTTGCTCAGGTAAAATTCGTACATACAGTGTCTGCAGGTTATGTCACAGGTGCTATTTTTGTACTGGCCATTTCAAGTTATTACATGCTGAAAAAACGTGACTTGCCGTTTGCACGCCGTTCTTTTGCCATTGCAGCCATCTTCGGGCTTGCGTCTACACTTTCAGTGATTTTACTGGGTGATGAATCAGGTTATGAGCTGGGCGATGTCCAAAAAACCAAACTTGCGGCGATTGAAGCAGAATGGGATACGCATCCTGCACCAGCAGCATTCACCTTATTTGGGATTCCAAATGCAGAAACCCAAACCACTGACTATGCGATCAAGATTCCTTATGTGATGGGTCTGATTGCAACCCGCTCCACCACTGAACAAGTGACCGGAATTAAAGATCTGATTGCTCAGCACGAACAGCGGATCCGTAACGGTATGGTGGCGTATGAACAGTTAGAGCTGCTCCGTGCAGGAGATAAATCACCTGAGCTTAAAGCGGCTTTTGATGAATCACAAAAAGACCTCGGTTATGGCTTGCTGCTGAAAAAATACACACCAAATGTTGTTGATGCCTCTGATGAGCAAATCAAAGCAGCGGCTAAAGACACTATTCCACACGTACCAAGTCTGTTCTGGGCCTTCCGTGCCATGGTCGGTTCTGGCTTCTTGATGCTGCTTCTCTTTGTTCTGGCTACCTTTGCGGTTGCGAAACGCAATGCTGAAAACAAACCTTGGTTATTAAAATTTGCCTTATTTGCACTGCCTTTACCTTGGGTGGCTGCACAAACCGGCTGGTATGTAGCAGAAGTCGGTCGTCAGCCTTGGACGATTGGTGAAGTCTTACCAACTCATCTTTCAGCCTCCAGCTTAAGTACTGGCGATGTATGGGGTTCAATCCTGGCATTGGCAGCCTTCTACACGGTGTTATTGATTATCGAGATGTATCTGATGATCAAATTCTCACGCCTTGGTCCAAGTTCCCTGCATACCGGTAAATACCACTTTGAAAAGCTTGCAGCAGAAAAGGCAAATGGGGAGACTCAAGCATGATCGAATATGAATTACTCAAAATAATTTGGTGGGTGCTGGTCGGCGTATTGCTGATTGGCTTCGCCCTCACCGATGGCTTCGATATGGGCTCTATGGCGATCATGCCATTTGTGGGCAAAAATGATAACGAGCGCCGTGCTGCAATCAATACCATTGCCCCGCATTGGGATGGTAACCAGGTCTGGTTCATTACTGCCGGGGGGGCTTTATTTGCTGCCTGGCCAATGGTTTATGCAACAGCCTTCTCTGGCATGTACTGGGCATTATTACTGGTACTGTTTGCCTTATTCTTACGTCCGGTCGGCTTCGATTACCGCTCTAAACTGGAAAATACCAAATGGCGTACTTCCTGGGACTGGGGCTTGGCGATTGGTGGTGCAGTTCCGGCATTAGTCTTTGGTGTAGCGTTTGGTAATATGTTCCTCGGTGTGCCTTTTACCCTGGATGAAACCGTACGTTCTACCTACACAGGAAGTTTCTTTGCCCTGCTGAATCCATTTGCGATTGTGTGTGGTCTGGTCAGTTTATCGATGTTATGCGCACATGGTGGTGCATGGCTGATGCTGCGTACTGATGGCGACCTGCGTCAACGTTCTGCCAAAGCGACACAAATCATGGGTCTGGTCTACTTGGCGACTTTCCTTGCTGCGGGTGCATGGTTGTATTTTGGAAACATCCAGGGTTATAGCCTGGTGATGCCTTTTGACACCAATGGTGTTGCCAACCCATTAGCAAAAGAAGTACTGACCAATGCCAATCCGGGCTGGATGAACAACTATTCAACTTATCCAATTACAATGGCAGCTCCAATTGCCGGCATTCTAGGGGGATTAATCATTGTACTGGCTGCAGGTAAAAACAAGGCTGGCTTGAGCTTCCTGGGTTCTTCTCTGGCAGTCGTCGGTGCAATCTTGACTGCCGGTTTTGCCCTGTTCCCGTTCCTGATGCCATCCAGCTTAAATCCGACTGTCAGTCTGACGATGTGGGATGCGGTATCCAGTAAAAACACCTTAACTGTCATGACAGTTGCAGCTTGTATTTTTGTTCCATTGATCCTGATCTATACCACTTGGTGTTATTACAAGATGTGGGGCGTGATTACCAACAAACATATTGAAGACAATTCACACAGCCTGTATTAAGGCTGTGCACTAAGGAGACAAAATTATGTGGTATTTTGCCTGGATTCTGGGTGTACTGATGGCGTGTTTTGCCAGTGTGATTGCTGCAATTTATATGGAACAACACCAAGACCTGGATGAGGAATAAAATATGACCGAAGCTGCGCTTGAGAAAACCGTTGTAGACAAGAAACCAAACAAATTTGCGATGATGATTTCCTGCCTGCTGGCTTTTCCTCTCGCCGCAGTGTTATTGGTTCATCCCTCTGCAATGCTGGATGCCAACGGTGAATATAGCCATAGTGCCATGATGTATATCATGATTGGTATTTCTGGAGGCTTTGTACATGGTGTCGGTTTCGTACCTCGCCACTGGTTCTGGAAATGGCTATTTAGTCCATTTTTGGCTTGGCCTTTGATGATCTGGGGCTATTACACCTGGTTTTTCAGTTAAGTTTTAAGACTAAAGAGGCCCTCGATTGAGGGCTTCTTTATATCGTTTATCCATTTCTGCTTTTTGTTGTACGCTTATATCACTCTGCATTTGGAAGCAATTTCCACATTGAGCATGAATGTAATGAAGATACTTTTCTTTACCCGCATGTCTTAACAATATTTGTAAAACCGGAACACATCCGACTTTTAGAATAATTTATCGATGGGTATGAATCGACATCACAATTCCCATACCTGCGAGCATAGAAATCACCGCCGTTCCGCCATAACTCATGAGCGGCAATGGGTCTCCAGTCACCGGCAAGATACCACTCACCATGCCCGAGTTTAAAAATACAAAGAAGAAAAAGGTCAGTCCAATAGCTCCGGCATATAAACGTCCAAAATTATGAAAACTGTTTAAGCCAATCATCAAACAACGAATAATAATCGCAGTAAATAAACTGAACAGCAGAAACACACCAATAAAACCGAATTCTTCGGCATAGGTCGACATAATAAAGTCGGTATGATGCTCGGGCAGATAACCCAAATGCGATTGTGTCCCTTCAGTATAACCTTTGCCTGTGGAACCACCTGAACCAATGGCGATTTTGGACTGAATGATATTCCAGCCTGCACCCAATGCATCCGACTCCGGATCAAACATCGTGGTGATACGTTTCTTTTGATACTCTTGTAGTACAAACATCCATAAAACCGGTGCTGCTACAGCCAGTGCTGCTGCCGCACCAACAATCAGACGCCACGACATCCCACTTAAAAACAAGACAAAAACACCCGGAACCACCAAACCAATATTCAAGTCAGGTTGGAGTGCAACCAAAACAAATGGTATAGCCAGTAAAATTAATGCACCGACAATATGTACAAATTTGGGAGGAAATGGCTTACGTGCAAAATACCAGGCCATCATCAAAGGCATGGCAAATTTCATTACCTCACTCGGTTGCATACTCCCAATACCAGGCAAAGTAATCCAACGCGTTGCACCCAGGCGTTTTTCACCAATCACAAACACCAAAAGCAGCATGAATATGCCAAAGGCATACAGGTAGGGACTGATCGCCTGATAGACTTTCGGTGGAATCTGCGCACAGATAAACAGCAGCACAAAACCAATCCCGAAACTAATCGCCTGACGAACAACCATCCCGGAATCTTCAGAGGTCGCGCTATACACCACCATCAACCCCAGGATTGCATTGAGAACCAGAAAGCACAACAACCAGGGATCAAGGTGCAACTTGGTCCACCGGGAGGAATCTTGCGGGTTAATACTACGTCCATCACGCAAAGAATGACGTAAAAACCGATACTGCTGTGAAGGTATCATTGGCCAAAAGGTGAAAAAGAATGATGGCAAAATTATAAGTGAAAGCTATAGGGAATAGATCGCTATAGCCAGATTTATTCTGCTTTTATTCAAATTTTATCGAATATATTTTTAAGCCTGAGCTTGTAAAATCAGCTTGGCCAGTTCCAGATCATCTGGATAGGTAATTTTAATATTATCGGAGCGCCCTTGCACCACACTCACCTGCTCACCGATATGTTCCAGTGCGCTGGCTTCATCGGTAATGTTAGCACCATCCTGCAAAGCCTGTTCAATCGCCCGTTTTAATGTGCCCAGCTTGGCCATTTGCGGCGTTTGTGCCTGCCAGAGCATGGAGCGATCCACCGTTTCCTCAATATCAGAACCGGTGACTACACGCTTAAGTGTATCTCGTACCGGAATCGCCAGAATCGCAGCCCGATCCTTGGTAATTGCCGTATTGACCAACTGTTGAAGACAATCCAGACTGACACAAGGGCGTGCCGCATCATGCACCATGACCCAGTCATCTTCAGAGGCCATTGCAGATAAATAATTTAATGCATTCAGCACCGAATTCACTCGCTCTGCGCCGCCCAAACAAAAATGTGCTTTTTCCAGATCGGAAAATGGCAGCGTTTTTGCGACATTGTCCTGTGTACCAATCGCTAATACATAACCAGTCAAAGGCAATTGATTCAGACGTGCAACGGTATGTTCAAGAACAGTTCGTTGTTGAAGCGTCTGATATTGCTTGAGTTCTGTTTTAGAAAAACGGCTACCTGAACCTGCAGCAGGAAGAATGACCCATAATTTACGGGGTATTTGTTGGCTCAGGTGACTCATTGGTTCGCAGATCTACTTTAGAATTTGGATTAAGATAGATGGGTTTATATTGAGTACTGATCGTGCTCATTTGAATAAAAGTTTCACGTGGCTTAATCAGGCCAAGATCTAAACGCGCATGTTCTTCGATGGCTTCAATACCATTCTTTAAATCGTAGACTTCTGCCGCCAGAACGCGATTACGTTCTTTCAGCTCATCATTCAATTCCATTTGCTGCTGGATTTTCTGGGTCAGCTGCTGATGATCATGATAACCACCTTCACCAAACCAGTATAAATATTGAAACCCTGCGATCAAAATGATCGCAAGGCCCAACAGTACTTTACTCGCAGTCGAGTCGAATACATTTAACATTGACATAAGTCGCTTAGTTCAAACCTTTAAACTCAGCTTTACCGCGATATGCAGCATTAGTCAATTCTTCAATACGAAGTAACTGATTATATTTCGCTACACGGTCAGAACGGCAAAGTGAACCGGTTTTGATTTGACCTGCTGCTGTACCTACTGCAAGATCCGCAATGGTTGAATCTTCAGTTTCACCTGAACGGTGTGAAATCACAGTAGAGTAACCATTTTCTTTGGCAAGATAGATCGCATCTAAAGTTTCAGTCAAGGTACCGATCTGGTTATATTTGATCAGGATCGAGTTACCTACTTTTTCGTTGATACCACGTTGCAGGATTTTAGGATTCGTTACGAACAGGTCATCACCTACCAACTGGATCTTGTCGCCAAGAATCGAAGTCAGGTAAGACCAGCCTTCCCAATCCGACTCATCCAAACCATCTTCAATTGAAATAATTGGGTATTGGTTTACAAGGCCAGCCAAATAGTCAGAGAACTGGTTGCTGGTGAACGCTTTGTTGCCTTCGCCCGCAAGAATGTACTGACCATTTTTGTAGAATTCTGAAGATGCACAATCCAGCGCCAGCATAATGTCAGAACCTGCTTTGTAGCCAGTTTGACCAATTGCTTCAAGAATAACCGTGATTGCTTCTTCGTTAGAACGAAGGTTTGGTGCGAAACCACCTTCATCACCCACAGCAGTGTTTAAACCTTTTTTGTTTAATACTGATTTAAGTGAATGGAAAATTTCAGCACCGGCACGTAGCGCTTCAGAGAATGAAGTGAAGCCTACAGGTTCAATCATAAACTCTTGGATATCAACGTTGTTGTCTGCATGTGAACCACCATTGATGATGTTCATCATTGGTACAGGCATGGTCAAAATCGAGTTGTTGCGAAGGTCTGCAATATATTGAAAAAGAGGAATTTTCTTTTCATCAGCAGCAGCGCGTGCAGCAGCCAAAGATACAGCTAAAGTTGCGTTTGCACCCAGTTTTTCTTTGTTTTCAGTACCGTCTAAAGCAATCATCGTGTTATCGATGTCTTTTTGTTCGAATACAGATTTACCAAGCAAAGCATCACGGATTAAGGTGTTTACATTATTTACCGCAGTTTTAACACCTTTACCTAAGTAACGTGCTTTATCGCCATCACGAAGTTCTAAAGCTTCACGAGAACCAGTTGAAGCACCAGATGGTGCACATGCACGGCCAACTACGCCAGATGCTAAGATTACGTCTGCTTCGATGGTAGGGTTACCACGAGAGTCCAAAATTTCACGTGCACGAATGTCAACGATTTGGCTCATGAACTATTCCTCAGTTGATTAATATGAGCTGCCTTTAGGGCAGCGCAAGAGTGATAAACTCAGTGTGTATCTAACTTTTCGAAACCTTTGACCAAGGTATCCAATTCTTTTAGCTGTGCCAAGAAAGGCTCAAGTTGAGACATGCGCAATGCACATGGGCCATCACACTTGGCTTTCTCTGGATCAGGATGTGCTTCCAGGAACAAACCTGCAAGACCGGTTGCCATACCTGCACGCGCCAATGTGGTAATCTGGGCGCGGCGTCCGCCAGCAGAATCGGCACGGCCACCTGGAGTTTGCAAGGCATGCGTCACATCAAAGAACACAGGCACATTCATTTCTTTCATGATATCGAAGCCCAGCATGTCTACAACCAGATTGTTATAGCCAAATGCTGAACCACGCTCACAAATGATCAGTTTGTCATTTCCTGCTTCCAGACACTTATGCAAAATATGACGCATTTCGTGTGGTGCAAGGAATTGTGCTTTTTTGATGTTGATGATGGCATCGGTTTTTGCCATGGCTTCCACCAGATCCGTCTGACGACTCAAGAAAGCCGGCAGCTGGATAATGTCCGCCACTTCTGCAACAGGCACCGCCTGGTACGGCTCGTGTACATCAGTGATGATTGGCACATTAAAGTGTTTTTTAATGTCAGCTAACCACTCGAGACCTTTGTCGAGGCCTGGGCCACGGAACGAATTCAAGCTTGAACGGTTGGCTTTATCAAAGCTGGCCTTGAACACATAGGGAATACCCAAACGTGTACAAATATCGACATAAGTCTCAGCGATCTCAAAAGCCAAGTCTTTAGATTCAAGTACATTCATTCCGCCGAATAATACAAATGGCAAATGATTTGCCATTTGTATATCGCCCAAACGTACAATTTCTTGTGGTTTTAATTGCGACATTTAAACTTCCTAGTTGTGTCCTACACACCGATTATTGAGTTTTTTGGTACTGCTTTTTCGCAGCATCAATGAAACCGGCAAATAATGGATGACCTTCACGTGGTGAGCTGGTAAATTCCGGGTGGAATTGTACCGCAATAAACCAAGGATGTTGAGGAATTTCAACTGTTTCTACCAGATGCTGTACCGGTGAATAACCAGAAATCTTCATGCCTTTTTCTTCAAGCAATGGGATATAACGGTTGTTCATTTCGTAACGGTGACGGTGACGCTCAATGATTTCTTCAGAACCATAGATTTCAGCTGTTTTTGTGCCTGCAACCAGTTCAGATTTTTGAGCCCCTAGACGCATGGTGCCACCCAAATCAGAGTCAGCAGAACGTTGCTGAACTTCACCGCGCTCATCTAACCATTCAGTGATCAAGCCAATCAATGGAGATTTGGTCGAACGGTTAAATTCAGTCGACGTTGCATCGCTAATGCCCACAACATTACGTGCATATTCGATTACAGCCAACTGCATACCTAAGCAAATACCAAGGAAAGGTACACCGTTTTCACGTGCGAATTGAATCGCCTGCATTTTGCCTTCAGTACCACGTTCACCAAAACCACCTGGAACCAGAATCGCATCGGCATCTTTCAATACTTCGTTCACGTCCTGGCTTTCAAGTTCTTCTGCATTGACATAGTCAATTTGGACTTTAACGCGGTTTTTCACCCCGGCATGTAAAAGTGCTTCGTTCACAGATTTATACGCATCTGGAAGTTCTACATATTTACCGACCATCGCTACACGAACGGTGTATTCTGGGTTCAATAATGCTTCTACCACGTTATCCCAATCGGTTAAATCCGCTTCAGGAAGGTCGTTATAACCAAAACGTTCGCAGATTAAATCATCAACATTCTGTTCGTAGAAAGTACGTGGAATCTGATAGATCGAACGTGCATCTTTACATACCACAACGGCACGTGCTTCAACGTTGGTAAATAATGCAATTTTACGGATAGTATCTGCATCTACATCGTACTCGGTACGGCAGATGAGAATGTCTGGCTGAATACCAATCGACAGAAGTTCTTTAACAGAGTGCTGTGTTGGTTTGGTTTTTAATTCTGCTGCAGACTTAATGTATGGGAGTAACGTTAAGTGCATTAACATGGTACGTTTATGACCAAGTTCAACCATTAGCTGACGTACAGATTCCATGAATGGGAGAGATTCAATGTCACCTACTGTACCGCCGATCTCTACAATCGCAACATCATAGCCTTCGCCTGCACGCAGGACACGCTCTTTGATATTGTCAGTAATGTGTGGAATAACTTGCACAGTACCACCCAGATAGTCACCACGGCGTTCTTTGTTCAGAACATCTTGGTAAACACGACCTGATGTGAAGTTATTCAGTTTGGTCATTTTCGCACGACGCAAGAAACGTTCGTAGTAACCCAAATCTAAGTCTGTTTCAGCACCGTCTTCTGTAACAAAAACTTCACCATGTTGGAATGGGCTCATCGTCCCTGGATCGACATTAATGTATGGATCCATTTTTACCATGGTCACTTTTAAACCACGAGCTTCTAAAAGTGCAGCAACAGAAGCAGCTGAAATACCTTTACCTAGTGATGAAACTACACCACCAGTAACGAAAATAAAATGGGTCATTGGGTTTCTCGTACAATCGAGCCTAAATCGGCCTGCAATGTTGCGCAATTTTACTTTACCTTGTACCTAGAAAGCAAAGTCAATCCGCATCAATTCAAAGAACAATAAACAATTGACTATTCTAACAGCAATTCCAATAAAAAATTACTGTAAGTTCATATGATTTCTATCTTGTAATTTGCTGCTATAATAGTGTAATCCCCTCCACACTTTTCTGTTTGATGCAATGATGATGAAGAAATTTTTACTCTGTACCGTAATCCTGACTGGCCTGAGCTTGACTGCGTGTGTAAAAAAAGAAGCACCTAAAGAAGAAGAACAAGTTGAGGTTAATCCAGCACCTGAAGTTGTAACGCCTGAACCAGCACAATTTGAACCGCTTGAGCCGGTAGAAGAAGCGGTAATTGAAGAAGTTCCAGAGACAACTGTGGAAATTCAACGTGAACAGACAGCTAACACGACGACTGAAATTCGTCGTGAAGTGAAGAAGCCTGAACCTGTTGAAGCTACACCAGCTCCAACAAGAACGCCGTCAGAAAACAATCCAGCTCCAGAGCCTTCAAAACCTGCAGCAACGCCTAAATCAAACTCTGATTCAAACAAATCTGAAGAAGACGCTGTGGCTGATGCCATTGCAGCAGCGATGCCAGCGCTTGATTAATCAAGAGAATTCATCAAAAAACCCAGCTTTTGCTGGGTTTTTTTATTACTCTTTTTTAAGCAGATGTCGGTGCAGAATTACGAGACAAGTGCATCAAATAGTCTGCCATTAATCGCGTAGCCCACGATTCTGTTTGCATCAGACCTTGATAAAATCCGCAATGACTGCCTTTTTTGGTGGTAATCACCATGATATTCGACATTGCCCGAATTTTTTCTTTATAAGGTTCCAGATTCTGGATATGACACACCGGATCATCTTCCGCATTTAAAATCATTAATGGAACTTTAATGTTTTCAAATACATAAATTGGATTCGTGGCCTTACTATAACTCTCATAGTCTGAAAAACCGGCCAGTTGATAATAACGCTGTTCAAACTCCGATAAGTCTTTTACCTCCAGCAATTGCTTCCAGGAAGGATAAATTTGCCAGGTTTCCTGATAAGGATGAATAAAGCGTTTGATTAGTTTTTTGGCCATGACTTTGCTATAAAACGGATGTACATGGGCAAATCCAGTTTCGGTGTTATAGCCTGGACATAAGGCAAAAGCCGCTTTTAACGGTGTTTGTGATCCCTCTTCTCCGAGATAACGCACCAGCAAGCCTGTACCCGCAGAAGATCCGACCCCATACAGCTCAGACTGAGGAAATCTATCCTGTATATACAGCAGTTGTTCACGTAGATCTTGGGTCGAGCCGAACAGGTTCATTTTAGCTACAGGCATGGGCAGGTCTGCATGCCCACGGCGCAAACACAAGGCCACTCGCCAACCGGTATGTTTATGCAGATCCTGTACCAGTTCACGCATCGACTCTGGAGAGCCGGTGATGGTATGTAATAAGACAATGGTCGGTGTATTTGCTGGCAAATCCAGCCCATACCAGGCAATACCGGTAATCCCGCCATCCGACATTTTTAGCTGTTCAAGTACATCATATTTAAGTTTAATCGTATGTTTTTTAATAAGATCCAAATATAGAATATGTGCGTGTGCATTGGCTAACCACGGCGTAGGACGATATTTTTGTTGCAGCTGCGGTAAGCGTTCAATGAGTCCTGAAAAAACACCATTTGGATGGTAATACAGGGTCGGTTCATCTGCGCCACTGAAGCGATCCAGATATTCACTGGACAGCTGACCCAATTTTTTAAGCAACATTTTCATCTGTCATCCTCTCTAGTTCGACTAGCTGTGATTTACAAACTTCATGCCGACTTGAATCAATAATTCGAATTAAGTTTTAACTTGGAATGACTGCATCCGTTGGCCCATTTGTACCGCTAAGGCTTCAAGTCCAGACTTAGGCCGGATCATCACTTCAAAATCAATGATCTGACCTTCTTCATTAAACTGAATCATGTCAACTCCCTTGAGTTTTTTATCGCTTACCTGAGCAGAAAACTCAAGTACGACATTGTTACCATCTTCACTTATAAATTCACGGTGATAAGTGAAGTTTTCAAAGACTTGGATCACATTGCTCAGAATAAAAAAGACCACCTGTTTGCCAGGATAAGGATGAAAAGCCACAGGTGAGCGAAATACAACATCCTCAGCAAGTAACTCATTCAAGATCGACATATCGCGGGTTGCTAACATCTCGTGCCAACGATCAATGGATTTTTTTGTAGTTTCGATGCTCATTTGAGGTTCCTTTTTTGTTTTGATATTTTAAATACAGAGCGCTCCCCCTTTATTAAAGGTGAGAAGTACTGCTTCACAAGGGAGATTCTTTCTTATAAATCCTCTCCTTTAATAAAGGAGAGGAAAAAAAGCAGGTTTTAATATTTTTAGATCACCGCTGCCAATTCAGCCCCCTGACGAATGGCACGTTTAGCATCTAACTCACCCGCTTCTTTGGCGCCACCAATCAGGTGTACACTTTTACCAGCAGATTTTAACTCATCAAACATGGCGGTATAAGATTCCTGACCAGCACAAATAATGACATTATCCACTTCCAACACCATTTGCTTATCATTGACGGTGATATGCAAGCCCTGATCATCAATCCTGTCATAGCTGGCACCCGCAATCATTTTCACGTCACGATGTTTAAGCCCTGTGCGGTGAATCCAGCCCGTGGTTTTACCCAGACTAGAACCCACAGAAGCAGCTTTTCGTTGCAATAAGTAAATTTCACGGGATGATTTTTCCAGAACTGGAGTTTTTAAACCACCGACCTGATCATATTTGGTATCGATGCCCCATTCATCATAGAATTTTTCTGGATTGATACTGCCACTTTCCCCTTCATGGCTCAGAAGTTCCGCGGTATCAAAACCAATACCCCCCGCACCAATAATCGCCACACGCTGTCCCACAGCTTTACGCTCTTTTAACACCTCGAGATAAGACAAGACTTTTGGATGATCAATCCCCGGAATATCCAGTTGACGCGGGGTTACCCCTGTTGCCACGACAATCTCATCAAATGCTGACGCTTCAAGTTCTGCAAAACTGGCAGTATGATTTAACTTTAACTTGATGCGTGGCTGCAACTCGATTTGACGTTTAAAGTAGCGCAAGGTTTCATAAAATTCTTCCTTGCCCGGAATGGTTTTGGCAATATTAAATTGTCCCCCAATCTGTGCAGCCGCATCAAATACCGTGACCTGATGACCACGATTCGCTGCATAGACTGCAAAACTTAAACCGGCAGGACCTGCCCCAATCACGGCAATATTTTTCGCTTCGCCAACATCTTTGAAGATGAGTTCGGTTTCATAACAGGCCCGTGGATTGACCAGACAGGTGGCAATTTTCATCGAGAAGATATGATCCAGACAGGCCTGATTACAACCGATACACGTATTGATCTCATCGCTGCGACCCTGTTCCGCTTTAAGCACAAACTCAGAGTCAGCCAGCATTGGACGTGCCATGGAAATCATATCGGCATCACCAGAAGCCAGTACATACTCAGCCATCTCAGGTGTATTGATGCGGTTAGAAGTAATGAGAGGAACTTTTACCAGACCTTTGAGCTTACGGGTAACCCAGGTAAAGGCTGCACGAGGAACCTTGGTGGCAATTGTCGGAATACGTGCTTCATGCCAGCCGATGCCGGTATTGATAATCGTGGCACCGGCTTTTTCAATGGCTTTAGCCAGTTGTACTACTTCATCTAAAGTTGAGCCACCTTCCACCAGATCCAGCATAGACAGACGATAAATAATAATAAAGTTTTCACCGACCATTTCACGGGTACGGCGCACGATCTCGATCGGGAAACGAATGCGGTTTTCATAGCTGCCGCCCCATTCATCATCACGATGATTGGTTCGCGCTGCAATAAACTCGTTAATCAAATAACCCTCTGAGCCCATAATTTCTACGCCATCATAACCGGCATACTGCGCCAGCTTGGCACAATTGGCGAAGTCATCAATAGTTTGCTGAACCTCAGCTGAACTCAAGGCATGCGGCTTGACCGGGTTAATGGGTGCCTGAATCGGAGAGGGTGCAACATTTTCTGCCTGATAGGAATAACGGCCCGTGTGCAAAATTTGCAGGGCAATTTTCCCGCCTGCATCATGCACCGCTTGGGTAATCACTTTATGCTTTTCAGCTTCTTCGACACTGTCAAGCTTGGAGCCGCCCTGAAACGTCACCCCATGATCATTGGGTGAAATACCACCCGTCACGATTAAGGCCACGCCACCTTTGGCACGCTCTGCATAAAAAGCTGCCATCCGCTCATATCCGCCGGGTGCTTCTTCAAGCCCCACGTGCATTGACCCCATCAGCACCCGGTTTTTGAGTGTGGTAAACCCTAAATCAAGCGGGGCAAGTAAATTCGGATATTTAGACATTTTAACTCCTTAGCGTGCTGATGTGCTGGCTATTTTTATTCAGCTGATCAGATATTGCATTTATCGATCAGAATTATGCAACTTGTTGCACTAATATATAAATCAGAATTGATTTTTATGCAACATGTTGCATAATAATCCCGAGTCATTTTTTTGAGACGTTTATGTCTTTATCACATGTGCTACTGACCAGCCTGATTGAAAAACCCAGTACCGGAATAGAACTGGCGCGGCGCTTTGACCGCTCAATGGGATTCTTCTGGAATGCGACCCACCAGCAAATCTATCGAGAGCTAAATGCCATGTCAAAACAGGGCTGGATTTCAACACTCGAAGAAGAAGATGCACATTCACGTAAAAAAACCTATCAGGTTGAACTGCCCGGTCGTGAAGAATTAGCTCACTGGATGATACAGCAAAGTCCACCGGCACAGTTGCGCGAAGAATTGATGGTACGCTTACGTGCCGAAGCGCAGCTTGGTGGCAACAACACATTAGCGGAACTGGAACGGCATTTAGTCCTGCACAAAGAAAAACTCAACACCTATCAGCAAATTTTTGCCAAAGACTTTGCCCAAGCTGATGAAAATGATCGCACCCTGTATATTCATAAAATGATTTTACAACTCGGCATTGATCAAGAACTTGGCTGGATTCACTGGCTGGAAACCGTTATTCCGCGACTCAAACAGTTTAAATAAACGATCGGGATAAAAATAAGGAGAATATTCATGCCCTTTTATCGCATGCCAGACGGCGAACAGCTGTTTGTACGTGAATACGGTCAGGGTCAACCGGTTTTAGTGTTGTCTGGTCTGGGCATGTTGAGCTGGCAATGGGCGGCCTTTTTATATCCGCATAAAAACAGGTTTCGTTTTATTATTCCAGAATGGCATGGTTTCGGTGCATCCAAAGACTGTAAAATTCCAGCAAATCTGGATGCAATTAACTGTCATTGGCAGGATGTGCGCTCAGTGGTAGATCAGCTCAAGTTCGATCGAGTCATAGTCATTGCCTACTCTATGGGGGCAACCACACTTATGCATGGTCTGCACTCTGATCATTTCGCTAAACGGATCACGGCTTATTTGCATATTGATCAGACACCCAAAATACCGGTAGATGATACTTGGGCTTTTGGTCTGTTTGGACCAAAACATGACGAATTTAGGGGGATTTTGCAGCAACTGTCTGTTCTCCTCGCTGCACATCCGCAAATTCAATTTATTCGCGATCTAGATCAAACAGTACGCCAACAGATTGGCGCATTATGGCTGCGCTTTATCCAGCTGCAAAACAGTCATCCCTATAGTCTTAAAGCATTTGAGTTTTTACTGCATCAACCTCGCTTTCAAAGTTTATTACTGCCATCCAGCCGTGTGGACTACATGGCCTGGTATATCAACAATTATCTGTATCATCGAGAAGATTACCGTGAAGCATTAACCAAACTTCAATGTCCGGTGACTTTCTTTAGCGGCGCGCAATCCCGGCTCTATCCTTTTGAAGGACAGCGCCTGATTGCAGAAAGCCTGCCTCAAGCCAAACAGGTGATTTTTAAAAAATCCGGTCATACGCCCTTGCTGACTGAACCGCTAAAATTTTCCAGAGAACTCGGTGTCTTCTTGAAAGAGAATTCACAATCGAGTACTTCGGCAGTTTAAATATTCAGGAGAAAAATAATGAAAAAACTGGTGGTCTTTTCAGGTGCGGGTATGAGCGCAGAAAGTGGCATCAATACCTTCCGTGACAGCGATGGTCTTTGGGAACAGTATCGGATTGAAGATGTCGCCACTCCGCAGGCCTGGGCCAGAGATCCGCAACTGGTACAGCGCTTTTACAATGCACGCCGAAAAAATATTCTGGAGGCAGAGCCAAATACTGCACATCTCCAGATTGCGCAACTGCAACAAGATTATGATGTGCATGTCATTACCCAGAATATCGATGATCTGCATGAACGTGCCGGCAGCAGCAAAGTGATTCATCTTCATGGCAATATCCGACTGGCCAAAACCTCAGGTCCAGATGCACAAAGTACGACCGAATTCTATCCGGTTGAAGAAACTGATTTAGATTTAAACAAGCACTTTTGCACAGCAGGTTATCCACTGCGTCCACACGTGGTCTGGTTTGGCGAAGCCGTTCCTGCCTATGCAGAAGCCCAAAATTGTGTACAAGATGCCGATATTTTTGTGGTGATTGGCACCAGTCTGCAAGTTTATCCAGTGGCGGGATTGATTCATGACATTCCGGTATCTTGCCAGGCCTATTATATTGACCCCAGAGCAGACCAACAACAATTGCCGGTACAATTTCACAAGATCACCCAAACGGCTACTGACGGTGTGCAACAGTTGATTCAGCTCCTAGAAAAATAATTTCATCACAAGACATATGCTGTGTCATGTTCGATGATGATTATTCAGGTATTTAGAAAACGTAGCGACACTTAATCATATTGGTTACAGCCTAAATACTATCTAACTCTTACTGTCTATAGCATACACCTCGTGATTTTCTAAAGTGAAATAGCCGTATCTAAGGCGCCACACTTAAACCAAATTTTTTCAAATTTGGATATTCATAGGGGGCATCTTCAGCTGGATAACGTAATGACTCGAGCCCATAAATTTGTGCAATATTCCATAAAATACTTTCACCCGCAGGTAGAGTTTGTGGCTGAATTTTATAAATTGAATCCTGATAAGCGCTATCACTATCAACAAATTTCCAGCCCTGTTGCTTAAACAAATCAATAATGTCTTCTAGCCAAGCCGCATTAATGGCTCTTACATGAAGTAAAAGCACATGCTTGGGGGAACGTCCTAATGTTTGTTGTGCTAAATTATCGTAATACTGTGCTCGATCAAGCAAATGAAACAGATAGGCTTGTTTTAATTTATTCAGGTTTTCTTGATCTTGTGCTTGCTGATACTGCAAAAACAGTTGATTGTAATACCAATCACTCGCATCGATGCTAACAGTTCCCGATTGATAATGATGGGTTATCAGCCATTGTCGTACTCCTTCCCTTTTTTCTAGCGTATTTCCCTCTTTAAGAAATGGAAATCGGTAACGTGGTACAAATCCGGGTAATGTAGAAAATATTTGATGTCCTTGCTCTATGTCTTTTAAATAATTTTTCAAGCTAATGTCATCTTTATTTAGGTTAAGATGTAAATTTCCATGATTGCCTATTCGATGCCCCTGTTTCCCCCACTCTGAAATCATCTGCAACCCTTTTTCTGTGCTAATTTTACTGACGCTTGGATAGACAATAGCCAAAATTCGCTTTTGTTTTAGGGTATTTAGAATGTTATTATTGATATGACAAGCATCTGGGTTATTGGCTGGGTCTAGTCCATCATCGAAACTGAGGGCGATCTGTTGAGCAAAAGCCACATGAGAAACACAGAGACATAGGCTTAAGACAATTTTTTTAATCATAAATGAGTGCTAGAGCTTAGAAAATAAATACCTTTTAACCTAGCATAATTATTCAAACTGATTGAACTTTACATCGACGGCTAATACGAAATTTATTTATTATCTAAGCTTATATATTGAATGGCAATTTTTTTAATGAATCACCACTTAGCTGTGGTGTAATGAGATTCCAGACATTATAAATGAGCGCCTATGTATCACATTATCGAGTGTGTTGGCTTTTAAATTTTAGTAACTTCAATATTTTTTTAATTGACAGAACGTAACAATCAATTTTTAATCAGCAGATTGTTGCATAAATGGAATTTTGGAATGCTGACTGATCTTGATGATTTTTACTGCTTTGCACAGGTGGTGGAACATGGCGGCTTTAGCGCAGCCGAACGTGCAACAGACATCCCTAAATCCAAGCTTAGCCGTCGTGTCCATAACTTGGAAGAACGTCTAGGTGTCCGCCTGATTCAACGCAGCTCGCGTCATTTTGCGGTCACCGATATTGGCATGAACGTTTACCGCCATGCACAAGTCATGTTAAATGCAGCACAGGCAGCACATGATCTGGTCGATCATCTTAGTACCGAACCGCGTGGTACGATTAAAGTCAGTTTGCCGGTTTTAATTGCCCAGAATGAAATCGCCAAAATCCTGCCAAACTTCCTCAAGCAATATCCAGAAATTAAAGTTCAGATGATGATCACCAATCGCCGGGTCGATATCATTAATGAAGGCTGTGATCTGGCACTGCGGGTACGCTCCAGTCTGGATGACGATCCGAATCTGGTCATCCGTCAGTTTGAAAAAATTGAACAGCATCTGTTTGCAAGTCAAGGTTATCTCAATCAGTTTGGTGAGCTAAAAACCCCCGAGCAACTGGCTGAACATAAGATTCTGACTATGGCAGAAGATCATACAGAACAATTTCTGACCTTACAAAACGAGCAGCAAGAACAAAAGAAAATTCGGGTCAGTCCAACTGTATTGGGTTCAGACCTCAATATGTTGGCGCAACTTGCGGCTTCAAGCTGCGGGGTGACCTTATTGCCAGATAACGTGGTAGAGCAGTATGTGGCACGTGGCGAACTGGTACGGGTTTTACCTGACTGGAAAGCACCGCATGGTATTTTTCATGCGGTTTATCCCTCACGTCGCGGTCTGCTGCCTGCAGTCCGGGTATTTATTGACTATCTGGTCGCAGAATTAAACCATAGCTAATAAAAATATGGACAAAAAAATAGCTCATTCTTGGGGAAAAATGAGCTAGAGAAACAGGTCACTACAGCACAGTGAATAAAAAAGGAAACTTTGTAACTGATTCTCAGTCTAACCAGACTTCTATTTTCAAACCATTGTTTTGCTGTAGTGTTTTGTATATTTTTGTCAGCAAAAACGATGAACTTGTAAATTTGGCAAGTCAAAAGTTTTTAACAGAAATCCCGTCAAAATTTTAAATTTCCGGATAATCACCCGTGCCTTCAGGCCATGGAGAGAGTAATTCAAATCCGGTTTCGGTCACATAAACCATATGTTCCCATTGTGCAGACCACGATTTATCCGTGGTAACCACAGTCCAGCCATCTTTTAGTTCTTTGACACGAGCTTTACCCATATTTACCATCGGCTCAATGGTAAAGACCATACCCGGCACCAGCTTGATGCCTTGACCCGGCTGTCCATAATGCAGAATATTCGGTTGTTCGTGATAAACCTTGCCGATGCCATGACCGCAATACTCACGCACAATCGAATAGCCTTCACGCTGTGCAACGGTTTGAATTGCATAACCAATATCGCCTAAGGTAGCTCCCGGCTTCACTGCATGAATCCCGGCCAGCATCGCTGCATAGGTGGTATTGACCAGTCGCTTGGCTTCTGAAGATGGTGTTCCAACATAGTACATCCGGCTGGTATCACCAAAATAACCGTCTTTAATAATGGCCACATCAATATTGATAATATCGCCATCTTGGAGAACGACTTTTGATGATGGAATGCCATGACAAACCACTTCATTCGGTGAAATACAGGTGGTTTTGGTATAGCCATAATAGCCAATATTGGCTGGCGTCACTTTTAATGTATTGACAATAAAATCATGACAGAGATCATCCAGATATTCAGTCGTGACACCTGGCTTGACATGCCCCCCGATCATCGCTAAAACCTCTGCAGCCAAACGCCCAGATATCCGCAGTTTTTCAACATCTTGCTCAGTTTTAAGACTAATCGCTGGAGCTCGCATATACCTATCCTCACTATGAATCCCTGAATTATAATCCCTTTTTTGCGAAATATGTCGCAGTTGTTGAGTTTCAGCACAGCAATTTTCCTTGAAATAGGAATTTTCACTGCTGCTTATTTATACAAACAATAACTGACATATTTTGATATCAAGTGTAGATATCTTTTGAGCTTATAAGGAAAAATATATTTTTCAGCGAATTATCAAACATATATTTCTACCAAGATTTGAATGACCGGTTATGTGATCCGCAAACTCACTAGAATCAAGGCTTCCAGCCTTAAAATAAACTCCAAAAAATTGGACATATACACTAAAATCGCTTTCTTTTGTTCTATTGATCTCCCTTTATGACAAGTCTGCGTACCCGGGATATTGTCGCCCTAGGTTTTATGACCTTTGCACTATTTATTGGTGCGGGCAACATTATCTTTCCACCGATTGTGGCTCAACAAGCCGGTGAACACGTATGGCTCGCTGCTTTAGGTTTCCTTATTACAGCAGTCGGCTTACCCGTGATTACCATTATTGCGTTGTCTCGCGTTGAAGGCTCCATTCAGGCACTAAGCTCGCCTCTGGGCAAAGCAGCCAGTATTTTGCTGACTGTAATCTGTTACTTAGCTGTTGGCCCTTTATTTGCGACGCCACGTACCGCAACCGTTTCTTATGAAATCGGTTTTTCATCTTACTTTGGCAATGAATCTGGCAGTCTGCTCATTTACAGCATCATCTATTTTGCTGTGGTGACCATCGTGTCCTTATATCCAAACAAGATTCTGGATACTGTCGGCTATTTCCTGTCGCCACTTAAAATTATTTCTTTGATAATTTTGGGTGTAGCAGCCGTGATGATTCCTGCCAGCAATCCGCCTGCAGCGATCGATAATTACGTTACCAGTCCAGTGACTGAAGGCTTCGTAAATGGTTATTTAACCATGGATACTTTGGGCGCTTTAGTTTTCGGTATTGTGATTGTCAAAGCCATTACTTCACGTGGTGTAACCGATAAAAAACTGATTACCAAATATGCGGTCAATGCCGGCATTATTTCTGGTATTGGTTTAACTCTAGTGTATTTAAGTCTGTTTAAACTTGGACTGGGTAGCCATGAGATTGCACCAAATGCAGCCAATGGTGCCATTATCCTGCATGCTTATGTACAACATGCTTTTGGCGATATGGGCGCTTACTTCCTGTCTGGCATGATTTTTATTGCCTGTATGGTGACTGCGATTGGCCTGACCTGTGCCTGCGCTGAGTATTTCTCCAGCTTGACCAAGATTCCGTACAAGATTTTTGTATTCATTCTGGTGGGCTTCTCACTGGTGATTTCAAATCTGGGTTTAACCAAACTGATTGCTGTTTCGGTTCCAGTCTTGAGCGCGATTTATCCACCTGCAATTAGCGTCATTATGCTGAGCTTCTGTGCAAGCTTCTTCAAGAAACCATCTCATGTGATTGCGCCAGTGACCCTGGTAGCCTTGATCTTTGGTATTTTTGACGGATTAAAAGTCGCTGGTTTTGAATTGCCTGCATTCCTGCAAAACTTACCTCTATCAGAACAGAATCTGGCCTGGTTTATCCCGTCCATGATTGTATTGCTGATTACAGCTGTGATTGACCGTATTAGAAACTAAAATTTCTAGGATGTCTGAAAAATCGTATTTTTACCCAAAATCCGGTTTTAGCGTGATCAATAATTGTCAGGTTTTACCCAAACGGACTTTTATTGTTTCTTACAGACAATATCAAATCATCGCTGTGTGTCTATTTACTCGTGCTTTTTCCAGAAAGTGTGATTCATAATTAGGCTCGAATGATCCTATTTTTAATATAAATATAAATAATTTTTTGAATTTTAGCTTTTAGATACATGTTGTTGCTGACTTAAACCATCTTGCCCCCTGACTTATACACAGTCTTACATTCTATTGATTAACACTACATATCTTTGGCGTAGAATTTGCATTTTCTATCTGCTCACATCAAACAATTGCTAGCTATTGTTTTCATGACGATATGGAGGTGTAATCTGAATATATAATGCTTTACTAATCAATTGATTATGTATTTTTACGACTAAAGAAGGCCATTTTGACCCTGAAAGTGCAGCCCGATGGTTGCAAAGGCTGATATTAAACAGTACAACTGTATGTTCAATTCTGACTAACTTAATCTGCTTTAGTCTTCAATAACATAAATAAATGGGAGGGATGGAGATGTTATCATTACATTTCAACAAGCAAGTCTTCATTGACGCTCTTAAAGCCAACGACACCAATCTGGTGACATTTATATGCACCACTTTTGCACTTATGCTGACTTTAACCGTCCATTGCTTAATTCAAGGTAATTTAAAACTTGAATACTTTGGTTATGCGCTGATCGTCTCAGCTGCTTTCTTCCTATGGGCTGCCATAGACCAGAAATACCGATAATCAAATTTTAAATTAGCCCAGATGGATGATGTGGCCAGTCATCCATCTGGTAAAAAAACCAAAATATTGCTTTTAAGAATAATTAAAATAGCCCACTAAATGCGCCATAGAGTAAAACCCCCGTTCCTCCAAGTTCTGCAATAATTAATCCCAGCATTGCCAAGCTCATCAGACTGCCAGGTAGATGAAACCGACCCAGTTGATGCGGTTGCTTAAACTGATTGGTGGTATCTTGCAGGAAACCATGCAGCATATAAGCTGCAATCGAAAAACTAAAAAATACGATATTCACCAGTACGCAGATCAAATTCATGGCACTGGATAAATCGGAATAATATGCCAGAACTGCCAGAATTAGCGTCGCTGGTGCATATAGCAGACTGCTACGATGGGCAATATCGACATAATAATGTGCGCGTGACTGTGGTGATTGACGGATCTGCCAATACTTCCAGACCCCGGTAAACATCCCAATCCACAAGAATATTCCACTAAAAATAATGGCGATTTTAACGGCCAGTGCAAGTTCCATTGATAGCATAAGCTCATTCCATATCTATTATTTTACTGACTTTTAAGTCATGCTTTGCGCCAGCATCCCTTCAAAAACTGTATAAAGTTAAAGCTTCATCAGGAAGCTAAAATCATAGTGTATCGTATGTCTGAATTTGAAACATTGACTCTACAGTGCCAGGATGGCTATCACTTAAGTGCACGCTTTTATGCGGCTTCTTCAGAATCTGAAAAACGTCCGGTATTGGTCTGTCCTGCCACAGGTATTACCCAACAGTTTTATCATCATTTCTGCATCTGGTTGCAAGCTCAGGGCTATGCGGTACTGGTCTTTGACTTTCGGGGAATTGGTGAGTCACTCGCAGGCCCTTTAAAACAGTCCAAAGCCAGCATTGTGCAATGGGGTCAACTGGATATTCCCGCCGCGATTGATGCTTTATTAGCACGTACTCATGCAGAAAAAGTGATTTTGCTGGGGCATAGTGCTGGTGGTCAGCTTCTGGGGATCGTACCAAATTATGACAAAGTTGCAAAAGTGGTGGCTGTTGCTGGCTCAACCGGACATGTCAAAGGACTTAAAGGTAAAACCAAACTACTGGCGCCGGTCATGTTCAATCTCATTTTCCCACTGGCCCGTATGAGCAAAGGATATGCTCCGACTCAAGCCATTGGCATGGGCGAAAATCTGCCTAAAGATGTGGCGCGTGAATGGGCACAGTTCTGTAGCAAACCGGGCTATGTCATGAATGCAATGGGTAAAACCCTATTACCACGCTCAGATTTTCATGCTCAAATCACCTGCCCGATTATTTCGATCTGGTCATCGGATGATGAAATTGCAACAGAAGCAAATGTAAAAGATTTACTGCGTTTATACCCCAATGCAGATACTCAGATGATTGAGCTTCAACCTAAAAGATATGCGCATAAAGCCATTGGCCATATGCTGATGTTTAAAAAATCACATCAAAACTTATGGCCGGTGATTGAACAACAATTGACGGTTTAAATCAGATTTAGATGGTTATTTGCAAGCTGCTATGTTCTAATACACGCAGTTTGAGATGAGCCTCTTACAGTATATGGGCTTGACCTATATACGACTAGCCCCTAACCATGGGGCTTTTTATTGCATGTATGATTTTAAAAACGTATTAACATTTAGCCGAAAAATGCAATGATGCTTTGGATCACCACAGCATTCACAATATCAATAAAAAATGCACCACACAGCGGTACAATTAAAAAAGCTTTATGTGATGGACCATAGCTATTGGTCACCGCCTGAATATTGGCAATCGCTGTCGGTGTTGCCCCCATACCAAAACCACAATGCCCTGCCACTAATACTGCTGCATCGTAATTTTTGCCCATGATTCTAAAGGTCACAATTGCGGTAAATAAAATCAATACCGCTGTCTGCGCCAATAAAATGGTAATGAGCGGACCTGCCAAATCGGCCAGTAACCAGAGTTGCAGTGATAGTAAAGCCATAGATAAATACAGGGATAAAGACGCATTGCCAAATACATCGATTGCACGGTCGAAGATATCGACTTTCAGCACATGCTCCAAGACATTACGCACAATCACACCTGTGCCTAAAGCCCATACAAAAGTGGGCAATTCAAACCATCTTCCCTGGCTGAAGTCTGTCATCTGATTGGCGACAAAAATACACAGGGCAAACATCCCCAAAGTCGACACGGCATTACTGGATGTAATCAATCGGGTTTTCTTTGGATACTCAAAGGGTGCGGTGTTAATGTGCGATTCGAGCTGCTGTTCATTAGTCTCTTGCGCTACTGTTTCAGCCAGTTGGTTGCGTTTAATCAGGAACTTGGCAACTGGACCGCCCACAAGTCCACCAATAATCAAGCCAAAGGTAGCACTTGCCATACCAAGGACAACTGCTCCCTGGATCGCATATTGAGTTTCCAGAACCTCGCCCCAGGCACCGGCGGTACCATGACCACCCGTTAAGGTGACGGAACCGACAATCAAGCCAATCAGTGGATCAAGTCCAAGCGCTGTGGCTAAACTCATACCGACAGCATTTTGCACGACTACAAATAAAATGACACAGACCAAGAAGGTCAGGAGCGATTTTCCACCTTCTTTCAGTTTCAAAAAGTCTGCACTTAAGCCAACAGAAGTAAAGAACATCAGCATCAGGATGGTTTGAATTTGTGCGTCAAATGTGGCACTGATATTAAACAATTTATAGAGAATAAAGGCCGTAATCGCTGCGACTAAACCACCGATTACAGGTTCAGGTAAGTTATAGTTCCTAAAGAAGCTAATTTTACTAACAAGATACCGCCCAATAAAAAGAAAAAAAACAGCAATTACTAGAGTGCCAAAGGCATCTATTTCATAAGTCATAACATTCCCTATTGGCTTTGTTTTCATACAGTTTTGGGAAAGAGAGATGAAAAATCAATCATAGAAATGTAATGCAAGTTATTGTTTCTAATAATTGTTTAATTTATAGCCCGAATAGACGCAATTAACGTGATGGAATATCATAAACCCAGTTGCGCGCTTGCTGATCTGTGGTTGTCTCACACACATAGTAATCGTGATTCCACGCGTCTTGATGGAAGATTTCTTTCTTCGCATAAATGACTTTCTTTGAGTTTTCGACACACTCAAAGTTGTCACCTTGGTCTTTGACTTGAGTTCCATTAAGAAAACCGCCAATACAGAGGAATCGGGATTGTTTAGGCATGTTTTAGGTCAACTTGCTAAATCATTTTTCAATGTGGGGATTAAACGATTTATTGGATAAAGTGTAAAGCATTACCAATAAAAGTTTTTCAATATTGGACATACTCAAAAATTTAATTCTGAAGTTGTGAAAAGATACAGAATTTCATGCTGCAAAATTTAAATTAGATGTCAACTCCCACCCTTTCTGTGTCAATTCAAATATTTCCCCCTTATTACCAATATCACGTATTAATTTTTTATTTATTAATGACTCTAAGGCCTCATCATATTTAAAAAATTCTCTATTATTTTCCATACCTAATTTTTGAGTTCTAATTTTAATTTCTTATTTTCATAAAAAAAATAAGGGCTGAAAAATCAGCCCTTATTTTATACCGCTTATTACTTAATTAACAAAGCAAATCATAGATTTGCTCTTGCGCTAGGGAAAAGCCTTTCGGCTTTTCTTAATCCTAGCTCATTAAGTCAATTGAGCAGCAGCAATTTTCTTCGTATCAACATTCGCAGCAGCGTTAGTATATTCGCTCATCTTGTCGAAGCTTAAGTATTGATAGATGTCAGCTGACATGCTGTCAATTTGAGCTGCGTACTGTTGGTATTCTTCTGGAGAAGGTAATTTACCCAATACAGCAGCAACAGAAGCAAGTTCAGCAGAAGCCAAGTAAACGTTAGCACCCTGACCTAGACGGTTCGGGAAGTTACGTGTAGACGTCGATACACAAGTTGTGTTCGGAGCTACACGTGCCTGGTTACCCATACATAATGAACAACCTGGCATTTCAGTACGCGCGCCAGCTTTACCATAAATATTATAGAAACCTTCTTCCATCAACTGATGTTCGTCCATACGCGTTGGCGGAGCAATCCACAAACGAGTTGACAATGCACCACCTGGAACTTTCTCTAACAATTTACCAGTCGCACGGAAGTGACCAATGTTTGTCATACAAGAACCAACGAATACTTCGTCAATTTTCACGCCTTGAACGTCAGAAAGAAGTTTTGCATCATCTGGATCGTTCGGGCAGCAAAGAACAGGTTCTTTAATGTCAGCTAGATCGATTTCATACACTTTCGTGTATTCAGCATCCGCATCCGCTTTAAGCAGTGATGGATTCGCTAACCATTTTTCCATGTTCTCAACACGACGAGCCATTGTACGCGCATCGCCATAACCTTCAGAAATCATCCACTTAAGCATAGTGATGTTTGAACGAAGGTATTCAGCAACTTTCTCTTCAGAAAGCGTGATCGAACAACCAGCAGCTGAACGTTCAGCAGAAGCATCAGACAATTCGAATGCTTGCTCAACAGTCAGGTCAGTTTCCATTTCTGTCAAATCGATCTCAAGGATACGACCAGAGAAGATGTTTTTCTTACCTTTCTTCTCTACAGTTAAGTCACCCGCTTGAATTGCGTAGTAAGGAATTGCATGTACCAGGTCACGTAGTGTGATACCAGGCTGCATTTTACCTTTGAACTTCACAAGTACAGATTCAGGCATATCAAGTGGCATAACACCAGTTGCTGCAGCAAAAGCTACTAGACCAGAACCCGCCGGGAACGAAATACCGATTGGGAAACGAGTATGCGAGTCACCACCAGTACCCACAGTATCCGGAAGAAGCATACGGTTTAACCAAGAGTGGATAATACCGTCACCTGGACGTAAAGACACACCACCACGGTTCATAATGAAATCAGGAAGCGAGTGTTGCATTTGAACGTCAACTGGCTTTGGATACGCAGCGGTATGACAGAAAGATTGCATAACAAGGTCAGCAGAGAAACCTAGGCAAGCCAAGTCTTTCAATTCGTCACGCGTCATTGGACCTGTTGTATCTTGCGAACCAACTGTGGTCATCTTAGGTTCACAGTAAGTACCTGGAAGTACACCTTGACCTTCAGGAAGACCACAAGCGCGACCAACCATTTTCTGTGCTTGAGTGAAGCCTTTGCCAGTTGCAGCAGGTTGAACCGGAGTACGGAACAATGTAGATACTGGAAGACCTAAAGCTTCACGTGCTTTAGTGGTCAAACCACGACCAACGATCAGGTTAATACGACCGCCCGCACGAACTTCGTCTAGAAGTACAGGTGTTTTAAGATCAGCTTCAGCAATTACAGCACCGTCTTTAGATGCAGAAACTTTCGCAGCAGCATGATCGATTTTAAGAACGATTTCATCGCCCATGTTCATGTTGCCAACATCGATCTCGATCGGTAATGCACCCGCATCTTCCATCGTGTTGAAGAAAATTGGCGCAATTTTAGAACCTAGGCAGTAACCACCGTCTTTTTTGTTCGGGATATGAGCAATGTCATCACCAAAGAACCAAAGCACAGAGTTGGTTGCAGATTTACGAGATGAACCTGTACCAACAACGTCACCTACGTAAGCAACTTGGTTGCCTTTCGCGATCAATTCTTTGATTTGGTTTAATGGACCAACTTCACCAGGAACTTCCGGGTTGATTCCGTCACGTACGTTTTTCAACATTGCATTTGCGTGCAATGGAATGTCCGGGCGGCTCCAAGCATCTTGTGCAGGTGACAAGTCATCAGTGTTGGTTTCGCCAGTGACTTTGAAAACTGTCAGTTTGATTTCTTCAGGAACGTCTGGACGTGAAGTAAACCATTCAGCATCAGCCCAAGACTGCATAACAGCTTGTGCATTTGCATTACCCGCTTTTGCTTTATCAGCGACATCGTGGAATGCATCAAATACAAGAAGCGTTTTCTTAAGCGCTTCAGCAGCAAGCTCAGAAAGTTCAGCGTTGTCTAAAAGTTCAACTAAAGGCGCTACGTTATAACCACCAAGCATAGTACCTAGCAAGTAAACCGCACGTTCTTTAGAAATAAGTGGAGAGGTTGCTTCGCCTTTTGCCAATGCAGCCAAGAACGCAGCTTTTACATATGCAGCTTGGTCAACACCTGCTGGTACACGGTTTTCAAGCAAATCTACCAAGTATGCTTCTTCACCAGCTGGCGGGTTAACTAGTAGTTCAACTAATGCAGCGGTTTGGGCATCGTCAAGTGGCTTCGGTGGGACTCCGAGTGCGGCACGTTCTTCAACGTGTTGGCGGTAAGCTTCTAGCACAGTGTTATTCCTCTTTTTTAAAAAATTACTTATGAATTCCTGCTTATTCCAAGCTTCACAAATAATATGGACTCCGAAATTTTACTAAATTTCCAGTTAAAAGTTAATGCAACTCAAGTGTTTCTTTGTGATGCTCGTTATTTTATAACTAAATGATGCTCTTAATGATTATTCAATAATCACTTTTAGATCAGATCTCAAGAAACAAGCCTATGAGCAGGCCCTTTTAACTGAATTTAATGCATAAAAAAGGCAACCATGATGTTGCCTGATTTGAAGTTAAAAAGATACTCCACCTTAGTGTACAGTGGTCGAGTTTAAATATTGCTGATATGAATCCCGGCAGCCTTTGAATTTCACCACGCATTCATCTTCACACATCGTGCTGTGATTATTGCTGGCAAAGGAAATATCCACCTGATACAGCTTTTTTTCTTGTTCTAGCACCTTCTTTAAAAATACTTTGTCGCCTACGCTCAGGACATAGCGACTACCAGCAATAATGACTACACCATGTTCATCTTCTAAGAGCAGATCAGAATGATGTAAATATCTGACGACTTGCATATTGTGTTACTCCTCGGGTAATTGGAGTTAAATTCATTATTCAATATAAATAGGACTTACGCATTGACGGATTCAAAAAAGTATTAAAATACTTTATAAAGTATCTGTGATCAGACGAATTAAACATGCTTCTACAGCAACTTGTACATTACCCATTTATATGGGCTTTCTCATGAC
>NZ_VPAV01000019.1:0-50647 GCF_013418995.1 Acinetobacter sp. YH12106
GTACATAGTGCACTAGGTTATGTATCACCTTTTGATTTTGAAGCAATGTACTATGATAAGATTAACCCGTTAGGTCAGGTGGCCTAACTTAAATAAAAAACTCTCCGACAAACCCGGTACGGTTCAGTTGAAGTGGGTGATTTATTAAAATTTAAGAAAAATGAAGAGCAAAATGATTGATTGAAAGAGAATAAAATTAAGTTTTTTATCATAAGTAAATGTTTTATTTATATATTTTTGGTGACCATATTTGGTCACCATAAAAATTAATAAAATAAAAAATACTAAAATTGATGGGAAAAAGAGAAGTCAAGTGTATGGGGGAGGGGTTCTGATTATCTATAATGAAATTGATTAAAAAAATACCAAAATAGTGAATGAGTTGATTTGTATATGATAAAGGGAAGGCACGTTTAGGGCACTTTTGGTCACGCATCAGCTTCAAAAAACACGTTGTCTAAAAATTTTAGAACTTCTTCCAAAGCTAGAACAGAGAGGTTTTAGAAAAAATATTGTTAATAATCAACATAAAAAAGCCCCCATCTTTCGATGAGGGCTTTTTTGAATCTGGAGCGGGAAAGGAGACTCGAACTCCCGACCCCAACCTTGGCAAGGTTATGCTCTACCAACTGAGCTATTCCCGCGGAGTCTATAAAGTTTTTTAAATGAAAAAACTAAATGAAAAAATTTTGAGCGGGAAAGGAGACTCGAACTCCCGACCCCAACCTTGGCAAGGTTATGCTCTACCAACTGAGCTATTCCCGCATGCCGTGTATAATACAGCATGAAAAAATGTGGTCAACACCTTTGTTAAAAATCTTGTATCAATTGCATAAAATAAAAGCAAAATACTTTAGACCAGACAATAAATCGCCAATATTCATGTGGGAATTCATGAAACTTCGCCACAATCAACAGATTGCGCTGTGACAGATTACCAAAATACTCAGCAGAACAAGGTATACTGACTTTATATTTTCAAAGATTGGAGTCAGGCCATGAGCTTAGAACAACAACTGAAAGATCGTTTAGCACAATTATCTCCGACCCATTTAGACGTGGTGAATGAATCTTCGGGTCATGGCGGTTATTTCCCTGGAAAAGAGTCTCATTTTAAAACTGTGATTGTCAGTCAGGCCTTTGCCGGTTTACGTCCAGTCCAGCGTCATCAGAAAGTCTATGCTGCTGCTGGTGATTTACTGGCCAAAGACAAGATTCATGCGCTGGCAATCCATGCATTTTTGCCTGAAGAATGGGCAGGGCAGGACACGACCAGTCCAGCTTGTGCACATGCACCAAAAAACTAAGAGGAAATGATGGAAACTCAACTTTTAGTCAAAATTATTCATATGTCAGCAGCAGGATTGGTGATTGTCGCCATTCTTGCCCGTGCCTTGACTTTGTTTATTGGTACACAAGGCAACCTACCGAATCCAAAGGCACGAATTGCGCTGGTGGCTTTACAGCATCTGGCCATTACGGTGATCGCGCTTACAGGTATTGTGTCATTGGTGATCAAGGATTTTGATGTGCAACCCTGGTTTTATGCCAAGGTTATTTTATTTTTTGTGCTGGTATCCTCTTTAGCTAAAGCCTATAAAAAAGATGATTCAATCTTGCTGGCACAACGCCGGGCTGGCTTATTTATTGCGGTAGTTGCATTGGTTTCTATTTTGATCTTGGTGATGATCAAGCCGAATTTTGGCTAAAAGCAAGCAGGCTGTGACTTCAAGCGCAGTCTGCCTATGTGAATAATTAAAAAATACAAGTGTGATAAAAGTAGTTAAAAATAACAGGAGGGGACATGAATACACGTGTGGTATTTAATCAAAAAGGTGGGGTGGGTAAGTCCAGTATTACCGTTAATCTGGCCGCGATCAGCGCACATCAGGGTTTAAAAACTTTACTCATTGACCTGGATCCACAAGCCAATTCCAGTCAATACGTATTAGGTGACGATGCGACCTATTCAAGTGACAAGCCGGCATTAGAACCGAATATTGAAAACTATTTTGAAAATGTGCTGGGCAATCAGCAAAGTAAAGGCTTGCTCGGCAATGCAATTGGCTCGATTTTGAAAAGCCGTAGCAAAGGTCTGGAAAGTTATGTGCATCAGTCTCCCTTTAAGTATCTGGATGTTATTCCAGCCAGCCCGACACTGGGCGCTTTGGCTCATGCCCTGGAATCCAAGCACAAGATTTACAAGTTAAGAGATGCCTTGCAACAACTGTCGGGACATTATGACCGGGTGTTTATTGATACACCGCCTGCATTCAATTTCTTTACCCTCTCCGCACTCATTGCAGCAGATCGCGTGCTGATTCCTTTCGACTGTGACGTATTTTCTAAACGCGCCCTGCAGACCCTGATTGAAAATGTGATTGAAACCCAAGATGACCATAATGAAAATTTGGAAATTGAAGGCATTGTCGTCAACCAGTTTCAGGCACAGGCCAAATTACCGCGTGAAGTGGTGCAGCAACTGAAAGATGAAGGATTGCCCGTACTCAATAGTATGTTACCGCCCTCCATCTTAATGAAAGAATCTCATCATAAAAATCAGCCCCTGATTCATTTGGCTACTGATCATAAATTGACTCAGGCCTATCAATCGTTGTTCAATGAGATAGAGCAGAACTAAGATCGAGTGAGCTATGAAACTTGTGAAATTAAGCCTGAGTATTGCAGCACTTGCATTGCTGAGTGCTTGTGCAACAACGGTGAAACCCACCTATGTGTCCCCGACCCAGTATCAGACCTTGGGTTGTCAGCAGCTGCAAGGCGAATATAACCGTATTCAGCAATATATCGACAATGGTGTGGAAGCGCCAAAACGCACGGGTGTAGGTGTGGGCGTCGGTCTGGGTGGTGGCTGGGGCAGTCGCGGTGGTTGGGGAATTGGTCCGAGTGTTTCCGTCAATATGGGACAGTCATCCAATACCAAGCGAACCGAACTGGCACGGCTTTTAGGTGAACAGGAAGCGATTGTTCAGGCTGCCCGTTACAAAAATTGTCCGATTGTGGTTCGTCAGAATATTGCTAAATAACGAATTCCTGATCTCTTCATAAATGCTGATCTTGGGTCAGCATTTTTTATGATTTTTTCAAAATAGCCGAGCTGATATTCCGCTTAATATCACTTGAAATGGCGCGTATCGTCTCAGCATCCTAGATTTATAGAGCTGTTCTGGCATGAGAATATTGATTAAGCTATAAGCTAGGCCCGGAATAGTTCATCACGATGATTGAAAATTGGTTATTTGTATTGGGGCTAATCGCCGTTCTGATGATTCCAGGGCCGGCGAATGCCTTGGTCGCCAGCTCTGCGTATCAGCAGGGTCAGGCCAAAACCAGCCTTTATATTCCTGCCATTCTGATGGGCTATTTTTATGCGATTAATGTCTGGGCTTTGTTAATTCATCTGGCTTTACCGATCTGGCCAAACTTCAAAAGCTTGCTGTATGTCCTGAGTACTATCTGTGTGGGCTGGATGACGCTGCATTTATATAAGGCCCAACAGTTAGAGCGCTATAATAAGAACCATCCTCAGATTCGTCCTTGGCAAATGTTTAGGGCCACCTTAAAAAATCCTAAAGCAGCATTGTTGGCCTCCGGGATTTTACCCATGGAAACCTGGCAAAGTCCGACCAACTTTGTTCTGGTGTTTGCTGCCTTTTGCTTGAGTACCGTTCCAGTAGGGATTTTCTGGATGGTCTTTGGTCAGGCAATTTTGAGCAGTCACTCTGAAAAAATAAAAGCCGGCCTTATTTATAAAGGCTCGGCTCTGTTTGTACTGCTTTGTCTGATCCCATTACTGATCAAGCTTTGGGATTAAATGCACAGGCTATAAAAAATCTTAAGCTGTTTTACTTTTTTTGAGTCTTTGTTGAATAAAGCCGATCACACCTGGCAAGACACTTAAAATAATAATACCGAAAATCAAATAGGTGAAGTTATCTTTGACGATCGGCATATTACCGAACATATAGCCCAGAATGACAAATGAGCTGATCCAGATGAATCCACCCACTACATTATAGCTCAGGAAATATTTGTAATTCATGCTGCCAGCACCAGCGACAAAAGGTGCAAAGGTACGAGCAAAAGGCACAAAACGCGCAAAAATAATGGTTTTACCACCATGTCTGGCAAAGAATTGCTGAGTTGCCAATAAATGTTTTTTATTGATAAAGCGCGATTCAATCTCGAAAACCCGCGGCCCGATATATTTGCCAATATGGTAATTCAGGGTATCGCCCAATACTGCCGCAACAAATAAAAGCGGAATCAGTACCCAGGGATCCATCACACCTGTAGACGCTGCCAAAGCACCTGCTGCAAATAGCAAGCTGTCGCCGGGCAGGAACGGCATCACCACCAAACCTGTTTCCACAAAGATAATCAGGAAAAGAATGGCATAAATCCAGATCCCGTAATTGGTGATAAATTCAAGCAAGTGATCATCAACATGCAAGATAAAATCAATCAGTTCCATGAGCCCAGTACAAGCAAAAGTGTGCTCAAATCCTAACAGCGATCACCTATAAAGTCAGTAATAAAAGTCGACTATTTTGCGGCTTATTTTTCTGCTGTCGGGCGAATCCCTTCACTTTTAAAATAGATATATCAGCGTATAAACATATTTTTATTGGGGCTTTTTGAGCAGATGACACAAGTTCATCATGGTGTTACACAACGTCTGCGGCATCTATTTCGGCTTTCTGTTTAGATCATGGAATCATCATAAAAATGGCAGGTCAAAACACATGAAAAAATATATTCTGGCGACACTGGTTCTGGCAGCTGCCAGTCCGGCACTTTGGGCTAAATCAGATCAGGCTATTCTGGAGGAAGCAAAACAGAATGTGGTCAGTATTGCTCAGGCACATAAAATGAAAGATGAAACTGGCGTGACCTTAAGGGGGCAGATCGTCAAACAGCGTGCAGCACAAAGTGACGAATTTGAATTAAGAGATAAAACCGGCAGCATCATGATTGATGTGGATGACGACCACTGGAAAAGATTAAAACTCAAAGCAGGCGATCGGGTAGAAGTTTGGGGCGAGGTCGATACGCACCGCAACAAACCCACCGATATTGAAGTGATTCAGATTGAACGCGTGAAATAAACCATTCATTTGGCTGGAACAGGAAAGCAGCGAAACTCTGCTCTCCTGTGAACCAGTCAAAAATGAGGGCATTATTTTCTGAAATTTCTTAACTGTTTAATATTTAAACCAATTGGAATAGTGTGCTTAAACACAAGAAAAATGCTAGAATACGGCGCTTATCTTTCGTTTGCCTTTCATAGTTGTTCGTCATGACTACCAATACTCAAATTACTGAAGATCGTATCCTGATTCTGGATTTCGGTTCTCAATATAGTCAGCTCATTGCACGCCGTGTCCGTGAAGCTGGTGTATATTCTGAAATGTATGCCTATGATATGTCTGAAGAAGACATTCGTGCATTTAATCCAAACGGTATCATCTTGTCTGGTGGACCTGAGAGCGTTCACCTTGAAGGCAGCCCGCGTGCGCCACAAGTGGTATTCGAGCTCGGTGTGCCGGTATTGGGTATTTGTTATGGCCTGCAAACCATGTGTGAACAGCTTGGCGGTAAAGTCGAGCCAGGTACTGTGCATGAGTTCGGTTATGCAGAAGTTGATATCGTGGTACGTGACAAGCTGATCGGTAATTTACAGGACCGTGAAAACCAGTTGCATGTCTGGATGAGTCATGGTGACAAGGTTGCCCGTATTCCAGAAGGCTTCCAGATCACTGCACAAACTCCAAGCTGTCCAATTGCGATGGTGTCTGACGAAACTCGTGGTTTCTATGGCATTCAGTTCCATCCTGAAGTGACACATACCTCTAAAGGTGCAGAATTACTGTCGAACTTCGTTCATCAAATTTGTGGTTGCCGCGGTCTATGGACGCCAGAACACATTATTGATCTACGTGTAGAACAGCTTCGCCAACAGATCGGTGATGAAAAAGTATTACTTGGTCTTTCAGGTGGTGTGGATTCATCTGTCGTTGCAGCGCTGTTGCATAAAGCGATTGGTGATCAGCTGACATGTGTGTTTGTCGACAATGGTCTGCTTCGTTTGAACGAAGGTGATCAAGTGATGCAAATGTTTGCTGACAATATGGGGATTCGTGTCATCCGTGCTGCTGCAGAAGAGCGTTTCTTGACTGCACTTGCAGGCGAAGTTGATCCTGAAGCAAAACGTAAAATTATTGGCCGTGAGTTTATTGCAGTCTTTGCTGAAGAAGCACGTAAATTAGATGGGGTAAAATTCCTGGCTCAAGGTACGATTTATCCAGACGTGATTGAATCTGCTGCAAGCAAACAGGGCAAGGCACATGTGATTAAATCGCACCACAACGTGGGTGGTTTACCAGCAGACTTGGCTTTTGAACTGGTTGAACCATTACGTGACTTGTTTAAAGATGAAGTACGTAAATTGGGTACCACTTTGGGCTTGCCACACAGCATGATTTACCGTCATCCATTCCCAGGCCCAGGTCTAGGTGTGCGTATCTTGGGTGAAGTGAAAAAAGAATATGCAGACATTTTACGTCTTGCTGATGACATTTTCATGCAGGAACTTCGTGCCAGCGGTTGGTATGACAAGACTGCTCAAGCATTTGCGGTATTCCAGCCGGTGAAATCTGTCGGTGTTGTCGGTGATGGTCGCCGTTATGCATGGGTGATTGCACTGCGTGCGGTAGAAACTGTGGACTTTATGACTGCTCGTTTCGCGCATCTTCCTTATGATCTAGTCGATAAAATCTCGACTCGTATCATGAATGAAATTAAAGATGTTTCTCGTGTTGTGTATGACGTATCGTCTAAACCACCTGCAACTATTGAATGGGAGTAAAATCGGGATTTCTAAAAGCGATAGCTTTTAGCCGATTTTACGCCAAGCGCTATGCTCGCGCCAATCAGGATTTCACGAAGCACGGCTTCTTGCCTGAATGATGCCAAGCGCTATGCTCGCGCCAATCAGGATTTCACGAAGCACGGCTTCTTGCCTGAATTACTGCCAAGGCTATGGCTGCGCCAGTCAGTGTTTCAAGGAGCACGGCTTCTTGCCTGAATGATGCCAAGCGCTATGCACGTAGTAAATATCTGGTTGATCGGAGATATCCCGATAAAAAAAGAGCGCTTCGGTGCTCTTTTTTATGAGTTTTTATGAGGATTTTTTCTTCGTGATAGAATATGCAACTTTTCCATGTAAAGTTTATAAAAATTTAAGCTTTCACTAATATTCCTGATTTCATTATTTAAAGGGCGGACCAGAACTGCTTGGTTTGATTGGCCTTTGAATGACCTTGCTGGGTCACGGGCTTAAAGGCATTCCAGGGATTGGCTGGAGCAGGTTTGGGCTTTTCCAGCATTTTGGAATGATAAACTTCAATCCGATTTCGGCCTGATTTTTTCGCCTGATATAAAGCGATATCGGCTTGCTTGATCAGCTCCTCCAGCTTTTGCGTAGGCGACTCCAGTTCTGCTATACCAATCGAAATGGTAAAACGAATGGGCTGGTTCGGTTTGGCATAAACAAATTGTTTCTGAATTGCACAACGAATTCGCTCTGCAATCACCAGACTGTCTGGCAGCTGGGTATCTTCCAAGAGAGCAATAAACTCTTCACCACCAAAACGTGCAAGTACATCGCTATGGCGCATTTCTTTACGGGTTACCTCAGCAATCAGCTGTAGCACACGATCACCGATGTCGTGGCCATAGTTGTCATTGATATTTTTAAAATGATCGACGTCAAACATCAGCAGGCAGGTGCTGGCATGTTTGGGCCATTTATGAATCGAACGTTCAGCCATATCGACAAAATGGCGACGATTATACAACTGGGTCAAATCATCGGTATGTGCCAGATTCTTTAAGGTTTGATAGTTCCACTCATCGAGTAGTGATCGCAGGAAAGAACGTCGTACATTCAGAATATTATTCCAGTTAATATAGATGCTAAAAAACCAGAGTGGACTAAAAACCACAGTAAAGATAAAGGCTTGAGAAGCAGTCATTAACTGGGTCACCCCAATCGTGATAAACAGCGCAATCAGGATAGAACAGTACACTGCTACTTTAAACTGGATCTGCACACATAGATTGGCAATCAAGATAAAGATTGCAGAGGCATAGATATAGGTAGCCACATGGGGACTGCTTGAAAGTAACAACAGGCTAATCCAGCCCGCTGCAGCCAGGGTGGTGCCAATTGGCAAAATCCTGTCCAGAATCTGAATATTCTTATTTTTTTTGAACAGGTAATAGCAGCAAACCATGGCGCCGAGTACCAGCACCACACGCATCAGGCCGGAAATAAAAAACATGTCCGGAATAATCAGAATGTCGGCAAAGAAATACAGCAGAAAAGCAATTTGAGCCAGATAGTTAATTTGACGCAAGTTATGATGAGTATTGGTATAGACATAGTCATGGAAATATTGCTGAAATTGGCCAGGAATACGCGCCTGAGTATCGGTCAGCGCCTGTTCAATCAGCTGACGGTTCTGCAGGTCACACTCAGACAGTTTTAGTGATTTATCGGTCATCGAATTTTGAAAAGATATATTCGCTGCTGAATATATATTCTCATTTTTAGAAGACATGTCCATGGTCCGGTATTATTGTTCTAGGTGCCTATTATGCCGTGACTGGGTGAAAAATAACCTCCCTATAATTGGGTATCTGACATAAATTTAAAGTTAAAACGTAACAAAATTTATGTTTATTAAATGCAGAAAAGTTATTGAAATCACTAAAAAATAATTTTTATCCGCTAAAATTTTCTAAATTATGTTATTCGTTTCACGTGAAACATAAGGTAATTAGACCAGTCTGGTTGAGGTCAGTTCGAGTTCATATCTGGCAGCCTATACTTAAGCATTTAGCTGTTTATTTTCAGGTTTTGGCAGGGTGACATTTTAGATTGTATACGCAATGCAGGAGTATAGCGGTTCACTGCAGGAGCGTTTTATACGTATCTAAATATTTCCAAAGATAGATTTTGCAAATAGACCCTGTACATTGTCCTGAATAGGGAGACATCTTGCAGCAGTCCAAGGGAAGAATGTTTCACATAATTTAAGATTTAGAATGAAAATGTTGAGGTGAGCTCAGCCATGTCGAATAATAGTGATATTGAACTGTCCAATTCGGATGATTGTGAAAAATATGTCAATCAGTTTATTCAGGAATTCCCTTTACGCCGTGCCGAAATCGGACAGGGTACCGTAATCAAACGTGCCTTGCCCAGCCGACATAAACGCATGATTGGTGCCTGGTGTTTTCTGGATCATGCCGGTCCGGCCAGCTTTCCACAAGGCGATGGCCTGGATGTTGGGCCACATCCCCATATTGGTCTGCAGACCTTTACCTGGATGCTCAAAGGCACCATGATGCACAATGACAGTTTAGGTACTCAGCAGCTGATTCGTCCCAAACAGGTCAATCTGATGACCTCGGGCTATGGTATTTCACATACGGAAGTTTCTCCAGAAAGCGAAACGCATATGCATGCGGTGCAGTTATGGATTGCCTTACCGGATGACAAGATCAATATGGCACCGGCTTTTGAGCATTATCCTGAATTGCCTGTGGTTAATGATCAGGGCATCGAATTTACCGTCTTAGTCGGTGAATATTTAAAAACCGTTTCACCGGTAAAAGTGCATAGTGAACTGCTCGGGGTAGACCTGTATGCAGCAGAAAGTACCAGTGCGCGCTTAGCCCTGAATCCAAAATTTGAATATGGTTTTATGGTACTTGAGGGAACAGCCAGCATTAATGGGCATGAACTGACGGAAGATAACATGCTGATCCTTGAACCGGGATTAGAGCAGGTTAATGCTGATATTCATGCCGGGAGCCGTATATTACTCATTGGGGGTGAACCATTTGAAAGCTCGATTTTACTGTGGTGGAATTTGGTCGGACGTACCACCGAGGAACTTAAAATTGCGCGGCAACAATGGATTGAAGGCCATGAACGCTTCGGTTCGATTCCGGCCTATGATGGACCACGTTTAGAAGCTCCCGTATTTCCAGACCGGATGCGTGCTTCCAGATAAACGATCAGAATTGCAGGGGTGGGTGGAACCCGGATTTGAACTGAAAATGGCAAATCTGCAACATAGGGAACAGAGCATTACAGTCATCAAAAATTGCGCTACATTCCGCTGCTTTTTGCTATGCTCAGCAAGCAAGAACAATAAAATCATGAGTCTAATATGCGTGTTTTACATCATCTCGAACAATCACGATCGTTTCGTATTCTCTGGGCCATGGAAGAGTTAGGACTGGATTATGAAGTGCAATATTATCAGCGCCAGCCTAATCTTTCCGCGCCACCGGCCTTAAAACAGATTCATCCCTTGGGTAAGGCACCAATTCTGACCGATCAGGAGCAGGTACTGGCGGAATCTGCGGCGATCCTGGAGTATTTACAGGAAAGCTATGATGAACAGCAGCAGTTTCGCCCAGAAGATCCTGCCGATAAGGCCCAGTACCGTTACTGGATGCATTATGCAGAAGGTTCATTAATGCCGCTGTTGGTGATGCAACTGGTGATGACTACTGTACCGAAACATACCCCGTTGCTGATTCGGCCTGTAGCCAAGAAAATCTGTGATGGAGTGAAGAAACAGTTTGTACAGAGCCGCTTAAAAGATCATATCCAGTTTCTGGAAAGCTATTTGAGCGAGCATGATTATTTTGCCGGACATTTCAGTTTTGCCGATATTCAAATGAGTTTTCCTTTGGAAGCGATGCAGAGTCGGACAGGCCAAAGTTATCCGGCCATTCAGGCCTATCTGAAACGGGTCTCGCAACGTGCAGCCTATGCGCGTGCACTGAGTAGGGAAAAACAGATCAGCTCTTAAATGCTTAAAAGAAAAGGTGCCGATGGCACCTTTTTTGATTTTGTGAGATTAGTCCGGGAAGCTGAGACGTTCTTTGGGGAAAATTACCTTAAAAGTGGAACCCTGGTTTTCCTTGGAGTCAATTTCGAGATGTGCCTGATGTTGCATCAGGACATGCTTAACAATTGCCAATCCTAAACCGGTTCCACCAGTACGCCGGCTACGATCTGAATCGATCCGGTAAAAACGTTCAGTCAGACGGGGCAAGTGTTTGGGATCAATTCCGATGCCGTTATCTTCCACTACAAAATAGGCAGATTCACCATCATCATGCCAACCCATGGTAATGATTCCACCTTTAGGCGTATATTTAATCGCATTGGTGATCAGGTTGCTAAAGGCGCTGGCCAGTTCCATATCTGAACCGATCAGATCGCAATGACTGTCAATATCCAGATTCAGGGTATGCCCATAGTCGATATTATAGGCCTGTGCATCATCAAATAGCTGATTCATCAGACTTGGCATTTCGATGATCTGGTTTTTGGCAATATTCTTGTCATTTTCCAGACGTGACAGCAGTAGCAGGTCATTCACCAGCGCGTTCATGCGTCGGGTCTGCGACTGCATCTGATCAAAGGCGCGTTTCCAGCGCGGATTGATATCTTCCTGGTCGGTAAAGGTTTCAATATAGCCACTGAGTACGGTTAAAGGCGTGCGCAGCTCATGCGAAATATTATCGACAAAATCTTTACGCATCTGTTCCAGATTGTGCATCCGGGTCACATCATAGGCGACCAGTACCCGGCTTTCACCGCCGAAACGGGTCATTTTGACCTGGACATAATGATCTTCGAACAGCGAAGATCGCATTTTCAGGCCATCTGGTGACTCATCAATATGATGATAATATTCAATAAAACTCGGTTGGCGCAGCAAAGTTAAAATATTACGGCGACGGTCATCACTGGAAATCCCGAGCAGACGTTCGGCGGCTGGATTCCACCATTCAATCTGCTGGTTTTCATCAATTAAAACCACCGCTTCTTGCAAGGCCACCAGTGAAGACTGCGCTCGATCGATCAGTTCCACCATTTCTGCCTGCACAATCCGTTCCTGCCGCTGAGCGCGATAAACATTGAATAACAGTGCGCCCCAAATCCCGCCGATATTCGGCGGAACATCATAAGGGCGATTAGAAATCCATTCATTGACCAGATATAAAGAGCGCATCTGGGTGCTAAAGAACGCCACAAAGGCAATGACGATACAAATCCAGAAATACCCAATCCCAAAACCGATAAGGCTGGCGATGATCAGGAAAAAAGCCAGTAAGCGTAAATCCTGTTTGGCAAAATCCCATAAACTGCTGTAACGGATTCTTTTGTGCTCACGTGCCAGTTCGGGGACAGGGTAGGGTTCATACATAAAACAAGATTTACCTTAAAAGACGTTAACCTAAAGCCACATCTGCACGGGTTGAAAAACGGTAACCGGTTCCACGTACGGTTTGTACATAGCGGTTTGCGCCATAAGGTTCCAGCACTTTGCGCAAACGGCGTATATGGACGTCAATAGTGCGGTCTTCAATATAGACGTTGCCGCCCCAAACCTGATCCAGCAATTGCGCACGGGTATAGGCACGTTCCGGATGGGTCATAAAAAACGCCAATAGACGGTATTCAGTGGGCCCCATTTCCAGAATTTTATCGCCAAAATTAACCCGCTGACTGACCGGATCCAGAATCAGGCCATTGGCATCAATGGTTTTTTCACCGCTGAGTGCATTGGCACGGCGCAGGACAGCTTTAATGCGTGACACCAGTTCCCGGGTCGAGAACGGCTTGGTCATGTAATCATCGGCACCGGCATCCAGACCTTGTACTTTGTGGTCTTCTTCACCGCGTGCGGTCAGCATGATCACCGGAATTTCTGACAGGCTTTCATCACGTTTCAGACGACGACATAGATCTACACCGCTGATCCCGCCCGGCATCATCCAGTCCAGTAAAATCAGTGCCGGACGCTGATCCACAATCATCTGATGCGCCTGCTTGGCATCTTCGGCTTGTAAGCATTGAAAACCGGCCATATCCAGAGAGGTATGGATCATTTCCCGAATCGGGAGTTCGTCATCGACGATTAATATGTAGTCATCTTTCACAACGCAATACCCTATTTCATGTAAACGGTGAACCGTTTTATATTTATGACAGGCTTATTACAAAGACTAATTATGACAGTATCATTGCAGAAAGGGAAAAACTGCTGAAATTCGCAAAGATTTGTGACAATTTTAGTAAAGAAACTTGTTAAAAAATCATAAATTAATTTTACTTTTATCGGTGCTTCAGCAGAAATTAGCAACCTGTTTTAGAATGCAGAAAATCTGGTTAAGCCTTCGATTTAACAGCTATTTTTTGTCGGAAAATGACTCCAATAATGCCAAAAATACCACACTGCACGATGATAAAACTTCCTCCAATGACTGCTTGAATCCGCTCATGACCCAGCGAATGGCAATTTGGGTGACATAGCCATTTAACCCGGTCGACACCAGTGAAATTTCCTGCTCACTACGATTTAACTGCGGCATCATTAACATGACAAAGGCATGAATCATGCGGTCGAAGCGCGACATGGTTTCATGAATGGTGGCCTGATTATGCAACTCCTGTACCAGCATGGCATCAATATAAATGATCCGTGCCATACGCGGATTGTCACGCAAGGTGCTAAGCAAGGCGGTTAGCCCCGCTTCAATCATTTTTTTCGGATCAGTGGATGCCTGCATCATGGCCTGCATGACATTCTGTTGCAGTTCATCAATCAGTTTTAAAAAGATGGTCTGAAACAGGTGCTCACTTTTTTTAAAAGATTCATAAAAATAACGTTCGGTCAGTTTGGCTTCATTGCAGATATCTTTTACGGTTACTGAAAAAAAGCCATGGCTGCCATAAGCTTCAATGCCGGCTTCAATCAGCTTTTCACGACGTACCTGCTGTCGCTCAGCCATCGACAGGCCTTTAAACTGACGTTCCTTGCTTTTGGGTGGTCGTGATGGTGCTGCTGCATTGATTGAATCGGTCATAAGGCCTGGCTACTCATCTGCATGAAGATTTTGAATATCTTAGCAATAAATCACGCTTTGACCTATGTCGAAATTCAGCAGAGGAATTTGGCCGCTAAGGACATCGGATAATTATTGACAATATATATTGTCAAAATTATATTGAGGGTCTGTGCTAACTCCTGAAACAACAGAACAAGATCCTGCTGTCATGGAAGAGCAGTTATTTACATAAGGAAATTCAATGAAAAATTTTAAGAATAAAGTCGCTGCCATTACCGGTGCCGGTTCAGGGATCGGTCAGCAACTGGCAGTTTTGCTGGCACAGCAAGGCTGTCATCTGGCACTAAGTGATATTAATGAACAGGGACTGGCACAAACGGTTGAATTGTTGCAGGGCAGTGATGTCCGGGTGACGATTCAAAAAGTCAACGTGGCCAAGCTACAAGAGGTACGCAGCTGGGCAGCACAGGTGGAGCAGGATCATGGCAGTGTCAACATGATCTTTAACAATGCCGGCGTGGCACTTGGCTGCACCGTAGAAGGTGCGAGCTATGAAGATCTGGAATGGATCGTCGACATTAATTTCTGGGGCGTGGTGTATGGCACCAAAGAATTTTTGCCTTTAATCAAGAAAACCGGCGATGGTCATGTGATTAATATTTCCAGTCTGTTTGGTTTAACCGCGCAGCCGACCCAGTCGGCATATAACGCGACCAAGTTTGCAGTGCGTGGTTTTACCGAATCCTTGCGTCAGGAACTGGATCTGCAAAATTGCGGTGTGAGTGCACTTTGTGTACATCCGGGGGGAATTCGTACCAATATTGCCAATGCTGCGAAAATGAATGACAGTATGCTGACCCTGGGCATGAATCCGGAAAAAGCCGCCCGTAATTTTAATAAACTGCTGCGTTGCCCGCCAGTAGAAGCCGCTCGTCAGATTCTGGAGGCGGTACAGAAAGACAAACGCCGTTTATTAATTGGTAACGATGCCAAAGCTGTTGATTTGATTCAACGGATCTTGCCAAGCGGCTATCAGCATGTCACTGCACTGGCAAGCCAATTCGGCAAAAAGAAGAAAAAATCTGCTTAAATCATTGGATATTAAACCCGCGAAAGCGGGTTTTTAATCTTTTATTGCAGATCAGGAGTGAGTTGCTGTAAGGCTGTAGGCATGTAAAATAATGAAGCTAAACCAATATTTTAATGGTTTTTTTCTTCCAGACCAACTGATAATACAGTCCCTGCAAAATACACATGCTGACAAAGGCCAATGCATAGGCATACCAGATCCCTTCCAGCCCCCACCACTGGCTAAACAGATAAGCGGCAGGAACTTCAATACAAAGAATTGCAAAAATATTGATCAGCATCGGTGCAGTTACCGTACCACTTGAACGCATAATTGACGCAAAAATGGCGCTGGCACCAAAGAATAAAATAGACCAAAGCACAATGAATAAAAGTTGCTGACCCAGCACCACGACCTGAGGATCAGTAATAAACAGTGCCATTAAATATTTTGAGAACAGATAGGCCAAAACCACCAAACCGCCAGTAAACAGAATATTCATACTGAGTGCAGTCCGTGTGACTTTATTCAGCAAATCGGATTTTCCTGCACCAATCGCTTGTGCACCAAACACAGAAGCTGCAATCGCAATCGACAGAGCAGGAAACTGGATATAATTTAACACCTGGTTGACCGCACCATAGGCAGCCGTTGCTTCTGCGCCATAGCGGTTGACCAAGCCGACAATCACCAGACCGGCGACAGAAGTCGTGATCATCTGTATTCCAGTCGGAACGCCCAGACTTAAAATAATTTTGCTTAATTTAGGCTGATGGCGGATATGTTTTAATAATGCCCAGTCCAGCCTGAGCGGATGTTGTTTATAATTTAAATACAGGACTAGAAACAACAATACGGCCAGATTACCCAAAATGGTGGCAATTGCCGGCGAGATAATGCCCATTTGGGGAAAGCCAAAATATCCGGCAATTAATATCGGGGTGACTACCAAGCCCACGCCAATGGTGAGTGCGGAAGCAAACAGCGGTGTGGTGCTGTCGCCTACACCGCGCAAGATAGAGGTATAAATAATATAAATAAAAATTAGGGGACTACCTGCCAGCATCCATTGCACATAGGGCAAGGATAAATGCATCACCTCCAGATCTGTACCGAGCGCCAAGAGGATATTTTCGGCAAAAATCACTCCAAACAGCGCGATCAAGCTTCCGCCAATCAAGGTCATAAATAAAGTTGAACCGACCACACAGCGCACTTTTTCGATATTTTTTGCGCCCCAAGCCTGTCCAATGAGTACAGTAGAACCGGCAGATAAGCCAATGACAAAAGCCATCAAACAAAACAGGATCGGGAAAAATACCGCAACCGCAGCAATAGCATTGACTCCCAGCATTTGCCCGACAAAAACCGTATTAATCGTACCTGAAAGGCTTTGCAGGATGTTGGTTGCAATTAATGGCAACAGAAATACCAGAAAGGCCTTCCATAAATTCTGTTGTTGGATCAGTGATTGCTGTGCCATGCCCTATCCTGTTATTGATTTTTCATCTATTTAATTATGTTGCTATTATTGAATAAAGCAGGAATAAAGGCCTTAGCTTTTAAGTAACTAAGGCATTTATTTTATAAGAATTTTAGTTAAAATTTGAATTAAACCTTTGAAAGAATTTGACCTGCCTGAATCAGGGTCTGTTCTTTTTTTGCAAAACAGAACCTGAGCAGACGTAAATTGGCAGGCGGTTGCTGGTAGAACACAGAGACTGGAATTGCCACGATCCCGTGTTGCTCTGCCAGAAAATGACACATCTCTACATCATTTAAATCAGGCCGGATAGCCGAATAATCGAGATTCTGGAAATAAGTTCCTTGAGAGGGCGTCCATTTAAAACGTGATGTTTCAATTGATGAATTAAATAGATCACGTTTGTTTTGATAGAACCGTGAAAGTTCGCGTATATGTTCAGGATGCTGTTGCATGTATTCTGCCAAAGCCACCTGAATCGGAGTCACGCCACAGAAGCTGGCAAACTGATAAATCTGTCTGAACATTTTCATGAGTGGCGGTGCCGCAATACAAAAACCGGTTTTCCAGCCGGTGACATGAAAGGTTTTACCAAAAGAACCGATCACGAAGCTACGCTCGCGCAGTTCAGGAAATGACCAGGCTGAATGGTGCTGAACGCCGTCAAAAACCAGATGTTCATAGACTTCATCGGATAACACCACAATATTGCGCTCACGGATCAGCTCAATCAGATGCTGCCAGTCTGCTCTGGACCAGACACTACCGCTGGGATTGTGAGGAGTATTGACCACAATCATGCGGGTATGGTCATTGATGGCATCTTTCACCTGACTCCAGTCCACAGAAAATTCTGGATGCTGTAATGCAATATGTACGGGGGTTGCACCAGCCAGCTGTATTGCAGGTGCATAACTGTCATAGCTCGGATCGAAAATAATCACTTCATCACCCGCACGAACTGTGGCCTGAATCGCACAAAAAATCGCAATTGTGGCGCCGGAAGTAATCGTGATCTCTTCTAGCGGGTCAATGCTCAGCTGATCGCGCTGTCGATACAGATCGGCCACCAGCCCACGCAATATCGGCAAGCCATCTCCAGGTGCATACTGGTTAAATCCGTTATGACTGGCCCGGCTCAAAGCCTCAATCAATGCCGGTGGCGCAGGAAAGTCTGGAAATCCCTGTGAAAGGTTCAATGCGCCGAGTTTTTGTGCCAGGGCCGACATGGTGCTAAAAATCGTGATGCCTAGATCAGGCAGTTTAGAGGGGAATTCCAGCATGTCCTTGGCCTTGAAAATAAGATTGAATCCAGTGTAGCAGCAAGTTCTACTCTGGATAATCAGAAAATTCTGAAATATTTGGCATTATTTTTACTTCTATTTTTCAGAGATTTATTGAATAGGTGCAATTGAATTACTGAAAATCAAATGCCTAATTATGTGAAATGCACACTGAGCTGGACGAAATGGACAACTTTTCCTAGAATTTGCTCCACAATAATAATGCTTAAAACTATAACTATAAAATGCCAAAACATATTCATCTGCTACTGGAGCAACTTGGGCTGAACCGGCAGCATCGTGCGCTGTATCTGCAGTTTTCACATCTGCTCTTAAATCATCAGGTCCTGATTCAGCGGATTGATGGCCAGCATCAGATTAATCAGGGTCTGCAGGCAGAACTGATCTGCCTTTCTACGCAGGCCAATCTTGCTTTAAAGCAATTTATAGGCTGTCAGGTGGCAGTAGATCAGGTAACAGATCGTGGCGAACTTTTTCGAACCAGTGGCATTATTACCGCAGCCAGTCAGGGACACAGCGACGGTGCCTTGAGTCTGTATAAACTGACCATGCAGGATGCTACTGCATTCTGGCACAAACGCCGTAATAGTCGGGTGTTTATGAATAAGAGCGTGCGCGAAATCAGTGAAATATTATTTAGTGAATGGCAAAGTAGAAGTGCATTATTTGCAGCCAGTCTTAGTCTGGACTTGACCGGATTAAATCGGGATTACGATGTACGCCCTTTTGTGATGCAGTCCAATGAGTCGGATTATGATTTTTTAACACGTTTATGGCGTAGTGAAGGAATAAACTGGCTGGTTGATGAAAAGCACTCCATTGTTCCGGTGTCCGCTACTGAGATTCAGCCGCAGATCCTGCGTTTAATCGATCATTCTCAAGCCTTTTCAGCTTTAAAACGCCGTTCAATCCGCTTCCATCGCAGTCATGCCACCGAGCAGTTTGATACGCTGACCAGTCTGATTGCCGTACGTCAGCTTAATTCCAACAGTACCCATACCCAGCGCTGGCAAGCGCAGCACCTTGCGCAGGATCAAAGCCAGTCCTTATTAAATACTCATCAGCAAAGTAGCGTGCAGGATACGGCCAGTCTGAATCTTGAGGATGCCTGGAACATTAGTCCGGCCTGGACAGGTGATTTGAATGCCGAGGATCAGGTGACGGCATCTGGTACGGCACAACTGGAACGACTGAATCAGCAGCTCAATCATTATCATGCGCTGCAATCCAAATATTTTAAAGCCAGCAGCAGTGTACGTGATGCTCAGGTCGGGTATTGGTTTGAATTAAAACAGCATGCTGAAATTGATCAGCATCCCGTGCATGAGCGTGAATTTTTGATTTTGGGTAAACGCTTCTATAACCAGAATAATTTACCTAAAGATATTTTATTGCAGCTAGACAGCTTGCTCGGCCAAAGTGATTGGCAAATTTCGGAGGAAGAACGGCAGGGCAATCAGCTGTATATCGTCCGTCGTGACATTCCGGTCGTACCTGAATATCAGCCTTTTGTGCATCGCCCCGTTGCATATCCGCAGCGAGCTCGAGTGGTCGGGCCTGAAGGTGAAACAATCCATGTCGATGCTTGGGGAAGAGTGAAAGTTCGTTTTCTATTTACCCGAAGTGATGACCATCAACATGATGCCGGTGCAGGCAGCAATGACAATGATAGCGATTCGGCCTGGATTGATGTATTAACCCCTTGGGCTGGTGAAGGTTATGGAGTCAGATTGCATCCACGAGTTGGTGAAATGGTGGTGATTGATTTTTTTGAAGGCGATATCGATCGGCCCTTTGTTATGGGACGGATTCACGAAGCAGAACGACATCCAGTGATGTTTGATGCGAAGGGACAATTACCAGCCACCAGAAAACTCAGTGGGATCCGTTCCCAAGAAGTGGATGGCGAGGGTTTCAACCAGCTGCGTTTTGATGATACGACGGATCAGATTAGTGCGCAGTTACACAGTAGTCATGGTGCTAGCCAGTTGAATTTAGGAAATCTCAGTCATCCTAAAGAAACAGAATCGAGTGAAGGTCGTGGGGAAGGGTTTGAACTTAGGACAGATCAGTGGGGGGTGGTACGAGCAGGGCAAGGCTTACTGATTTCGACCTATTCGCAAGATACAGCAGCAGGTAATCACCTGGATGCTAAGCCTACCAAGAACCAGATGGAATCAAATCTGAATAACACCAAAGTTCTGAGTGACATGGCAGAAGCTCAGCAAACTGATCCGCTTGAGCTTTTTAATAGCTTAAAACAATTTCTGAATCAACTAGAAACTGAAGATGCGAGCAAAGCCACTGCATTTAAACAGGCTGTTATGGTATTAACGGCACCACATTCGATTGCGCTGAGTACAAATGAAAATATTCATTTATCTGCAGACCAGCAGATAAATTACAGTGCAGGGGAAAGTATCCATCTATCGACTCAACAGTCTCTGATTGCACATGCGCAGCACAAGATCAGCCTATTTGCTGCTCAGAACGGAGCACGCTTATATGCAGGCAAAGGTAAAATTGAAATACAGGCCCAAGATGATGCCATCGAAGCAATTGCACGGAAGGTGATTAAGCTGATTTCAACTGAAGACAAGATTGAGATCACCAGTCCGAAAGAGATCCTGCTAACCGCGGGAGGGTCTCAAATAAAGATTAATAGCAGTGGAGTATGTATCACAACTGGTGGAAAGTTTGAATGTAAAGCGGGGCAGCATTTGTTTGAAGGTGGAGCCAAAGTTGCTTATAAGCTGCCTCAGCTTCCAAATAACGCTTTATGTAGCAATAGGCTAGATGCATATAATCTATTTTGGCAATCTGATTTCAGCTCAATAAGCTATAAGGCTTTTATTCCTGATACGAATTCGTATATTTCAGGCCAGCTGGATAGACATGGCCGCACTGGCAAAATTGCTACAACAGACCCCTCTAAAGTTGAAGTATTGGTGGGTTTCGATGGGGACTGGGGGTTAAGTGTCCAAGGCTACAACATAGATGATTTAATAGAGCATCATAATAAATAGGATATAAAAATAAAAATGACGAATAAGTCTTTAGTTACAGTACAAATTTTAGATTTGCTAGGTAATCCCATCCCTAAAGTTCAATATGAGGTTAAAAACAGTAAAACAGGCCAGCATGTGGTACGGGGGGCTACTAACTCCAAAGGATGTCTGTATGAAATACAAAGAGATAAAGGAACAGTCTTAGATGTATACGTCAAAAACTTTTTTGGCGGCAGTATGAAAAAAGTTCAGACATTTAAAATGTCTAAAGACCGTATGTTGGTTAAAGTGATTAGTCCAAAAATTCTTTTAGATTTAAAGACTATAGAGAATGAAGGAAGCAACGGAGATTATAAGCGCAAAACGCATATAGTTAAAAAGGGTGAAAACTTATTTTCTATTGCGCAGCAGTATCATACGACAATCCGGGTGTTGGAAAGACTGAATGGAATAAAAGACCCTAATATAATCAGCATTGGGCAAGTAATTAAGTTACCAGTTAACGTACCGGAAACAGGGAATAATACAAGCAGTGATAGAAAGCTAAATCCTCAAAAAATCGATTCTCAAAATAATAAACTTCAATCATTTGAAGAGTACCAAAAGAAAGCATTAGAACAACTTAATGAATGGTATGAGGAAGGGAAGAAAGCACTTTCAGATGTGGTGAAAATTGATATGAAAGAGAAACGCAGTCAGGATGGTGGAACACCGAAAATGGAGACTTCTAATTTATGTAAAACCAATCCTCAATGTATATCTCAAGGTAAAAGTGAACTCATTAGAGAAGTTAATATTAGGTTGGTGGGCTTTGGAGGTGCGTTGCCTACTGATGAATTTACTCCCTTAACAGTTGAATGTATTAAGCAGTTTCAGCGGGACTATATGGGAGTTTCTGAAACTGGGAAAATATGTGGAACATTACTAGCCGCATTAGATAAGTTCTATTATGATTATCCAATTGCAGATTTTATGAAGAAAGCAACGTGTCCATGTGGTCAGTGTAAAGGATATGGAAACAATAGAAGAGGGTTTAGTTCCGGGGTTAGTACAGCGAATGAATATCCAGGTTTGCATCGTTCACTGATCTGGATTTTAAAAAGTTTAAATTTTTATCTCAAAAATGAATTTAAGTCTAGACAGCTTGAAGTAGCGTATATTGAGTCAGGGTATCGATGTATATTTGATAACCAAAGAAAAGGACGAACCACCGTAAATCATATGGGATTAGCGCTGGATTTACATATTAAAAAAAATGGAGTAAGAACCCGAGATGTGAGTGACATGGAATTTATTAGAAAAAATATTATGATTGTTAAGATGAAGGCTAGTGAAGAAAGGATCACTAATAGAATATATTTGGAACCTACAAAATTTAAAAGTGGAGCTAAAGGGGCAGATACTTGGATTCATTTTGATATAACAAGATTCTCAAATAATTATATTGATGACCAATATTTTAAAAAAAGTATTTTGGAGTTAAATGGTCAGGTTCTAGCTGCTATTGTGCAATCATCAAATTCAATGTCCCTGTTAAATTGTTCTGGATTGAAAATAGATGCTTCCATAATTCTAAAGGTATCGGATCAGACAATTGATGACTTAGTGGTTGAGCTAGGCAATGCAATCGCTAGTGGTGAAGGTAGTTATGAAGCTTGGAATGCTGGAGCTCCAGAAGGAAAAAGGGTCAAATTTGGTAAAATGAATGATTTACCCGGAACGATTACAGGTAAAACTATTAATCAACTTTTAAATGCTGCAAAAAATTATACATGGGAAGATAAAAGAAGAAGATTTGCAACAGGAAAATATCAAACAATTCCTTCAACTTTAAATGCAGCTAAAGCCAGACTAACTTTAACTGGAAATGAATTGTATGATGCAGCGATGCAAGAAAAAGTTTTTAAAGAACATCTTTTGAGGGGACGTTCTTCTATCTATAACTTAATTACTATAGGAAGCAGTACAGTAGATCAGGCTATGATAGATGCCTCCAAAGAGTGGGCATCAATAGCCCTGCCGAAAGGATATAAAAATAAATATGGTATTCTCTCTGAGGGAAATATTGGATATCATGAATCCGGTACTAATAAAGCAAATAAAAATTCTACAGAAAAAGTTAAAAATATATTTGAAAAAATCAAAAGCTACCATTCACAAAAATGAGTATTAAAATGAAATTATTACAATTAATAGGGTTATTTTTTTTAATTTTATTACTCTCAAACTGCAGCTATTCTAAAGAAAATGATAATGAAAAATTAATTAGTCGAGATAATATCTCAATATGTAAATTTGAAAATGAAAATATTGATTTTTGCTCAAAAGAAAAAATATTAATTTATAATAAAAATATTAAAGGTATTGCTAATTTTTCAAAAGATAAAATACTCTTAACTTTAAATCATAAGCGAAATGTAGGTAAGGGTGAAGAAAGAATTGTTAAGATAATGGTGATATTAGATCCAAGTGAAAAAACTGTAACTCCAGTTCCTCAAGTAGTGGGAAATTTTGTAGATTCAAGGTTGAAAGAGATTAGTAATGAGCCTGCTAAAATTGAATACAGTAAAAATAATAATAAATTTTGTTTATCGGGAACAACTTATTTTTTAAAAGATAATAATATTAATGTTGAAAATGAATGTTATAAATTTGAAAATGGTAAAGTGTTTAAAGTTAAGAATATTCAAGGGGTAAATATAAATAAATTTTCAAATCTACCTTATTATTCAGATCTTCATGTTAAATGTATAAATAACTTTAATAAAGTGGAATGTAAGGATATGAAGTTATTTCCACCAAATGAAATAATAAAAATTTATAGTTTTATCAATCGTCAAGATGGGGAAAGTGTTTTTTTAAGAAGTGATAAAAAATATTTTTTAATTGTCTCTCCTTTTGCTGATGAAGAAGGTAATTTTTTAAGGATCATGCAAGTTGAAAGTGATCGTTTAATTGCAGAAAAGTATTTTTATATTGAGAGAAATATAGAAATAGATAGTGATTTAAAAATAAAATATTTTGAAGGAAGTAATAGAAAAGAATTTATTTTCAAGTAGTGATAGCTTTTTTTAAGGTTAAAGCCGACTTCCGTCGGCTTCTTAAATTAACCTTCCAAAACTTCTTCCAACAACTCTTCACTCGGTGCAAAGTAATATGCTCCATCTAGTGGAGTGACGAAGTGTAGCAAGCGGTCATGGATCCCATCGCCAGACGTACCAAACATACGCTCTAACATGGCATCAATAATAGTTAAATCTTTGGTATAGGCAATGAAGAATAGACCTTGGTCACCACGGCCATCACCATAAGGCAAGGAATGACGGAGAATCTCCATTTCTTCGCCTTCTTCATCTTCCACTACAGTACGTGCAACGTGAGCATTTGCCGGTTTAACCTCATCCTCCAGTTCAATCGATTCCAGTTTGGTACGACCCATCACTTGCTCTTGAGTATCGACTTTCAGCTTTTTCCACTTTTCCAGATCATGCGCATAACGCTGGGCAAAAATAAATGAACCATCCTGGAAAATGCCCGTATCTTCACTAAGTAATGCCACCTCAGCACGATCATCTGGGAATTGCGGATTTTCAGTGCCATCAATAAAGCCTGTCACATCACGGCCATCAAAATAGCGGAAGCAGACACGTTCATCCAGAACTTCAACCTGATCCTGAATTCCTTCAAAAAAAGCCTGACTCAGCGCAAAACAGATATCCGCCCGTGCACTGGCAATATGAATCAGAATATCTGCCGGAACAACCGGCATTGCAAATGAACCCTGAATCGGTTCAAGCTGTTTGAAACCCGCAGGGCTTTGTGAATAAAGTCTTGACCAAAGCTCAGGACCAAAAGCGACCGCTGTTTTAATTTGTGCTTGAGGATGTTGCGTAATCAGACGATCACGAGAAGTAAAAAGATGTTCTAATTTTTCTTTGAGTGCTTCAATATTTAAGTCTTTAAGACGCAATACAATAAAGCGAGCATGATCTGAGGGGAGGGGCAAGATTACCGATTGGGCTGTCATTCATGGCTCCTGTAATGATAAATCCTGTTTTTTAATGCACATATTGTGCCTGAAGCTCTGCAGAGTGAACAGTGCAGCGCCTTATATTTAAGCAATTTTTTAGCCTGAACCTATTGGATAAGTCCTATAATATTGTGCAAGTTTTCCAGAGTTGAATGTTCATGTCCTACCAAATGTGGTTTGCCTATATGCTGGCCTGTTGGGTGATTAGTGTTTCACCCGGTGCAGGGGCAATTGCCTCGATGTCGAGTGGGCTGAATTATGGTTTTCGACATGGCTACTGGAATGCATTGGGTCTGCAACTGGCATTACTGGTGCAGATTGCAGTGGTGGCAGCCGGAGTGGGGGTGCTGTTTGCGACCACGCCATGGGCATTTTTGGTGGTGAAATGGTTTGGTGTGGGCTATTTATTATATTTGGCTATTTTACAGTGGAAAGCGCCACTACAATCCATTGAAATTAAACATGAATTGGCACGTAAATCTGCGGGAAAACTGATTTTATATGGTTTTTTGGTGAATATGAGTAATCCAAAAGCCATTGTATTTTTACTGGCTGTATTGCCACAATTTCTGGATTTATCCAAACCACAATGGATTCAGTATGTGATTATGGCGCTGACCATGATCACGATTGATCTGATTGTGATGGCGGGCTACACGGGGCTTGCTGCAAAAGTTTTACGATTGCTCAAGTCACCAAAACAACAGAAAATTCTAAATCGTACATTTGCCGTATTATTCGGTTGTGCTGCTAGTTTGTTGAGTTTGGTACATCAATAACAGTATGGAATACATTTTTAAGTCTATTAATTGATTTTTAAGCGTATTTCATCTAGTTTGATCGCATGAAAACAACAATAGGCAAAGCAGCATGTCAACGCCATTATGGATTTTGATCTATGTCTTACACTGCATTTTAACCAAGTGGATTATTTCGTGGGGCGGGGCAGCATATATTAGAGGCTGGAAAACATGGTTTGTGTTTAACACATCTCAATCTGAAGAATGAACGAAAGATCAGGTAATTATGATGGCGTGGTTCTTTTGGATTGCATTCACGATTTTATTTTTGATTGGGCTGTTTAATCCTGAATTTCGCTTTTATAAATTAAAGAATAGTCTGTGATAATTGCGCCAAGAATTCATCTTCAGTCATCACAACAATGCCATGTTGTTTAAAGAGTGCAGCGGTAACACCATCGCCCTGAATTTTATGTCCTGAAAATGATCCGTTATAAATCAAATCACTACCACAAGAGGGACTGTGAGCTTTAAGAATTGCATGTGTGGCGTGAAAGTCTTGCGCAACTTTTAAAGCGAGATATGCACCTTGTATAAAAGCTTGAGAAACATCATTGCCTAGAATATCTATAACTAAAGATTTTTGCGCAAGTACATCTAAGCCTGAACCATTTTGAATTTCGGCAGGTGGACGTGGAATCGGTAGTCCACCTGAGATTTCAGGACACAGACTGATATATTGATTTGGAACTAAAGATTCGAGCACTTCTTTGACAAGGCAATCCTTGCCATCGTAACGAACTTTTTGACCGAGCAAACAGGCACTCACAAAGTAGCGTTTAGTCCCCATGTCCTAGCTCAGCTTTTTAAATTTCTGAAAGATAAACATCATTGCAAATAACACTGCCATGGTCAGCACAATGGTCAGCCCAGTTGAAGTATTAAGGCCTGCGCTCGACCAGAGGCCTACTGTCACGCCAATCTGTGCAATCACGAATGCCCAGATCACCATTTGGCGTGGAGAGTTTGCCAAAAGGCGAGCAGTCAGAGCAGGAATAACCAACAATGCACCCATCAATAGGGAACCGACTGCACGTAAAGCCAGTACGGTAAACAGTGCCAATAGCAACATAAAGATCAGGCGTTGCCATTTGGCATTTACCCCTTCACTGACCGCCATATCCGGATCAATCGCGATCTGAATCTGGGCTTGCCAGCTTTTATATAAAACACCTAAGGCCAGAATGATCACAATGGCAAACGTGGGCAAGTCCGTCCAGGAAATGGTCAGTAGATCACCGAATAAATAGCTGAGCAGTTCAGGTCTTAAACTTGGTAAATGTTGAATAAACAATAAACCCGAGCAAAGTAAGGTCGCTGAACACAGTGCAAGCAGGGCATCATTGGGGAGGCGGGGATCATGTAGCACCCACAGAATGGCAACCAGCAATAATGCCAAGAAGGTCACGCCCATCCACAGCGGTAGACTTAAGGCGCCTGCAATCGCAACACCTAGTAAAGTACCATGTGCCATAGTATCAGCAAAAAATGACATACGACGCCACAGCATCAAGCAGCCTAGCGGCGCCGTCAGAAACACCAGTAGTGTGCCCATAATCCATGCAGGTAAAAGGAGTTGTAACCAATCCATCATGGTTTAAGCTTCCGGCTCGGGGTGAATATGAGGGCGCGTATCATGCTGACACGGCGTAGCAGAATCGCCATGCGCACAATGATCATGATGATGCTGATAAAACACCCGATTGGTGCCAAAGATTGCCTGATATTCCGGATGCTGCTGTACGCTTTCTGGCAGGCCACTGCAACAGATATGCTTGTTCAAGCACACCACCCGAGTCGTACCTTGCATCACCCATTGCAGGTCATGTGACACCATTAATACGGCACAGCCATATTTTTCCGGCAAGTTACGCACATATTCATACAGTTCAGCTTCGGATTGAATGTCCAGACCTTGCATCGGTTCATCCAGCACCAGAATATCCGGCTGGCGTAATAAGGCCCGTGCCAAGAGCACCCGCTGACGCTCACCGCCTGAGAGTTGCTGAACTTTGGAATCTTGCAGTTTACTAATGCCAGTATCGCGAATAATTTCAGTTTTGATTTTGGATGGACATTTTTCCAGCGCCAGTAAATCTTTGACCCGCAGCGGCAAGCTATGCGATGGATTGAATTTTTGCGGCACATAAGAGAATTTCAGTTTACGTGCAGTTTTGATCTCACCGGATTGCGGTTTCAAGATGCCGAGCATGACTTTAATTAAAGTCGACTTGCCTGCACCATTCGGGCCAATCAGCGTGACAATCTCTTTTTCTTGCAATGAAAAATCAATGGCTTTTAAAATATCACGCTCATCAATCTTGACCCAGATCTGGGAGAGCTGAATCAGGGGGGAGGCACTTAAGCTTTGTTGCGACACTGCTGACAGATTCCTGAAATTTCAATAATGCTGTGATGTGCGCTAAAGTCATCCGAGCTTGCAAGTGCATCAAGTTGGTCAAGCAGACCTTGCGCTGATGCTTCTGTCACCGCTTTACATTCGGTACAGATTAAAAAAGCCGCCTGATGCCCTTCACGTGGATGGCAACAAGGAATATAGGCATTGATCGAGGTCAGGCGGTGAATCAGCCCTTTACCCAATAAAAAATCCAGAGTTCGGTATACCGTAGGTGGCGCCGCAGGACGATCACTGGTATTTTTCATTTGTGCCAGTAAATCATAAGCCCCCATCGGGCCAGTCGCATTTAAAATGAGTTCCAGCACTTCTTTACGCAAAGGGGTAAGGCGTGCGCCTGTTGCTGCACAAAGACTTTCCGCTTCAGCAAGACGTTGTGCGACATTGGGATGGTCGTGCACGCCGTGCAATGCGTTGTGGTGTTCGTGCGAACAAGAACCCATAGTTCACCTCAAGTGCGAAACTGAAAATTAATAGATTTCAAATCTTAACATGAAGCGTTCAGAGTTTCGATTGGGCATAGGTATTTTTGTATTTTTGTTATATTATAACACTTACTAATTTTCTCGTTTTTAAGTGATTTCTACTCATGTTCCGTCTCCTTGCAATGGGTCTTTTGGCTTTGTTCAGCACACTCAGTTGGTCACAAAGTCTGGTGGTCTCGACTCAGCCGATCTATCTGATTGCCAAGAAAATTACCCAGGGCGTGGAACAGCCGACTTTATTACTGGCCAATCAGAGCGGACATGATGTCAGTCTGACCCCGGCACATCGTAAAATCATTCAGGATGCCGGTCTGGTGATCTGGTTGGGTCAGGCGCATGAAGCACCGCTGGCCAAAGTGCTGAATGACAGTCATAAAGGTATCGCTATTTTGGAATCCGGTATTTTGACCACATTGCCGATGCGTAACCCGCGTGGTGAGGCCTTAAAAAATACGGTAGATACGCATGTCTGGCTCGATCCAAACAATGCCGTAAGGATTGGCTTCTTTATTGCGGCGCTGCGTTCGCAACAATTGCCGGAGAACCGTGAACTGTACTGGAAAAATGCACGCGACTTTGCGCAAAGCATGTTTGCGACGGCCCAGCGTTATAGCTCCAGCACTAAAGCCAAAGCTTACTGGTCGTATCATGATGCCTATCAATATCTGGAACGTCCCTTGAATCTGAAGTTCATGGGCGCACTGACCGATGATCCACATGTCTCGCCAACTGTGGCACAAATCAAGTTCTTACAGGATCATCGCCCACAGCCTAAAATGTGCCTTCTGGCCGAAGGTCATGCCAGTGAAAATCAGTACCGAAAACTGAAACCGGTGGTGTTTCAGCATGTCGATGAAAGCATGAGCGGGGCAGGGGACTTTGTGCAAGCCTGGCAGCAATTAGCAGCAGAAACCCAGAAGTGCGTATTAAATGCACGCTAATGATTTAAAAAATAGACAGATTTTGATTAGTTTAACAGCATTGCCCCGATTTAAAAAAACACGACTAAGGTCGGGAAAAGATTGCATGTTCAGGGGTGTAACTCTATAATGCCTGCGATTAAAAATAATCACCTGTTAAACTTGTCAAGCATGATTGCTGTGAGTGAATAAATAATGAGCCGAACTAGTCGCTTGATTGACCGACGATTAGCGAAAGCTTTGGTCCTCCTGCAAGCCTGTATGATCCCTGTTTCAGCCTTGATCGGCTGGGTCGTGAAAGACTCAACCGCAGCCCTGAGTGCAGCATTAGGTGCGCTCGTTTGTTGGCTTGCGACTTGTTATTTTTCGTGGCAATCGTTTCGAGCAGCAGGAGCCCGCGCGTCTAAACAAGTTCTTTCGAACATGTATAAAGGCTTAATGGGAAAGTTTGCAATTGTGATTGTTGGTTTCATTTTAATTTTAAGCAATGTCGAACCGTTGTCAGCGGTGGCGTTGTTTTGTGGTTTTATACTTGTTCAAGCCATGTCGTGGGTCGCTCCGTTTTGGGCGTCACGTCTACAAAAATGAGTATAGACACAACAAGAAATTGAAAAGTTTTTCAGGAGCAGGCGAGATATCAAGCAGCACGCGATATTCGTTTGTTCTATTAGTTTTTTGACATTGACCAGGTGTGATTTATGGCTGCTGAAGAACATGCCCTTACTTCGACCGAGTATATCAAGCATCACTTGACCAACATGACCTATGGCAAAATGCCAGATGGTACATGGAAATTGGCCGAGAGCGGTGCTGAAGCTCAACAGATGGGGTTCACTGCTATTCACTTGGATTCAATGGGTTGGTCTATCGGACTGGGTCTGATTTTCTGTTTGTTGTTCTGGTTGGTTGCGAAAGCGGCTAATGCTGGTGTTCCTACCAAGTTCCAGTCTGCAATTGAAATGATTATCGAGTTTGTAGATTCAAGTGTACGTGATACCTTCCACGGGAAGTCTCGATTAATTGCACCCTTAGCTTTAACCATTTTCGTGTGGATTTTCCTCATGAACTTGATGGATTTGATCCCTGTTGACTTTATTCCTTATGTAGCTCAACACGCGATTGCTTCTATGCTGGGTGTAGACCCTCATCAGGTTTACTTTAAAATTGTTCCGACTACAGATCCAAACGTTACCCTCGGTATGTCTATTTCTGTATTCTTCTTGATCATTTTCTATAGTATTCGTGAGAAAGGTGTTGGCGGCTTCGTTGGTGAGTTAGCACTTAACCCATTTAACCCAAGTAACCCAGTTGCTAAAGTGCTTTTGATTCCATTCAACTTATTGTTGGAATTGACCACTTTCTTGGCGCGACCAGTTTCATTGGCTCTACGACTGTTCGGTAACATGTATGCGGGTGAGTTAATCTTCATTCTTATCGCGTTATTACCGTTCTGGATCCAGTGGGCGTTGTCTGTGCCTTGGGCGATTTTCCACATTTTGATTATTACGCTACAAGCATTCATTTTCATGATGTTGACTATCGTGTACATGAGTATGGCAAGCGAAAAGCATTAATGGTATTGCCTAACTGTCAACGGATGGTTGGGCACACAATTTTTTAACTTAATTTGGTATAAAACCTAACCTCTGAGGAATTATCATGGAACTCACTTTAGGTCTAGTTGCAATTGCATCTGCTATCTTGATCGCTTTCGGTGCTTTAGGTACTGCGATTGGTTTTGGTCTTCTAGGCGGCCGTTTCCTTGAAGCTGTTGCTCGTCAACCAGAATTGGCTCCGCAACTTCAAACTCGTATGTTCTTAATCGCAGGTCTTCTTGATGCTGTGCCTATGATCGGTGTTGGTATTGGCTTGTTCTTCATCTTCGCTAATCCATTTGTAGGTTAATCAGCTTAATTCCGAAATTCACTATTTGAGGAATTTGCAATGAATATCAACCTCACATTGTTTGGCCAAGCGATTGCGTTTGCGATTTTTGTCGCGTTCTGCATGAAGTTTGTATGGCCACCACTAATCAATGCGATTAGTGAACGTCAGCGTCGTATCGCTGATGGCTTAAATGCTGCTGAAAAAGCGAAAGCTGACCTTGCAGATGCGCAAGCACAAGTGAAAGCTGAACTGGACACGGCAAAAGCACAAGCGGCTCAATTGATCGAACAAGCGAACCGTCGTGCAGCACAGTTGGTAGAAGAAGCGCGTACTCAAGCATCTGCTGAAGGTGAGCGTATTCGTCAACAAGCGAAAGAAGCTGTTGATACCGAAATCAATTCTGCTCGCGAAGAATTGCGTCAACAAGTGGCTGCTCTTGCAGTGACTGGTGCTGAGAAAATTCTTAGCCAGCAAGTTGATGCAGAAGCTCACAATGCCATGCTGACTCAGCTGGCTGCTAAACTTTAAGAGAGGCAGATTATGGCTGAACTCTTGACGTTAGCACGCCCTTATGCAAAAGCAGCATTTGCTTACGCTTCTGAGCAGGGTGCAACTGACTCTTGGTCAACTGCACTTGAATTGCTCAGTGCTGCGGTGCAAGACGAAGCATTTTCAGCTTATCTAAATCGCCCGGAGCTTACACCTGCTGAGCAGGTGTCTCTTTTTGCCAAAGTTTTAGGTGAAGACCAAACTGCAGCAGTGTCTAACTTCCTGACATTGCTTGCTGAAAACAACCGTTTGACGCTTCTTCCTGAAATTGCTGCAGAATATGAACAGCTCAAATCACAGAATAACAATACTGTGGATGTTGTGATTGAATCAGCATTCCCATTAACTTCTGTTCAGGAACAATTACTGACGCATGCATTAGAGAAGAAATTCGAAGCTGCAGTAAGTGTTTCTGTAGAAGTGAAACCAGAGCTTATTGCTGGTGTAGTTATTCGTGCAGGCGACCAAGTGATAGATGATTCTGCGCTTAACAAGCTTGAGAAAATGCGTACTCGTCTTCTTGCTTAAGAAATAAGAAGACTGAACTTTAAAAAGATTGAGGTATAGCGCAATGCAACAACTGAATCCATCCGAGATCAGTGCGCTCATTAAACAGCGTATCGGCGATCTGGACACCAGCGCAACCGCTAAGAACGAAGGAACCATTGTTATGGTTTCCGACGGTATTGTGCGTATTCACGGCCTTGCTGATGCAATGTACGGTGAAATGATCGAATTCGACGGCGGCCTTTATGGTATGGCACTGAACCTAGAACAGGATTCAGTGGGCGTCGTTGTTTTAGGTAACTACTTAAGCCTTCAAGAAGGTCAAAAAGCGCGTTGCACAGGTCGTGTATTAGAAGTTCCGGTTGGTCCAGAACTTTTAGGCCGTGTAGTCGATGCTTTGGGTAACCCGATTGATGGTAAAGGCCCAATTGATGCTAAATTAACTGATGCTGTTGAAAAAGTAGCACCAGGCGTAATTTGGCGTCAGTCAGTGGATCAACCTGTACAAACTGGTTATAAATCAGTAGATACAATGATCCCTGTAGGCCGTGGTCAGCGTGAGTTGATCATTGGTGACCGTCAAACTGGTAAAACAGCAATGGCGATCGACGCGATCATCGCTCAGAAAAACTCTGGCATTAAATGTGTATACGTAGCCATCGGTCAAAAACAATCGACTATCGCTAACGTAGTACGCAAGCTAGAAGAAACTGGCGCTATGGCGTATACCACTGTTGTCGCAGCAGGTGCATCTGATCCAGCAGCAATGCTGTATTTGGCTCCGTACTCTGGCTGTACAATGGGTGAATACTACCGTGACCGTGGTGAAGATGCGTTAATCATTTATGATGACTTGTCTAAGCAAGCTGTTGCGTATCGTCAAATTTCATTGCTTTTACGCCGTCCACCAGGTCGTGAAGCTTATCCAGGTGACGTGTTCTATCTACATTCACGTCTACTTGAACGTGCTTCTCGTGTATCTGCTGACTACGTTGAGAAATTCACTAACGGTGAAGTTAAAGGCCAAACTGGTTCATTAACTGCATTGCCGATTATTGAAACTCAAGCGGGTGACGTATCTGCATTCGTACCAACCAACGTAATTTCGATTACTGATGGTCAGATCTTCCTTGAAACATCATTATTCAACGCAGGTATTCGTCCTGCTGTGAACGCGGGTATCTCTGTATCTCGTGTTGGTGGTTCAGCGCAAACCAAGATCATCAAGAAATTGTCTGGTGGTATCCGTACTGCTTTGGCGCAATACCGTGAATTGGCAGCATTTGCTCAGTTCGCTTCTGATCTTGACGAAGCAACTCGTAAGCAACTTGAACATGGTCAACGTGTAACTGAATTAATGAAGCAAAAACAATATGCTCCATATTCAATTGCTGACCAGGCTGTTTCAATTTATGCATCTAACGAAGGTTATATGACTGACGTTGAAGTGAAGAAAATCGTAGACTTTGATGCTGCGTTAATTTCTTACTTCCGTTCAGAACATGCTGCGTTAATGCAACAAATCGATGCCTCTGGTGATTACAACAAAGACATCGAAGCTGCAATCAAAGCAGGTATTGAAAGCTTTAAAGCGACTCAAACTTACTAATTTAGCAACTTGCTAGATTAGTGTTGGTTTGGTTCACGGAATCAACCTTCGGAAGCTCGCAAGGGCTTTCGAATACTAGGTTAAGCGTATGGCAAATTTAAAAGAAATTCGCGCCAAAGTAGCTAGTATCAAGAGCACGCAAAAGATTACTCGAGCGATGCAAATGGTAGCAGCTTCTAAGATGCGTCGTGCGCAAGAGCGCATGGCTCAAGGCCGTCCGTATGCCGAAAATATGCACCGTGTAATTGCTCATTTGGTCCAAGCGAACCCTGAATACAAACACCGTTATATGGTTGAACGCCCGGTTAAGCGCGTTGGCTATATCATTGTGTCTTCAGATCGCGGCCTTGCTGGTGGTTTGAACATTAACCTGTTCAAGAAAGTGGTAAAACACGTTCAACAGCAACAAGAGCAGTCAATTGAAGTTCAATTTGCTTTAATTGGTCAAAAAGCGGTTTCGTTTTTTAAAAACTACGGCGGTAAAGTGCTTGGGGCGACGACGCAAGTCGGTGATACTCCGAGTCTTGAGCAGTTATCTGGTTCTGTACAGGTGATGTTGGATGCTTATGATAAAGGCGAGTTAGATCGTATTTATCTAGTGTCAAACGGCTTTGTCAATGCCATGACTCAAAATCAAAAGATCGAACAACTTGTTCCTTTGGCTGCTGCTGAAGAAGACAAGACTCTTAACCGTCAATACGGTTGGGATTATATCTACGAGCCTGAAGCTGAAGAGCTTTTAAATGGCTTGTTGGTTCGCTATATCGAGTCTGTGGTGTATCAAGGTGTGATTGAAAACATCGCATGTGAGCAGTCTGCACGTATGGTCGCTATGAAAGCAGCGACAGACAACGCAGGTGAGATCATTAAGAGCCTGCAACTTATTTATAACAAGCTGCGTCAAGCCGCGATTACTCAGGAAATTTCTGAGATCGTTGGTGGTGCCGCTGCCGTTTAACATTATTTTGAATTGAGGAGACAGCAATGAATAGCGGTCGTATCATTCAGATCATCGGCGCGGTTATCGACGTCGAGTTTGAACGCAACAGCGTTCCTAAGATCTATGACGCTCTCCAAGTAGATGGTACTGAAACTACTTTAGAAGTTCAGCAACAGCTTGGTGATGGCGTAGTTCGTACTATTGCAATGGGTTCTACTGAAGGCCTTAAGCGTGGTTTGAACGTAGTTAACACTGGTGCGCCGATTTCTGTACCTGTAGGTACAGCGACTCTAGGCCGTATCATGGACGTTCTTGGTCGCCCGATCGACGAAGCTGGTCCTGTTGCGACTGAAGCGCGTTTACCAATTCACCGCTCTGCACCTTCTTATGCAGAACAAGCAGCTTCTACTGACCTTTTAGAAACTGGTATTAAAGTCATCGACTTGCTATGCCCGTTCGCTAAAGGTGGTAAAGTTGGTCTGTTCGGTGGTGCCGGTGTTGGTAAAACTGTAAACATGATGGAATTGATCAACAACATCGCGAAAGCTCACTCAGGTTTATCTGTGTTTGCTGGTGTTGGTGAGCGTACTCGTGAAGGTAATGACTTCTATCACGAAATGAAAGATTCTAACGTTCTAGACAAAGTAGCAATGGTCTACGGTCAGATGAACGAGCCACCAGGTAACCGTTTACGCGTAGCGTTGACTGGTCTTACTATGGCTGAATATTTCCGTGACGAGAAAGACGAAAACGGTAAAGGCCGTGACGTACTATTGTTCGTAGATAACATCTATCGTTATACACTAGCGGGTACTGAAGTATCAGCACTTCTAGGTCGTATGCCATCTGCAGTAGGTTACCAGCCTACACTTGCAGAAGAGATGGGTGTTCTTCAAGAACGTATTACATCGACTAAGTCTGGTTCTATTACGTCGATCCAAGCGGTATACGTACCTGCCGATGACTTGACAGATCCATCGCCTGCTACAACGTTTGCTCACTTGGACGCAACTGTTGTATTGAGCCGTGACATCGCATCTTCTGGTATTTACCCGGCGATCGATCCACTAGACTCAACTTCACGCCAGTTAGATCCGTTAGTTGTTGGTCAAGAGCATTATGAAATTGCACGTTCTGTACAGAACGTATTGCAACGTTATAAAGAGCTTAAAGACATCATCGCGATTCTTGGTATGGACGAGCTTGCTGAAGAAGATAAACTGGTTGTTTACCGTGCGCGTAAAATCCAGCGTTTCTTCTCTCAACCGTTCCACGTAGCTGAAGTATTTACTGGGGCTCCTGGTAAATTAGTATCTCTTAAAGAAACGATTCGTGGCTTTAAAGGTCTTCTAGCTGGTGAATACGATCACATCCCAGAACAAGCGTTCTACATGGTTGGTGGTATTGACGAAGTGATTGCTAAAGCTGAGAAACTTTAATTAGTTCCCTAATTTAGGAGATTCTCATGGCGACTATGCAATGTGACGTTGTAAGTGTTCAAGAGTCTTTGTACTCAGGCACTGTAACTATGCTAATTGCTAAAGGTGCTGGCGGTGAGTTAGGTATTATGCCTGGTCACGCTCCGCTGGTAACTTTGCTCCAACCTGGCGCAATCCGCGTTATTTTGGAAAACGGTACAGAAGAGTTGATCTATGTATCTGGTGGTGTTCTAGAAGTTCAACCGCATGTTGTTACGGTTCTTGCAGATACTGCAGTCCGTGCAGAAAACTTAGATGAAGCTGCAATTATTGAAGCGCGTAAACACGCTGAACAATTGCTAGCAAATCAAAAGGGCGATTTGGACGCTGCTGCTGCTTTGGCTGCTCTTGCAGAAACTGCTGCTCAGCTGGAAACGATCCGCAAAATCAAAAACCGCGCTCAATAAGAGACGGTTTGAGATTGAAAAAACCACCCGAAAGGGTGGTTTTTTTTGGTTCATAGGTTCTTATCATGTTTGTTTTTATATATGTGTTCATAAAAAAAGATTAAGTCTTTTTCTCTACCATAATTATTGCCAGAACCAAATGTAGCTACTACGTACAAAAAACCAAACTTTTCTAATTCAGATGCTGAAAAGTTACATTCATTATTCTTAAGGTGGTAATCCTTCTTGGATTTGTTCATTTCAAATGATAAGTAGGCTTTTTCTAACCCTTCTAGTAAAAACGATGTAAATTGATGAATAATATGAGCATATCTTAAAAAAGTTTCACGATTTATTTCTTTCGCATCATATAAAAGAGCTAAACGAGCGAGCATTTTAGATTGATGTATTAAATAGGCTTTATCTAAAGCATTGAGTAATTCACCACCTATTTCTAAGTTATTTTGATCCTTGAAGATTTTCAGTAATGTTCCTGATGCTAACTTTTCACCTTCTTTTATAAATTCCAGGATATTTTTCAGTTTTTGCTTTTCGTTATAGCTCCTAAAAACTTGATAAATAGCTAAACCTGATGATGCTATTGGAAAAGCTTTTAAAATTTCTTGAAAAATAGTATCAGTCGTTTCTAAAACTGTATTATCAAAATAGTTTTCTGCTGTTTGAATGATATTAGATTTTATTTGACTCATGATGAATTTTCTTTTTTCAAGTATATAGATAATGTACTACACACCTGAAAATTTGAAATTTATATTTTTTAGCATCACCTTAAAACAGCTGATTTAGATTATTTATTTTAGCTTGGAATTTTTGCAAGTATTGATCTTGAGAGTGTTAGTTTTACATTTCCGATTCTTAAATAAATTTCATTTTGTACCGCTCGATATAACTTTTACCCTTTCTCAGTAATATTTTGAACCAATCTGTAAGCAAACATACACCATAAAAAAATCAATGATAAGTTAAATAATTCGAACAGATACTCGTTTGTTATAACTTGATGCGATTGGGTTTTGAACAAGCGAAACTTATAATTGAAAAAGGGAAAATCATGGCTTATCAATCTATTAATCCATTTACCAATCAAAAATTGAAAGACTACCCATCCCATAGCGATCAAGATATTCAAAATGCACTCGATAGCGCAGAAAAAACCCTAAAGTCAGACTGGTCACAACAGGTCGATACTCGTATTGAAGTACTGCGCAAATTGGCCAGCAATATGCGAGAGCAAAAATCTGAACTGGCCAAGCTCATGACGCTGGATATGGGGAAACTGATCAAGCAGAGTGAAGGTGAAATCGAAACCTGCGCCAAAATTGCAGAATACTATGCCGATCATGCCAAAGAATTTTTAGCGCCAGTGTCTTATCAAACCGATCTGGGTGAAGCCTGGGTCGAACATCATCCACTGGGTATTATCATGGCAGTTGAACCGTGGAACTTCCCGTTTTATCAACTGATGCGGGTCTTCGCTCCAAACTGTGCGATTGGTAATCCAGTCCTGGCAAAACATGCCGGAATTGTGCCGCAATGTGCCGAAGCATTTGAGAAGCTGGTTTTAGAGGCAGGTGCACCCAAAGGTGTCTGGACCAATCTGTTTATCAGCTCCGATCAGGTTAAAGATGTGATTGCAGACAAGCGTGTACGCGGGGTGGCACTAACCGGTTCTGAAGGCGCAGGCAGTGCAGTGGCTGAGCAGGCCGGGAAACATCTTAAAAAATCCACACTGGAATTGGGCGGGAATGATGTATTTATCGTACTCGATGATGCCGATCTGGAACGTGCTATTAAGTTGGGCTGTCAGGCACGGGTGAATAATGCCGGCCAAGTCTGTACGGCAGCAAAACGCTTTATCCTGCATGAAAAAATCGCTGAACAATTCAAGGCTGGGATGCTCAAAGCCTTTGAACAGTTAAAGCTGGGCGATCCGCTCGATCCGGAAACTACCTTAGGGCCGCTGTCTTCCGCTGACGCTTTGGAAAAGCTGACCGAACAGGTCGATAAGGCGGTAGAACATGGTGCGAAAGTGGTCACTGGTGGTAAGCCGTATGAGCATGCAGGCAATTTTTATCAGCCGACGATTTTGGAAAATATCACGCGTGAAAACGATGCCTGGTATGAAGAATTCTTTGGTCCGGTGGCGCAAATCTATGTAGCGAAGGGTGATGATGAGATTGTCGAAATTGCCAATGATTCCAATTATGGCTTAGGTGGCGTGATCCATGCTCAGGATATTGAGCGGGCGAAAAAGCTAGCGTCACGGGTAGAAACTGGCATGATCTGGATTAACTGGTTTACCGACACCACGCCCGAATTACCATTTGGCGGAATCAAAAACTCCGGTTATGGGCATGAACTGTCGATTGATGGTTTTAGAGAATTTGTGCAGAAGAAACTGGTCGTCGTCAAAAGCCCGAAAAAATAATATGAACTGATGTCAGAGAAGCCACTATTGAGTGGCTTCTTTGTCTAGTTTGTCTGGATATTCTTCATGTTTGCCGCCTTCATAACTGGCAAAACGTGGATGTTCTGGTGGAAATGACGGTTCAGCACTTGGCCAAGGCCAGCCACCAAACTGGGTTTCACGATAACGACGGAAAGCAATCTCCAGCTCTTGAGCACTATTCAGAACAAAAGGTCCATGCATGGCAACCGGTGCACCAATCGGTTCACCTTCTAGCCATAAAATATGTGATTCCAGTAAACCACCTTTGAGATGAATATCCTGATCTGGTTTGAGTTCTATCAGATGCTTGACCTGTATTTTCTGTCCTTCCAGCTCCAGACTTTTGCCTTGGTAGAAATAACAAAAACGCGTCGCGCTCGCAGTACTTGCCGGAATAATCAGCTCTGCCTCAGGCGCAAGTGTGATCAGGTAAATATTGACCCTGTTTTCAGCAGGTGCTGCCCAAGAATGGGGTGGACGATCCAGTGCTTCGGTATCTTTAAACTGCCCTGAAATGACCCGAATATCCGCTTTAGGTCCGGCTGCATTGGCTGAAAATACATGCGGAATCTGTTCACGCCACAACATTTTATAATCGGCCGGCTGCTTTTTCTGTTCCGGTGAGGAATTCAGCCAGATTTGAAACAGCTCCAGAGGATTATCCTGATCTTGATGAACTAAGGGAAACATTTCGCAGTGCTGTACCCCATTGCCGGTGGTCAGCCATTGCACATCACCTGCGGCATAACGTCCCGAGTTTCCGAGCGAGTCAAAATGGTCGACATAACCGCGCTCGACAATGGTAATGGTTTCAAAACCGGTATGCGGATGCTCCGGAAAGCCGGGAATTTGCTCGCCATAATACATGTCATATTCATGCTGATACGGCGGTGTAACTGGCCCTAATTGGGCATTGCCTTGTGGATAATGATCCTGATGGTGAACAGTAAAAATAAAGGGATCTTTCAGGTCAAGTCGGGATTCGACCGGAACAACAGAATACAGCACTGAATTCGACATGATTGAACTCCTGATTATTTTATTAGATATAAGCTTTTAATTTAAATTAGTTTTTATAATAAATCACAGTGTAAAGCAGATAAGGCGATTGAGGAAGATGCTTTCCGATCTATCGCCTTAGATGAAGGTTTAGGTATTTTCCTGTTCAGTCGTACTGTCTGATTTTTGCTCTGGATTCTGGATCAGCAGCCCCGCCAGTTTGATCATTTCAGCTTGCACATTGACCATCTGCGATTCAATTTTTTTCAGGTCGATCTGGCTTAAATCCATGTCACCATTCAACAGCGGTGAGGCCAAGACTTGCTGATTGGCACTCATGATATTGCTGCGGATCTGGTCAATTTCCTGACTTTTTAAGTTCAGGTTGCCGAGTACCTGATTAAAGCTGTTGAGTTGCTGTTGTAACTGGGTTGCGGTGGACTGCAGTTGCTGAGTATCCTTGGCTTCTACTGCACTTTGTAGCTCAGTCTGAGTCTGCTTCAACTGTTCCACATAACTGCCTGCTTTCAGCTGTAAGTCAGCCACATCACGAACCATATAAAACATATTGCCCGATCTAAGCTCAGTTGGTGCGGTAGCGCCAGTTTGCGGCTGGCTGGCAGTGTCAAGATCGGAACTACGAGTTTCCGCTTGCTCAGTGGGTGCTTCAACTGCCTGTTCACATCCCATCAGTAAAATCCCTGAGCTAAATAATGCAAAAGGAAGAACGGCATTGGCAAGAATCTTGGACATGGAATCAGGGTCTCGGTGCAGGTGGAAATATTTCATGATTTAATATAGGGACAAACTATGGAGATAAAAAAGATTGTTGCAAAGTTATAACAAATTTACTGAAGCGCAGACCGTCTTCGATTAAAAATGCTTAAAAAATAAAGATAAAACTCACGTTTTCAACTCAATAAATTGTTTGGGCTGTAATGATGTTAAGAAACGGAGAGTTCTGGATATGCATGCTTACATTCTCCCTATTCACTTGATCCAGTACGGGTTTCTCATACGCGTAGAATGCATTTGATATAGAAAATACGCTTGCTTTTACTCAATGGTTTATTGCTTCAAGTGTATTGTTAATCTAACCGAGGATCGTTGCAGATTAGGCCTGTTAGATTGATGAACAGGCGACGAACTATAGCCAAAAATAAAAGTTGAGGGCGACTTATAGATAGGATTTATATGAATCATTATGTATTTAACTCGCTGTGTTTAAATTACAAAGTAAGTATCTATTGGGTAAATACATACTTACTTTGTAATTAGCAATTATTTGGCCAGTTCGGCATTTACCGCATCCACAATTCGCGGATCATCTGCAGTAATGTCAGGCGCAAAACGTGCAACCACTTCGCCATTCTTATTGATCAGAAATTTCTCAAAGTTCCATAACACTTCAGGCGGTTGGTTTGGAGTCAGGCCATAATCGACCAGATCTTTCCACCACGGGCCTTCACCGATCCGCTCTGGTACAGCTTGAGTCAGCGTGGTATAGAGCGGATGCTTGTCTTCGCCCGCCACAGAAATTTTAGCAAAGAGCGGGAAGTCAACCTGATAATTGATAGAGCAGAATTCCTGAATCTCTGCTTCGCTACCTGGTTCCTGCTCCAGAAAGTTATTGGCAGGGAAGCCCAGAATTTCCAGACCTTGCGTTTTTTTGTCTTTATACAGCTTTTGCAAACCTTTATATTGCGGAGTCAGACCACATTTCGATGCCACGTTCACCACAAGCAATACCTTGCCCTGATACTGGTTTAAGGTGGTTTCTGGGCCTTGAATGGTTTTGACTGGAATGTCATATACAGAGCGAGTCATTAGATTTCCTGTTTATTCAGACTGAATCGTCTTTGTTTTAACGGGTATTTAGATTCAATACAAGTAACAGCAGCTGAAGCAGGAGGCTTAAATCGGTAAATTGCCTGAATATCATGTGAAAAATCTATTATGCTAGGGTGCGCAAATAGCAATCGCTAAATAACAAGACAAGCGACACATGGATGAGGGTATGACACAGCAGCACAAAGCAGTCTGGTGGGCGATGGTATTGCCATTGGCCGCAGTTTTTATTTGGTCCTTAAACATGACGGTGACACGTTATGTGGCGGATTATATTTCTCCCATCAGTATCAGTTTTTACCGCTGGGTACTGGCACTGCTGATTTTAAGCCCATTTCTGTTGCCCAAGGTCAAAGCGGCCTGGCCGGAAATTCGACCACATCTTGGACACTTTGCAGTTTTGAGTGCCTTGGGGATGGTGCTGTATCAAGGATTGGCCTATAGCTCTGCACACTTTACCACTGCGACCAATATGGGGCTGATCAATGCCTTTATTCCTATTTTTACCATTATTGTGGGTATTTTTGTCTTAAAAATTCGCCCGACACAGGCTGCGGTACTGGGGAGTCTGCTGTCTTTTATTGGGCTGATGTATGTCATGGCCCAAGGGCAGGGGTTGCATTTCTTGACGGTGGGCGACAGTTATATCGGTGATTTGCTGATGCTGATCGCAGTATTTTTCTATGCCTGCTATGGTGTCTTGCTGAAAAAATGGCAGATTCAGATTCCACTGTTGCTGAGTCTGTATATCCAGATTTTTATGGCCTGTCTCTATCATATTCCGTTGGTACTTTACTTCGGTCTGGACAGTATCAATAGCCATAATGCAGCCAGTATTATCTATGCCGGAATTTTTCCTTCTATTTTAGCTCCGTTCTTTTGGATGATGGCGGTACAGCAACTCGGTCCAAATCGTAGCAGTATTTTTATGAATCTGATGCCGGTTTTTACCGCGATAGTCGCCTATCTCTGGTTAGGTGAAGCCTGGACCATGTATCACAGTATTGGAGGTGGTATCATTTTACTGGGAATTATATGGGCACAATATCCGGGAAGAGCAAAGTGATAAGCTAAGGAACAGTTTATCAAGATATTAATTGTTTGAATATTAAGCAAGCAATCAAGGTTTTTTAATTGAAATAGCCTGTTAAATCCCAATTTTTAAATGTGAAAATAAATATAAAAATCTTAATTTATTTTAAAACTGGAATAGAAAGAGCAAGATAGTTTGAATTTTGGTTAAAAGTTGCCTAGTATTAATAGAAAATATGTATTAATTGAGTTTTTTATTGTACTTGTCGTTGCACTAATTTTCTCTCATAATGCGTCCATCGAGAATGATTAAACATATTTTTCCTTGTTTTATCAAACTCCCAGAGATTTCTGAACCCTCTGGATGTGATTTATGCACATCCTTTTTTATGCTCAACCATCCCTATATGGTTGAGCTTTTTTTTGTCTTAAAACTTTAGTCGAGCTTGAATATCTGAGTCGACTGAGAACCAACTTAGTCGCGAATAATCGCCCCACTGACGGCGTCAATAATCCGGCTCGGTTGCTGGCTTAACCCTAAGTCACCATTCAGATAATTCAGATTCTGATCAAAGTAGCGAATCGCATCTTGCAGTGAACGCGCCGGTTCTAATCCTGCAGGATTGGCGCTGGTAGACACAATAAAACCGCCAAAGGCCTGACATAGTGCCATACAGAGTGGATGGTTGGTAACGCGAACCGCCACTTTGGGATGATCGCCCTTAATCCAGGCCGGAATCTCCTGATGCGCGGGAAGCAGCCAGGTGATGGCGCGTTCAGCTGGTCTGTCATTGCTCCAGGATTCAATCACTTGTTCACGCATTTCTGTAGTTAAATCTTGCAGCAGATGTTCTACCTGTGAAATATGCGCTGCCAATAGAATCACCCCTTTTTCAATCGGGCGCTGTTTCAATTTTAAAATCTGATGAAATGCCTGTTCATTATAAGGGTCGCAACCCAAGCCCCAAACAGCCTCTGTAGGATATGCCAAGACTTGTCCGTCTTTAAGACATGCTGCTGCTTCAGCAACAGAGGTAGTAATCATGTGAATACCTTATACAAAACAACAAAGCCCTATTGTGAACTTTATTTCAGTGGACGACAACGCTGATACATGCCCGCTTGTTGAGTACTCAAGCCGAGCAGCTCAAGTTCCATCAGTTGACTGGTCAAGGAAGATACTTCCTGTTGTAAATGAAAACTGAGCTGATCCAGACTCTGTCCGACCCAATCGAGTTGATTATAAAGATGAATTAAATGGGGCGGGATAGTGCGCTCTTGCTCAGGATAAGTATCTTTTTTGAAGTGATTTGCATTCGCTTGCCACTGTGTTGCTAGGGCTAAATCCTCAATCACTTGCTGTGGATGGTCAATTAAAATTGCACCTTCACGAATCAGTTGATGACAACCTTGATGATGTTCACTATAAATATGCCCCGGAATTGCAAATATGTTCTTGCCTTGTTCCGCTGCCCATTGTGCCGTAAGCAATGAACCACTTTTTAACGCGGCTTCTGCCACAATCACCCCAAGACTTAAGCCGCTGACAATTCGGTTGCGCCGTGGAAAATGCTGCTGCAAGGGTGGGGTAAAAGGTAAAAACTCAGTAATAACTGTACCACCGTGGTTAATCATTTGCTGACGTAGTGCTTGATGTACAGCAGGATAGGTCTGTTCGATCCCTGTACCCATCACTGCAATCGTTCGTCGATGTTGTAGCGCAGCCCGATGTGCTGCTTCATCAATCCCTTGTGCCAAGCCACTATTAATATAAAAACCTTGCTCACTCAGATAAAAGGCAAAGTCATAGGCGACTTGCTGTCCGTGCGGACTTGGCTTGCGACTGCCAACAATTGCAATTTGTGGCTGGAGTAACTGATCTGCATGTCCCTGCCCGAACAGAATTGGCGGCTTATGCTCATAATGACTCAGTTGTTGTGGATATTCAGCATCTGTATGCAAAAGCACAAAATCACTGTGCAACTGAATCTGTTCTAGACTGTGCTGAAAATGGGTTTGAGATTCGCTGCTTTGAAAGTCTTTCAGGCGTTGAATATGATTTTTATGAAGGCCGAGCTTTTGCCAGGTCTCGATTTGAGAACAATGGACTGCATCCGCAAGATCTGCATAATGCCGACTGATTTTATAAAAGCTGGTGAGGGAATGTTGCACCAAATACCACAGCGTGATGGCATTGATTTGTGATGTCGACAATCTGTTCAACATAGTGAGACCTATTTTTGCGTCTTCTTATTATTGGTATGAATGAAAATAAGTGAGATGATGCTGATCTATCAACATCATCTCACTTTGCAACCTTAGTCTTCTAACAAAGGAGGCTGAATGCCGGCACCCACTTTAATTGGAAGCTCGCTATCCAGCACATAGGCATAGCTCAATTGATCGAAGGCTTTAAAGACCATCACCTGACCAATACGCTCACCTGGCAATTGCACCCGTTCTTTAGTCTTCGGATCAGCCACCACTTCACCTTTCTGGTTTACGCTAAAGACATGACCTGTCTGAACGCCATGTGCCGTACCACGGTCAAGGGTGACGACACTATGACGTGCTGCAGTACCAATCGACCCCAATACACGCACAATCTGACCACCAGGCACAATACTTTCTGCATTGGTTGGGTAGAACAGCGTCGGTAACATCGGGTCATATTCAGCGAGTACGCGGTCACCGCGACGCACCTCCGCGTTATAACTGTCAGTCAGCTCCAGTGTGGTTACCTCACCTTCACTACGTACCGCAATACCAGATGCCACCTGTTGCAGCTCGAGTGCAGCAGTATATTTCTTGCCATTCGCATCGGTAAATACATAAGGCTCAGCTTCACGATAAACGGCATAGCGTTGACCAACGACCAGACCGTTACCACGTACATAGACTTTCTGGCCTTTGCCCGCCAGTACGCGCTGATCTGCAGTTCCAAGAATGTATGGGGTGCCTTGAACTGAATCAGGCGCCATCAGGGTATAGCGCTCTAGCCACTGTTTGATATGTTCTAGTGGAATCACTGGAATGGTATTGTTTAAAGATTCAACCCGAATCTGAGGTTGCAGAGAGGTGCTGCCCAGATAGCGGCTGATAATACCGTCACAACCATCACCTTCATCTTTGCCAATAATCGGACGGCCCTGGTAATCACACATCAACAGGCGATCGCCCGGGAAAATCCAATGTGGATTTTTCACATGCTTGTTGCTGGCCCAGATTTCAGGCCAACGCACCGGGTTTTTCAAAAAGCGTTTTGAGATGTCCCAGAGGGTATCGCCTTTTTTGACCACATAAATATTGGGTGCACTGGCTTTTAATGCCGGCGGATTGACATTACGTGCAGGTGCGGCCTCGGCAGAATGAATAGTCCCCATACCGACACCGACACAAACGGCGAGTGCCAGCATCTGATTTTTAAACCCCAAGGCACTAAAAAATGGCATGCCCTTCAAAACCTTTTTCATTATCATAATTCCTAAAATTATGTGCGTAGTTGCGTTATAATAACGATCTTACACACATTTTTTGATGAAGCATTCCCTTCATTTGGTTTTTTGATCAATGGCATAATTGAGGACGCAGTATGGCCTTATTACCTATTTTAAGTTTCCCGGATCCCCGTCTTCGTACCATTGCACAACCTGTCGAAGATGTGACTGATGAAATTCGTCAGCTCGCTGCAGATATGTTTGAAACCATGTATGAAGCACCAGGTATCGGACTTGCCGCGACTCAGGTGGATCGTCATATTCAGCTGATTGTTATGGATCTGTCTGAAAATAAAGATCAACCGATGGTGTTTATTAACCCCAAAATTACACCATTGACTGAAGAAACGCAGCCCTACGAAGAAGGCTGTCTATCAGTTCCTCAAATATACGATAAAGTTGACCGTCCGTCACGTGTAAAAATCGAGGCAATTAATCTGGAAGGTCAAGCATTTGAACTCGAAGCTGACGGACTTCTCGCTGTGTGTATTCAACATGAAATGGATCACTTAAGTGGCAAATTATTTGTTGATTATTTATCGCCATTAAAACGTCAACGTGCACGTGAAAAAGTAGAAAAACTGGTACGCCAGCGTAATAAAGACAAGGTGGCAGTTAAACGCTAGGATATTTTTTTAATTTATTTTAATGATCCAACAAAGCCCAATTCTGATTGGGCTTTGTTATAATCGACATGAGCATATTTTAGGAGTGGCCTGTGTTTTTACGCGCGGGGCTGCTATTTGCATTTGCAGCTGTGTTTCTACAGATTGCTGTATTTTTACAGCCTTTGTTACCGACGCAATATCAGGTTGCTCCGGTCTGCGAAACCATCACGCGTGCGCTTCTTATCGCGACAGACGTTCATACACAGCATAGTGCCAGTGAACATCACCATTTCAAAGTCCAATCTGGTCATATTCAGCATGATCATCATGATGCCAATCATCAGTGTCAATACTGTACGGTTTATGCCAATTTAGTCTTACCGCCGGATCTGGATATCAAACAGGTACTTGACCGGATTCAGGTACGTTTAATTGCTTATCAAAAAACCTTTAAGCATGTCTGGTTTGTCCTTCAGCAGCTCTTTTTAATTCCTCAGGGACGAGCGCCGCCACTGCCTGCATAAACCTGCATTTTTCGCTTGGGTTGTTATTGACTCAAGCCATGCTTTTTTATGTATTCAGTGAGATAAAAAAATGGCTCAGCCTAAATTTTTTTTACAGCCACTTGCGGCTGCGATTTGTGTTATCTGTTATTCACCAGCCACAATGGCAAATGAAACGATGCCCGTGCAAACTTTGGCACCGATTGTGGTGACTTCTACAGCAGGTAATGATGCCAATGGACTGATTGTCCGTGCTGATCCGAAACAGCCGATTCAACCGATTCCGGCATCAGATGGTGCAGACTATTTACAAAGTATTGTCGGTTTTAGTGCAGTGAATAGCGGTGCCGGCACCAATGGTGATGTGACTTTCCGGGGTATGTTTGGTTCAAGAATTAAAATCCTGACCGATGGCACTGAAAACCTGGGGGCCTGTCCAAGTCGGATGGACTCACCCACCTCATATATTTCCCCAGAAAGTTACGACCAGATTACGGTGATCAAAGGCCCGCAAACGGTTCAATATGCCAATACTGGATCTGCCGCAACCGTGATTTTTGAGCGCAGTCCGGAACAGTTTAAAGATGATAAAAACTATCGTGGTCAAACAAGTGTCTTGATGGGTTCATTTGACCGACTGGATCAGAATATTGAAGTGGCAGCAGGCGATGAGCAGAAATATGTCCGACTCAATACCAATCGTTCGGTATCGAATAGCTATCAAGATGGTGATGGAACCACTGTGCCTTCAGATTGGGAGCGCTGGAATGCAGATCTGGCTTTGGGATGGACTCCAGATGCAGATACCTGGGTAGAACTAGCGGGTGGTAAGGCGGATGGTGAAGCTGTTTATGCTGGTCGTGATATGGATGGATCACAGTTTGCCCGTGAAAGTCTGGGTTTACGTGTTGAAAAGAAAAATCTGACTGATGTAACTCAGAAAGTTGAGGCACAGATCAACTATAACTATAACGACCACATCATGGATAATTTTAGCCTGCGTCCAGTGCCGATGAAGCATGATGAGCATACTCATAACATGCAGCCAGCACCCTCTGAAATGCAGGTTACGCGCCGTACTTTAAATACCCGTATGGTGCTAACGAGTGAATGGGATCAAAACCAATTGATTGCCGGGATGGATTCTCAGCGCAATACGCATGCTGGAGGAATGACATCCACAAGCATGAATATGCCGCTCACTCCAGATATGAAATTCCAGTCATATGGAGCGTTTGCTGAGTTAAGTCATGAACTAAGTGATAACAACAAATTGGTTACTGGTGTGCGGGTCGATCAAGTGGACATTGATGCCTTAAAAACTGGACAGAACCGTCAGGAAACCTTGCCAAGCGGCTTCATTCGTTTTGAAAATACCCATCCAGAACATGATGAAGGTAAAACCTATATCGGACTGGGGTATGTGGAGCGTGTGCCTGATTATTGGGAATTATTTAAGACCGATTATCATGGAATAACTGCAAATACATTTAAGCAACTGGAAACAGAAAAGACCTTACAACTCGATCTGGGTTATCAACATCATCATGGCGCGTTTAATTCTTGGGTATCAGCTTATGCCGGTGTGATTCAGGATTTTATTCTGATGACTTATCCTAAGTCTGCAAACTCTGGGCATGGTCATCCTATGGGTAATGATACCGGAGAAATGCAGCCAGCAAAAATGAATAGTGCGGATTCAAGAAATATCGATGCAACCATTGCAGGCGCAGAAGCTGGAATTGGTTATCAGTTTACTGATGCAATTCACGCAGATATCAGTGCCATGTATGCTTGGGGCGAAAACACCACAGACAATACGCCGTTGCCACAAATTTCACCTTTAGAAGCCCGTGTTAACTTGCGCTATGTTCAAGACAAATATAATTTTGGATTATTGTGGCGTGTAGTAGATGGTCAAAGTCGTATTAGTGAACGAGAAGGTAATATCGTTGGTTATGACAATAAGCAGAGCGCAGGCTTTGGAACTTTGTCTTTAAATGGTAGCTACCATGTCATGGATAGCGTGGATATATCAGTCGGAGTCGATAATGTCCTAAACCGGACTTATACCGAGCACTTAAATAAAATGGGGGCTTCCGGGACAGGTTTACCAACAACCGAGCAGTTTAATAATATGGGACGTAATTACTGGGCACGTGTCAGTATGAAATTCTAATTGTTCCTCAGTACTCCAAAAGCCATTGCTCAATAGCGATGGCTTTTTAATTTTTAGCGTTGCAATCAATATTTCCATATTTAAATAGGGCCTATGTATCTTGGATGAAGACCGGATAAAACAAGTTTTGTGTATATAAACGCCAGGTTGATGAAGAATCAAACAAGAATAGAATGTGAATTGAACGATATAAGTCATGTGATAAAGATTTTTATAATTTAAATTGAAATAAAACAATATCTTATTGTGTTTGTGGAGGGGGTTTATTGAATGTGCTCAATAAAATTCAAAAACAATGAAAATAAATTAACTATATATAACAATTACTTATATTTTTATTGGTTTGAAAAATAAACACACGATAAAAAATCTTTGCAAGAAGTGTTGCAAGCCTCCTGAAATCCTGTAGAATGCACATCCATCGGCGGTGATGAAGATTAAAACTTCTGATAAAACAGTAGCTTAGTTAAGATTGACTAAGTTGGGTTTTAGAAAGAAAGTTTAAAAATAGTTTTCATTACTGGTTGACTTTCTAGAGATAGAGAGTAATATAGCCGACCTAGCTTGCTGGTGACGAATCAGCAAGAAGATCATTAAGAGATTATGAAGAACAACTTGTGTGGATTTTTACTGGTTGATTGATCGAAATTATTTTCATTGATTGATGGTAGA
>NZ_VPAV01000020.1:0-48517 GCF_013418995.1 Acinetobacter sp. YH12106
AATTTTCTGACAAATATTTCTCAAATAAACTTCGAGTAATTTCTACCATCAATCAATGAAAATAATTTCGATCGATCAACCAGTAAAAATCCACACAAGTTGTTCTTCATAATCTCTTAATGATCTTTCTAACACCTCGTCAGTGCTAGAAGCTGGACTTCGACAAACTTAACAACTCAGCAATCTGCTTCGTTCGTTTCCGTCTATCTCGTCGGTATGGGTGCATTCTAGAGGATTTCAGAATCATTGCAACCCCCTATTCACTATATTTTTCACGTATGTCTTTTTTTTCTACAAAAAATCCTAAAAAATCGCTTTTTTATCTAATTTTTAAGCGTTTTTATGCAATAAATGCACTAAACACATCATTTTATTTTTATAAGCCAAAATTTAATTAGACTTAAAAGCGATCAAAATAATAGCTAGAGTAGTGATTTTTTACTTTTTATCTTTAAATAATGCTTTTATCTCGTTCAACCCCCAGAAACAAAACCAAATCATGACATATTAGCGAAACCAACGATTCTTTCCCTTCGACTTGGTAGTTCATTCGCACTTTTTCAGTGAAACTTCTTATAAAAGCGTATAGGTATCTTAGGCTATAAAGACGTTATTCAATGATTTTGGTGTTTGGGTATAAGGCCGCACAAGCTTGCTTATCTATATAGATATAGAGATAGAACATATCAGCAGGTTAATTCTATTCAGTTACTTTTCCTGCTTGCGCTGCTCAAGCCAGTATTGCATGACTTCTATAATCATGTCTTTTTTGCCCTGATAGTCTTCAGCAACAAAGAATAGTTTTGCGCGTCGCGGTAAACGCTCTTCAATCAGGGAAAATAGATAGTAATTCGCAGCCAGATCAAGCTGCATAAATAAGTTATAGACAGGGATATAACGTTGCTGTTTTTGTTCGGCAGACTGATATTCAAATAAGAAACTTAAAATACAATCAATGTCTTCATCAAAAATATTTTCTGTTGGATAGCGATACATCGAACCCCCTCTGCTTTCTTTTTATATTGTGCTGTCTTTTGCGAACCAATATAGTCAGCCACCCTTTAGCTAGCAAAACAACACTTAATTAGAGGATGAATTCTAGGTGGAATGTCCTCCAAGAAAATAATACCTGCGATTTTAAAGGTTCAGAATGAAATCGCTACAAATAAAAAAGGAAGAGATCTCTCCCAAAATCTCCTCCTTAGAATTGAATCTTTACCCGATCCATTATGTCATTATTATAGTTATTCACTTTAAAGCTTAAAAAAGAGTCTCTTGGGGAAGAGACCTTATAAATTGTGGAGTTGTCTTATTATCACCCTCTAGATGCTTTGAACCAATTCTCTAGATGAATAAATCCTATAGATAATAAACCCGAAAAGCAAGCAATTTGGGAAAATTTAACTCTTGTTTTTATAGGGTTTTTTTTGAAGTTGCTTATTTGCTTTATGAATATAGGACATCAATAAAAAAGCAGACCGAAGCCTGCTTTTATTTCAATAACTTATCAATTTTTTAATCGGTGAAAGTAACTTTCGCAATCGCTTTTTTGCTGGCCTGAACGATCAAGGTCAGATTTTCCTTAACCGAATAAGAACTATCTACAGTGTGCCAATCCACTTTCACCGCGCCACGACCTAAAGCATCTTTGGCTTGGGCCGCATTCTTGGTCAAACCTGCTTCACGTAAAATTGAAGTAATAAAGATTTCACCACCAAACTCGCCACGTGAAATAGTGACTTCTGGCGTACCTTCCGGTAATTCACCCTCAGTAATGATATTACCCGCACCTTTATGTGCATGCGCAGCAGCGTCACTTCCGTGGAAACGCTCAACCAGCTCCAGCGCAAGAATCTTTTTCACCTCTTGAGGATTACGGCCTTCAGCAATTTCTTTTAGCAACTGCTGAATTTCTTCAATTGATTTAAAGCTGAGCAGATCAAAATAACGCTCAATCAATGCATCCGGCATTGAAAGCACTTTTTGATACATCGCACCTGGCGCATCAAATACACCAATATAGTTGCCTAAAGATTTAGACATTTTATTCACGCCATCTAAACCTTCAAGAATAGGCACCGTAATACACACTTGTGCTTCCTGATCATAACGACCTTGTAGCGTACGACCCATCAACAGGTTAAAGGTCTGGTCTGTACCGCCCAACTCTACGTCCGCTTCTAAAGCCACCGAATCATAACCTTGTACCAATGGATACAAAAATTCGTGAATCGCGATCGGCTGTTGACTGTTATAACGCTTGGTAAAGTCGTCACGCTCCAACATACGCGCCACAGTTTGCTGTGATGCCAATTGAATTAAATCAGCCGCGGTTTTTTGTGCAAACCATTCCGAGTTAAATACAACTTTGGTTTTGTTTGGATCAAGAATTTTAAACACTTGTTCTTGATAGGTTTTTGCATTTTCTAAAACTTGTTCACGTGATAATGGTGGACGTGTAGCACTTTTACCTGTTGGATCACCGATCATCGCCGTGTAGTCACCGATCAGGAAGAATACTTCGTGGCCCAAATCCTGAAATACTTTTAACTTGTTGATGAGAACCGTATGACCTAAGTGCAGGTCAGGCGCAGTTGGGTCAAAACCTGCTTTAATTTTTAATGGACGATTCTTTTTTAATTTCTTAAGAAGGTCTTCTTCAGAAATAATTTCATGGGTGCCTCGTTGAATGAGGGCAAGTTGTTCTTCAGCCGGCAGGAAATTTGACATCACAAAATCCAATACATCAGTTACTCAATTTGTGCGATATACTAACACTTTTTCAGCATATTGCAGGCTTAAGAATAACCATGACAGCGATCTATATTGGGGTAATGACCGGCACAAGCATGGATGGTGTCGATATTGTTGCTGCTTCTTTTGATCCTTTACAGCTTCATGCCACACTCACTTTGGCATTCGATCCTGACCTGCGGCATGAGCTGATGGCACTGACTTTGCCCGATGACAATGAAATTGACCGTATGGGCAAGGCCGATGTGGCCTTGGCAGAAATGATTGGTCATGGTATCAACCAACTGATTGAAAACAACCAGTTAGATAAATCTAAAATTAAAGCCATTGGCTCACATGGTCAGACCATCCGCCATCGCCCTGAGCATGGTTTTACCCTGCAAATTGGTGACCCCAATATTATTACCGAAATCACCCAGATTCCGGTGATTTCAGATTTCCGTCGTCGTGATTTGGCGGCTGGCGGTCAAGGCGCACCATTGGTGCCGGCCTTTCATCAGGATATTTTCCAGCATGACAGCATTCACCGGGTAATTTTAAATCTGGGCGGGATTGCTAATGTCAGCCTGTTACCTGCCGGAAAGCCTGATGATGTTTATGGCTTTGATACAGGGCCGGCCAACATTCTGATGGATGCCTGGTGCGCGCGTTATACCGGCCAGCCTTATGATGAAAATGGCAATTGGGCCGCTTATGGTACGCCGATTCGCAGCCTGCTGGATCGTTTACAGTCACACGAATTTTTCTCTAAAGAACCGCCTAAAAGTACCGGCCGTGAAGACTTTAACCTGGAATGGCTGGATGAACAGATTGCCGACTGGCGCAATGACCTGCAATACGATGAACTGGAAGATACCCCGGAAAATGTGCAGGCGACCTTATTAAAGCTCACTACCCGCGCCATTAAAAAAGCCATTTATCGTTCTGGCATGGATACCGGACAAGTTTTCGTGTGTGGTGGTGGCGCTTATAATTCTTATTTACTTGAGCAACTGCGCTGGCGCTTACGCAAACATGAATGGAGCATACAAACCACGGCTGATTTGGGCCTAAGTCCGACCTGGGTAGAAGCCACCGCCTTTGCCTGGCTGGCGATGCGTTTTATCAAGCAACTCAATGGTAACCTGCCAGCGGTGACCGGTGCTTTAGGCTACCGTGTTCTGGGAACCATTACTGCTGTTTAAACCTGACCAGAGCAATCTAAAGTTATAAAAAAAGGTCTACATTTATACAGACCTTTTTCATTTTCAATCTTACTTATTGCATCATCAGTTTGGCATTTTCATTACGGAACGCACGCAGAATCTGCTGGCCGGCGCGGCCGGTCGGACTCAAGCCCAAACGCTGCTGTTCCTGACGAATCGCCTGACGGGTTTTATCACCGATCAGGCCATCCACCGCACCAATGTCATAGCCACGATTTAGTAAAAATTGCTGAATCTCGCGACGTTCTGAACGCGAAGTACCCGCGTCATCGGTTGGCCAAGATGTGCTGAAGCTCCCTTTACCCTGTAAACGATCAGATAAATGCGCAATCGCCAAGGCATAACTTTCTGCTGCATTATAGCTATAAATGGCATCAAAGTTTCTAAAGACCAGGAAGACTGGGCCATTCGGGCCGGCAGGCGCAAGCAAGCCAGCTTGAGAAGACGCTGATAAATTCCCTTGAATTAAAGGGGAACCATCGGCACGCACTACACCACGGCTAATCCAGCTATTCAGTGATTTTTTATTGCGACGGCCTTCATTTGAGATTGACATGCCTTGCGGGATTTTTACTTCAAAACCCCAAGGCTGTCCGGCCTGCCAACCACGCTTGCTTAAAAAGTTGGCGGTTGATGCCAAAGCATCCGGAATACTACTGACCAGATCACGGCGGCCATCGCCATCAAAATCGACCGCAAGCTCATCATAGGTCGATGGCATAAACTGGGTATGACCAAAAGCTCCAGCCCATGAACCTTTCAGCTGATCCTCTCGTACATCACCGCGCTGTAACAGTTTCATCGTGGTAAAAAACTCACCACGGAAATAACTCTGGCGTCGCCCTTCACAGCTCAATGTTCCCAGAGCCTGCAATAAAGGATAGCGACCGGAAATATCACCAAAATTACTTTCTACACCCCATACCGCGACAATCGTTTCTGCAGGCACGCCATAGGCTGCGGAAACACGATTTAAGACTTCGCGATGTTGCTGTAATTTTTGCCGGCCGAGCTGAACCCGCTCTTCATCGACCAAACCAGACAAATAGTCCCAAATCGGGGTAGAAAATTCCGGTTGATAGTTTAAACGTTCAATTACGGAATAATCAGGCGTTAAATTTTGCGTATAACGGTCATAGCTGCCTGCACTAACACCTTTTGCTACAGCCTGACTACGTAAATTCGCCAAACAGTTTTGAAAATTATTCTGGGCAGGGAAATTTGACGGGCTGCTGGCCGCTGAAGGCAAAGTAGTCGTGTCGACACGCTGACCATTAATAATCAGCTCGGCATTTGCCTGAGAAACAGCCAAGAATAAAGAACCAACCACAAGCGCAAAACGTTGCATAAGACCCTTGAATATTTAGATTTTGAATTATGTTCCTAACATAGCAGCTCAATCTAAAAATTAAAGCTCAAATAGGTAAATTTAAATTCATAATTTCTGCACTTTTGAATTCATTTTGTAGTTTTAAATTTAAATAACTTACCCACAACTTGTTTTTAAATTCAAAAGCAGCGGCGCTGTTTGAATTTAAATTTAAAATCCAGGAAACAACCTTTAAATTCAAAACCTTCTTTGTGGATAACTTAGCATAAACAGGATTAATCAGATATTTATCAAGGTTTTATTTTGTGAATTAAAAACAGGGTGGCTTGGTTTATTTTTAAATTTAAACTTTGAATTCAAAGTAGCGGTTTGAATTTAAATTCATATTTTGAATTCATTTAAACTTTAAATTCAAAGACTGTTTTAAATTTAATATTTTAAATTCAAAGTATTTCTCTGTGGTCTGTGAATCTTCATTTAGACTCTTTTATGTATACGCAATTGTTTATTTTACAATCAATTGAAAAATATCATGATCCGATAAATGGCAGGCATTTTCGAAGAGGCGCAATCATGCCTGAATCTGGATAAATAAAAAAGCGACCACCGAAGTGATCGCTTTTTTTATCAGCAAGATAGCGCTTAAATGGTCATATCTTCGCTCAATGCCAGTGGATTCGGTAAAATCTTCGCCAGTTGACGGCATAAAGTCGTCAGCTGAGTACTGTCGGTTGGCATCAGGGTAATGTGACCAATCTTACGACCTTCACGCTCTGACTTGTTATACAGATGCAAATGCGCACCTTCTAAAGCCAGAACATCTGCAGATTTTGGATGCTGTCCGATGATATTCACCAGTACGCTTGGACGAATCACTTCCGTTGAACCCAGTGGCAGACCGGCCACCGCACGAATATGGTTTTCGAACTGTGAGCAGACTGCACCTTCAATCGACCAGTGCCCTGAGTTATGCACACGTGGTGCCATCTCGTTTGCATATAAGCCTTTGTCTGTCACAAACAGCTCAAGGGTCAAGACGCCCACATAGTTCAGATGATTGAGCAGGCGAGTAATGTAGTCCTGTGCGACCGGTTGCAAGTCTGCACTGTTCGGTGCAGGCACAATCGAGTGCGACAGAATGCCATTGTGATGATGATTTTCAGCCAGGGGCCAGGTTTTTACATCACCATTTTGACCACGTACCGCAATGATCGATACTTCACGTGAGAACGTCACAAAGCTTTCTGCAATCAGTTCACCGGCAGGGCCAAGTTCCGCCCAAGCCTGCTCAATCTGATCAGCACTACGCAGGACAAATTGACCCTTACCATCGTAACCACCGCGAGAGGTCTTTAATACAATCGGTAAGCCCAGTTCAGCCACAGCAGCCTGTAAACCGTCAAGTGCAGTCACTGCTTTATACGGCGCAACAGGAATGTCGAGCGTATCAAACAGGGCTTTTTCAGACAGACGATGCTGTGCAATTGCCAAGGCTTGACGTGGTGGATACAGGTCTTTATTTTTCACCAGCACATCCACATCTGAAAGAGGTGTATTTTCAAATTCCAGACTGAATACATCAGCACTGTCAATAAAATCCTGTAGACCATTTTCGGCCTTGCTGGAAATCACTTGACCGAGTGCCGCAGAAGGGCAATCCGTACTTGCTTCAAAGAAAGTACATTGAATATTCAATGGCAATGCCGCTTGCGCCATCATGCGCCCGAGCTGACCGCCGCCAAAAATACCGATGGTTTTATCCATGATGTCTGTCCCGTATGAAGCTTGGTTTTAGTTTTGACCAGGAATGTTATTGCTTGCCACTTTATCTGTTTGTGCCGCACGGAAATCTGCAACATTTTTCGCGATATCAGGGCGGGTCAGACCTAAAATTTGCGCTGCCATAATGGCTGCATTGGTTGCACCGGCAGGGCCAATCGCAAGCGTACCCACCGCAATACCTGCTGGCATTTGTACAATTGAAAGCAAAGAATCGACGCCGTTTAAAATGGATGATTTGACTGGCACACCCAAGACTGGAAGATCAGTCTTTGCCGCACACATGCCCGGCAAATGCGCAGCACCACCAGCACCGGCAATAATCACCTGAATGCCACGATCACGCGCCTGTTCAGCATATTCAAATAAACGGTCAGGAGTACGGTGTGCAGAAACGACTTCAGCTTCAAATGGGACACCAAGCTGCTTGAGCATGTTGGCAGTATGTTCGAGAGTTGCCCAATCTGATTGAGAACCCATGATAATTCCTACTAGAGGAGCATCTTGTGCAGCAGCCGCATTCATTGCAAATTTTCCAGAGATTAAAGTAACAAAAAATAAATCTCGACGAGAGAGCCAAGCTTTAATAGGAGGTGCTTATTATAGACTGATTTTTCGGCTTCATAAAATTTAACGGTCAAAGCAAGGTTCGATTTTTCTTATTTTTTTGGCAGAATATTAAAAACTGGAATAAAAATAGGCCTGTAGTCTGCAAAGCTTTCGATCAGGAAGTTCTGAAGACAAAATACACACATCCGCACAGACACAAGGCTGCCCAGAGATAATCCAGTTTAAAGGGCTGCTTAAACATGAAAATCATAAAAGGCACAAAGACCAGCAAGGTCACCACTTCCTGAGTGATTTTCATTTGCCCCACGGCCAGTCCCTGCTGTGCCAGTAATCGGGTGGCCGGAATCATCAGGCTATATTCAAACAGGGCAATCATCCAGCTGAATAAAATTGCCTGCCACAACGGCGCATCATGCGGTAAAAATTTTAAATGCCCATACCATGCCAAGGTCATAAAGCAATTGGCAATTACCAGAAGAAATAAAGCCGGTAACATCGGCATGTACTCTGCAAAAAGATCGGGTTTATTCTACGATTTATTTTGCAAAAAGATATTCTCTAAATTTGAAATTTTCTCTGAATTTATCCGTGAAACAGGATTTAAAAATTCCCGCTGCAATGCTTGAACTTTGACTATCTTTTCCGTGTAAGCCTTGCTATCGTTGCTTGCAAATTGAATAAATCATGATAACCGCACCAATATAAGGTGATGGGTCAGACAGGAACGGAGTGAAGTAGATGCATCTGCATATTTTGGGTATTTGTGGCACTTTTATGGGATCGCTGGCGCTCCTTGCACGCGATCTGGGCCACAAGGTGACAGGTTCAGATTTGAACGTCTATCCACCGATGTCGACCCAACTTGAAAATGCAGGCATCAGCTTGATGCAGGGTTATGAGCGTAGTCACTTGCAGCCACATCCGGACCTGATCATTGTCGGCAATGCCATGAAGCGTGGTATTGATGCAGTAGAATATATGCTGAATGAAGGCTTGCCTTATATTTCAGGCCCACAGTTCCTGGCAGATCATGTTCTGCAAGGCAAACATGTATTGGGGGTTGCGGGTACACATGGCAAAACCACCACCACAACCATGCTGGCCTGGGTGCTGGATCAAGCCGGTTTAGAGCCAGGCTTCCTGATTGGTGGTGTGCCACTGGGTTTTAGTGAGAGTGCACGTCTCGGTGGCGGCAAATATTTCTGTGTCGAGGCGGATGAATACGATTCGGCTTTCTTCGACAAGCGTTCCAAGTTTGTGCATTACCATCCAAAAACGGCGATTTTAAATAACCTTGAATTTGACCATGCTGATATCTTTGATGATCTGGCTGCGATTCAAAAGCAGTTCCATCATTTAGTTCGTACCATTCCAAGCGAAGGCCGCATCATTGCGCCGATTACCGAAAGCAATATCGATGAAGTACTAGAGCAGGGTTGCTGGACACCGGTGGTACGTACCAGTCTGGATGCCAACGAAAAATCTGAACTGTATGCTGAACAGTTATCGACAGATGGTTCTCACTTTAAAGTCTTGCAACACGGTGTGGTGAAAGGTGAAGTGCAGTGGAGCATGACCGGACAGCATTCGGTGGCCAATGCGCTCGCGACGATTGCCGCTGCCGAGCATGTCGGCGTCTCGATTGAAACCGCCTGTGAAGCTTTATCTAATTTCGGTGGGGTAAAACGCCGTATGGAACTGTTAGGCACAGTCCGTGGTATTGAGGTTTATGATGATTTCGCCCATCATCCGACAGCGATTGATACGACCTTGGAGGGCGCGCGCAAACGTCTGGGCGAACGCAAACTCTGGGCAATTATTGAACCACGCTCCAATACCATGCGTATGGGCAGTCATAAAGAGGGTCTGGCTCATTCAGCACGTCTGGCCGATGCAGTAATCTGGTATCAACCGGAAGGACTGGACTGGGATCTGCAACCGGTCATTAATGCTGCGCCAAATAAAGCCAAAATTGCACGCACACTGGATGACATCATTCAGACCGTGGTAGCAGAGGCAGGTGAGGGCGATGTGGTGGTGATCATGTCAAATGGCGGTTTTGGTGGTTTGCATCAGAAATTGATCAGTGCTTTAAACGCATAAAATAGATGCGTGGATAAGTATGTGAAAAAAGAAGCCCGCGATGCGGGCTTCTTTTTTTAGGGCAATTGTTTTAGCAAAAAGAGAGAATGGCTGTTTTGACCTTCACATTGCATGATGTCAAATTGGCCTAAAATGCCGATCACTCATTAGTCATTACGCATGATGTTTTGTTGCAATCTGAACGCGAGATAGATTGCAGCAGCACATCACTCAAGGCACAATCGAGAAGAACACAGGTATTTATAGACCTGACAGCCAGATCAGAATCAGGTCATTCTCATTCCTCACTCCTTCAGGAGATGTGTCATGACAACAATGAAAGCCATGGTCTATTACGGCGAAAACGACATCCGGTTTGAAGACCGTCCCATTCCCACTATTTTGCATCCCAGCGATGCTGTTATCAAACTCACTAAAGTCACTATTTGTGGTACAGACCTCGGGATCTGGAAAGGTAAAAACCCGGAAATTGAACAGCAAGCCACACGCAAACAGGGCAGTTTTAATGGCCGTATTTTAGGCCATGAAGGCATTGGCATTGTAGAAGAAGTCGGTTCTGCCGTTCAAAACTTCAAAAAAGGCGACCGGGTGATTATTTCCTGTGTCAGCCGCTGTGGAACCTGTGAAAACTGTCAGAAACAGCTGTATGCACATTGTCGCAATGAAGGCGGCTGGATCATGGGCTATATGATTGATGGTACTCATGCCGAATATGTACGCACGCCGTTTGCGGATACCTCACTCTATCATTTACCTGAAGGGTTAAATGAAGATGTCGCTGTGTTTTTATCGGATATCTTGCCGACATCACATGAAATTGGTGTGCAATATGGCGATGTCAAACCCGGAGACAATGTGGTGATTGTCGGTGCCGGCCCGATCGGCATGAGCTGCCTGCTGACCGCTCAATTCTATTCACCGGCCAACATTATCATGGTCGATGTCGATGACAACCGACTCGAGTTCGCCAAAACAGTGGGAGCGACGCATAGCATTAACTCCGCGAAAGAAGATGCCATACAACGTGTGCTGGAGCTGACGGATGGGCGAGGGGTCGATTGTGCCATTGAAGCGGTTGGTCTGGAGGCAACCTGGAATATCTGCCAGCATGTAGTCAAAGAGGGTGGACATATTGCCAATGTCGGCGTACATGGCAAATCAGTTAATTTTGAACTGAATAAACTCTGGATTAAAAACCTGACCATCACCACCGGACTGGTCAATGCCAATACCACTGCTATGCTGCTCAAAACCTGCTGTTCCGGTAAATTACCGCTGGAAAAACTGGCGACCCATCACTTTAAATTTAATGAATTTGAAAAAGCTTATGATGTGTTCAAGCATGCAGCCGATGAAAAGGCCTTGAAAGTGATGATCGAACTCAATTAATGCGGGAAAGTAAAAAGTCCGCTTGGCGGACTTTTTTTTATTTGTAGCTGGAGTGAAAAATAGGGCATATCACCGCACTACTTATCAGCTTGTATTGAAAGCTCATTAGGCCGTTTTGCTCTTGGCAAATCGATCTAAATGATTAAGTAGAAGAGGCCGCGACATCAGATAAACTTTGGTCACGCTTAAACATCACATCCACATAGGAACATTGCGGAATGATGGTTAAACTTTTTTCACGGGCAAAATCGACCAGCACATCCAGCATTTTTCGGGCAACGCCCTGACCACGCAAGGAATGATCGACCCAGGTATGATCTGCAATAATCACCGAGGCTTCCCGCCATTGATAGGTAATCTCGGCCAGACGTCGACCTTGATCTTCCATAAAAAATACACCACCGCGTTTTGAATCTTGATATTGAATCTGCATAGATCTCCACCTTTATTTTCATTTTTAACTGCTTAACACATCGCTGAAATTAGGATCACGCTCAAATACCGATTGAGCAAAAGGGCATTCCGGAATAATCTTGACCCCTTGCTCACGGGCAAACTTGACTGCTGCTTCGACCAGATAATGTCCGACATGTTGTCCACGCAAACTGTCATCGACCCAGGTATGTTCAATCACCAGTCGATCCTCATCTTTCCAGAAATAACTCATTTCGGCCAGACGCTTTTCATTTGGCTCGACAAACCATTGACCTTGACTACCTTGTTGCTGATGCTCAATCAACATCCTCTAAACTCCGTATTTTTAATCCAGACTGACATATTTTTCAGTCGCATATTGTTCGATTTCTTTAAACGATTGTGAATCTGTGCTCTTTCCTGATATCACCGTGCAATGAACAGGTTTAAACTGCCTGTCTGTTGTTTAAGCCAGATATTTATGTCCAGCCCTTCTTTTAGCTCCTCGGTAAGACGTCAATGGATCTGCGTAATTGCGTTAGCCAGTGCCGCCTTTATTTTCAACACCACCGAATTTATTCCCGTGGCCTTACTCAGTGATATTGGCGCAAGTTTTGACATGTCGGCGACTCAGGTCGGGTTGATGCTGACCATTTATGCCTGGGTCGTGGCTTTATTGTCTTTACCGATGATGCTACTGACCAAAAACATTGAACGGCGTTTCTTGTTGATGGTTTTATTTGCGGTCTTCATTTCCAGTCATGTGCTGTCTTATTTTGCCTGGAGTTTCAGTGTTCTGGTATTTAGCCGGATCGGGATTGCAGTAGCGCACGCGCTGTTTTGGTCAATTACCGCTTCGCTTGCAGTACGTGTCGCACCAGCAGGCAAAGAATTTCAAGCCTTGGGTTTATTGGCCACAGGCACTGCCATGGCCATGGTTCTGGGAATTCCCTTTGGTCGCATGATCGGGGAGGCCTATGGCTGGCGCAATAGTTTTGCCTTGATTGCCATCGTCGCCAGCGTGGTCTGCCTGCTACTGGCCAAAACCTTGCCCTTATTACCGAGTGTCAATTCAGGTTCACTCAGCAGCTTGAAAACCTTGTTAAAACGTCCAAGCCTGATGCTGGTATTTGCCCTGACGGTCATTGTAATTAGTGCACAATTCACCGCCTATAGTTATATCGAGCCATTTTCACTGAATATTGCCCAGCTCAGTTCTGTACAGACCACGACTTTATTGCTGGTCTATGGTGGGGCAGGTTTAATCGGCTCTTATCTATTTGGCCGTTTTGCACCGCATTTTCCCAAACTTACTATTCCACTGTTCACACTTGGACTGGCTATCTCGTTGCTATTATTGCTGCCGTTGTCCAGCAATGTCTTGCAGTTAAATACCCTGGCTTTACTCTGGGGCGTCAGTATTATTGGTTTTAGTCTGGCCTTGCAAGCCAAGACCTTAAATCTGGCCTCCGATGCCACCGACGTGGCCATGGCGATTTATTCTGGCCTGTATAATATTGGAATTGGTGCTGGCGCTTTACTCGGTGGGATCGCAACGGCACAGATCGGCTTGCACAGTATTGGCTGGCTCGGGGCCATCTTGGCCAGTCTGGGTTTTCTCATCACGTTATATTTAATTCGCCGTCCGGATTTTATTGCTCAAAAAATAGCTTGAATCATGCATTTTTGTAAATGAAATTGTAGTCTTAATAAAAATCTGTCATGCTTCTGCATATTGAGCATTTGCTCAAACAGAATTTCGTTTGAACAAGGGGAGTAGCCTCCTCCAAACGTTTAGCAATTGTAGTTCAGATTGTTCAACGTGTCAGAATATCGTCATTACACTTTGCAAAAAGTCGGTATCTGAGCATCTTACTGCGACACTTTCAATGAGAAGTGTAACACTAAGATGTAGGCAAGACCTTGATCATGTTGGTATAGATGTTTTTCATCTGACAACAGGTCAAGGTTTTTTTATGGCCGATTGTCAGATGTGGAGAATTCACATGGAAACAATTGGTACGCTGTGGCTGTATCTTGTCTTTTTCGCGATTGTCGCAGTCATGCTGATCATCGATTTCGTCGGCTTTAAACATCAGCATGGTCAGGAGGTCAAAGTCCGGACTGCGGCCTACTGGAGTATTGCCTGGGTCAGTGTCGCGACCTTATTTGGTGGCGGTTTATGGCTGTATCTGGAGCAGACTGCAGGTACGGCAGTTGCCAATGCTAAAGTCATGGAATACTTTGCCGGTTATCTGCTGGAAAAATCCCTGGCAATTGATAACGTCTTTGTCTGGCTGATGATCTTCGCTGCTTTCGCCATTCCACCCGCGCTGCAACGTAAATTGCTGCTCTACGGTGTACTCGGTGCGATTGTCCTCAGAACCATCTTTATTTTTATTGGCGCCTGGTTCGTTCAGGAATTCTCATGGATTTTATATATCTTCGGTGCCTTTCTGGTGTATACCGGCTTTAAATTCCTGCGTGGTCAGGATGAAGAAGAAAGCAATATTGAAGATATGGCGATTCTGAAATGGCTGCGTAAACGTATGCGGATTACCCCGCAACTTGAAGCTGACAAATTCTTTATCCGTAAAGATGGTTTACTGTGGGCAACGCCGTTATTCCTGGTTTTGATTCTGGTCGAAGCCTCGGATGTGATCTTTGCGGTCGATTCTATTCCGGCAATTTTCGCTGTGACCACCGATCCCTTCATTGTACTGACTGCTAACCTGATGGCGATTTTGGGTCTGCGCGCGATGTTCTTCCTGTTATCGGGTGCCGCATCAAAAATGCATTATCTGCCATATGGTCTCGGGATTATTCTGGTCTTTATCGGCTTTAAAATGCTGATGCTGGATGTATTCCATATGCCAATCTGGATTTCACTGAGCTTTATTGTGATTGTCTTGACAATCACGGCGATCCTGTCGATTCGCCACAGTAAAAAACATAACCAAACCACGCTCTAATAACTGTATAGACGATCATCTTTAGCGTCACAAAAGTCCGTTCAATCATGAGCGGTCTTTTTTTATTGCTCGACTGCCTTACCACAGCTTCGACTTAACTCAGGCAAATGAAGTCAGCATGATCACGTTATAAATCCACTGAAGTGGGTTACAATCTATTGAAAAAATTAAAAGCACAGGTTTTAACATGTCTTCTCAGATTGCAACAACGGCAGTCCGCGGTCGTTTCCTTGATATCCAGCATACAGTTGCCCAGGCACATGAGATTGATGACCAGGTGCGCTATGTAGAAGATGGTCTGATTATCATGCAAGACGGCAAGATTCAATGGTTTGGCAGCTGGGATGAAGGGCAGAAACATCTAGCTGAAAATATCCAGGTCGCCCATTATCCTGAACAGCTGATTGTGCCGGGATTGATCGATACCCATATTCATTTCCCGCAAACCGAGATGGTCGGGGCCTATGGCGAACAACTGCTGGAATGGTTAAATACCTATACTTTTCCAACAGAAATCCAGTTTGCAGATACAGCCTATAGCGAAAAAATCGCCGAATTTTTTGTGCAGGAATTGCTTAAAAATGGCACCACCACGGCACTGGTCTTCTGTACCGTACATCCTGAATCAGTAGATGCTTTGTTTACAGCGGCGAGCCGCAGAAATATGCGTCTGATCGCCGGTAAAGTCTTGATGGACCGACATGCACCGGAAGCGCTGACAGATACAGCAGAAAGCGCTTATACCGATTCTAAAGCGCTGATTGAGAAATGGCATGGGCAGGGCCGTAACCTGTATGCCATTACCCCTCGCTTTGCCCCGACGTCCACCAATGAACAACTTGAAAAAGCAGGTCAGCTCAAAGCCGAATATCCAGATGTCTATGTACATACCCATTTAAGTGAAAATAAAAATGAAATTGCTTGGGTCAAAGAGTTATTTCCGGAACGTAAAGGCTACCTGGATGTCTATCATCACTATGGTTTAACCGGTGCAAAATCAGTGTTTGCACATTGTGTACACCTGGAAGAGCAGGAGTGGGATTGCATGCAGCAGACCAATTCAGCGATTGCCTTTTGTCCGACCTCAAACCTGTTTCTGGGCAGTGGTTTATTCCCATTAAAGAAAGCGTGGGACAAGCAGGTGAAAGTCGGTCTGGGTACCGATATCGGGGCAGGCACCTCGTTTAACCAGCTACAGACCTTAAATGAAGCCTACAAAGTGCAGCAATTGCAGGGAGAAAAACTCTCTGCTTTTGAAGCCTTGTATCATGCAACGCTGGGCGGTGCTAAAGCCTTAAGTCTGGACGATCGTTTGGGGAACTTTAATATCGGCAAGGAAGCGGACTTTGTGGTGCTGGATCTAAATGCCACTGCCTTACAGCAATTACGTCAAAGCAGAGCCAAAAATATTGAAGATGCATTTTTTGCACTGACCATGCTCGGCGATGACCGTAATATTGCAGTGACCTATGTCTACGGAGAAGCTATCTATGTCAAAGCCCGATGTACCCGCTCAGACGACTAAAACCCAGCACCGCCATTGCTGGCTGATCGTCTCTGCCATGTTGCTGACCTGTACTTTCATCCTGCGCAGGGATTCGCAGGCAGCAAAGAAATGATTACATTTACAGCATGCAAAACAGGTGCATCTGCAGTAGGGATGTATTAAAATTACAGTGTATTCAGGTGTTGCAGGTCAACACCTTTTTTATTTTGCTATTTTTACTTTTTAGGTATCTACCCATGACCGTTCAAATGAGCGTAATGATTTCCGCTGAAGAAATTCAAGCTAAAGTCAAAGAGCTTGGTGCTCAAATCGATGCACACTATGCCAATAGTGACAAAGACCTTGTGCTCATCGGTTTATTACGTGGTTCAGTGATTTTTATGGCCGATTTGTGTCGTGTGATTTCCAAACCCCATGAACTGGATTTCATGACGGTATCCAGTTATGGCGGCGGCACCGTATCTTCGCGTGATGTAAAAATTCTGAAAGATTTAGACGGCGAAATCCGTGGCAAAGACGTGCTGGTGGTTGAAGATATTATTGACTCGGGTAATACCTTGAGCAAGGTGCTGGAAATCCTGCAAACCCGCCAACCGAACTCGATTCAACTGTGTACTTTGGTAAGTAAACCATCACGTCGTGAAATCGATTTAAAGGTCGAATTTTTGGGCTTTGAAGTTGAAGATAAATTTATCGTAGGTTATGGTCTGGACTATGACCAGAAGTATCGTCATCTGCCATTTATTGGTGAAATCGGTCTTTAAAATTTATTTAAAAAAGTGGCTTAGGCCACTTTTTTTATGTCTCAAATAGACAGAAAAATAGGAACAAAAAATAACATCTCGTTTCAGGATTCAACTTTTTTTGCTTTCTATTCTGTTTCAAGATAATTAAACATGATGTAAAAACAAAGACATGATAACAAGGAGCATACCTATGTGGACAATTATTGTTGCGATTGTCATTGGTTTTATCGCGGGTCTGATTGCACGTGCAATCCATCCAGGTAATGACAAGGCAGGCTTTATCATGACGACACTGTTAGGTATTGCCGGTTCCTTATTGGCTACATTTGCTGGTCGTATGCTCGGTCTTTATTCGGCAGATTCTGCGGCAGGTCTGATTGCTTCCGTGATCGGTGCGGTGATTATTCTGTTTATTTATAACATGCTGACCAAACGCCGTACGGTCTAAGCGGTTCTGGCTTAATCTGAGCAGTTCCAGTAAAAGCACCCAGTCGGGTGCTTTTTGCTCTTGTATATCTCTCGACTTTATAGTGAAAATTCCTTAAAAATCTGTTCGATCTGTTCTGCCGGATAGGCCCCCATGACTTTAAAACCATTCGAAAAAATAATTGCTGGTGTCCCATTCACACCCAAAGACTGGGCCAGTTTTTTATTGCGCTCAATCGGATTGGCACAACTTTTTTTCGATTTTGGCAGGCTACCTTGAGTGATCAGATCTTCCCAGGCCTGAGCAGGATTAGACGCGCAATACACCTGTTTTGAAGGCGCAACCGATTGTGGCTTTAAAGGCAGAATAAAAGTATAAATCGTCACATCCTTGAGTTTTTTCAACTCTACTTCAAGCTGTTTACAATACGGGCAATTTGGGTCAGAAAAGATCGCAATCTGACGTTTCCCCGTACCTCTTACACTTTTCACAGCATCTTGAAGCGGCAATTTTTTCCAGTCAACACTGTTCTGTTTTAGTATCAAATCACGGGTCAGATTATGCTGATCCTGAATCCGCAGCATCGACCCGGCAATCAGATGCTGGGCATCTTCATTCAGATAAACCACTTGACCCTGCATAAAACCACTGTAGATGCCCTTCATTTCCGTGGTCTGGATATTTTCGATTTTTAAATTGGGGCTATTCTTTGCCAGATTGGCTTTTACCATATCAATATTAGCGAATGCGAAGCTTGAAATGACTGTACTTAAAGCAATGATCAGTGTTTTTTTTAACATGAATGTTCTACATGAATCAGATAAAAATATGCTTCGATTCTAATGGGTCTGCTTTTAAATTACCCACGGATTTATGTTACTGTTTATTCCAAGTTTAATCAGTGAATTATGTTTCACGTGGAACAGAAGCGATAAAAGAAGCTTAAATAACGGACAAAAATAAATCTTGCATGAGATTACATTCTGGTTAAGATTTTATATCTTATAAAATAATATATTATTTTATTGAAATACATATAAACACATCTATTTGATTTAAAATCTTTTACTGATTCGCCCTTGACCATGTTTCTTGGCCCGCTCTACACTGCATATACTTTTCTTTTTCTTCGCTATGCCCTGACATGGATTGGCCAAGGATCAACACTATAACGGCATGTTCATGACAACAATAACCACTTGGCGACCCTTCTGGATGGTCAGCCTGGCTTTAATCATGGGAACGATTGGTACTGCTTTAGCGAGTCCACTCTATCCGATTTATCAACAACTCTGGAATTTATCCCCAAGCCAGATTACCTATATTTTTGTCGCCTATATGTTTGGCTGTCTGGGCACCTTATTGTTTCTGGGGCGCACCAGCAATAGCATTGGCTTTTTAAAAACTCTACAAATTGGCCTCGTGTTTATTAGTCTGGGTTTGATTATTTCGGTCTTTGCCAATAATGCCCTGATTTTATCTCTGGGCCGTTTCATTATCGGGATTGCCTCTGGTTTGATGACGACTTCTGCCATGCTTGGCATGATACAGACCATTCCGGAGAGTCATAAGCAGCTTGCGCCGCAATGGGTCTCTATTTTGACTGCGATTGGCTTTGGCCTGGGTCCGTTTATCGGGGGTGTCATTGCGCAGTTTTCTCAAGCCCCGCTGGTGACTCCCTATATTCCGATTATTGTTGGAGCAGTGCTTTGTTTTATCGGTTTATTCTGGTTAAAAGTGCCTGCTTTTGAGCGTCAGCCCTTTAGTATCGCCCCCAAATTACAACGTCCTGAGGCTCAATATCATGCTGTATTTATGATCATTGGGTTCACTGCATTTAGTGCCTTTGCTGCCTTTAGTTTATTTGCCTCACTTTCGCCTTCTTTTGTGCAAGATATTTTACCGTGGCATGGTCCTTTAGTAAGTGGTACCGCCATTACCTGTATCCTGCTGGTATCTGCAGTGGTGCAATATCTGGCCAAAGCGGTGGCTGCAAAAAAATGTCTGAATATCGGCTTGGTCATGATGCTGATTAGCCTGCTCAGCCTTGCATTGTGTATGTTGCTTAAGGCAAGTTTCTTATTCTTCGTGAGCGATCTCTTATTTGGTATTGGGCATGGTTTTGCCCTGATGGGGGCTTTTGGCGTGATTCATGCTATCACCACTTTGCAAAACCGGGCCGCGGTGATGTCGACCTACTTGTTTATTGGCTATTTGGGCACCATTGTGCCGATTCTTGCGGTGGGTTACTTGGCCGACCATTTTGGATTAAATTTCGCTGTGATCAGCTTCTGTGTGGCGATGAGTGCTTTATGTGTCGTGCTCTGGTTATGCCACCAGAAGCTCAGTGTAAAAGCTTAAAATAGCCCTCTGATGAGGGCTATTTATGCATAATTTTTTGCTTACTTTCCAATACAAAACGAACCGAAAATTTTTCCAAGCAGATCATCGGCACTAAAGTCACCAGTAATTTCCCCCAGTGCATTCTGGGCTAGACGTAAGGACTCCGCCACCAGTTCACCGGCGTTGTACACCACCAATTGTTCACGTGCTTCAGCCAAATACAGTTGAGTGCGTTTCATTGCGTCTAAATGACGGGTACGCGCAATAAAGGTATCTTCTTCAGGCTGGAAGCCTGCATGCGCTGTAATCGCCTCTATGAGCGCTTGCACACCAGTTTCCTGCTTGGCAGAGACTGCGATATGCCGAAAACCATTCAAATCAGCAATTGCAGCTTCAGCACCAGTCAGATCACACTTATTCCCAATCAGCATCAAGCGTTTTGCTTCAATATGTTCAGCAAAATATTCTTGGGCCAGTTGCAGCGGATCTTCACCTTGACTTAGGTCATAGACCAGCAGTAACAAATCGGCCTGTTCGATTTCCTTGATTGCGCGGCGAATCCCTTCTTTTTCGACAATATCCCCGGTCTCACGCAAGCCTGCGGTATCCGTCAGGGTAATTGGCAAGCCATTTAAGGTGATTTTTTCATGCAGCACATCACGCGTAGTACCCGCAATATCCGTCACAATCGCACGTTCAATCCCGGCCAGCGCATTCAGTAATGAAGATTTACCGGCATTCGGTTTACCGGCAATCACCACTTGCAAACCTTCACGCAGTAACTGACCTTGACGTGCTGATTGCTGAACTTGCGTGACCGCAGTCGCCACACCATCGAGCAGATTCAGAATCTTGCCATCAGCCAGAAAGTCAATTTCCTCTTCTGGAAAATCAATTGCGGCTTCCACGTGCAAACGTAAATGTACCAGCTGCTCAAGCACCGTATTGACTTTGGTCGAAAATGCACCTTGCAGAGAACGAACCGCAGAACGCGCAGCTGCTTGTGAGGTGGCATCAATCAGGTCAGCAATGGCTTCAGCCTGTACCAAGTCCATCTTGCCATTTTCAAAAGCACGCATAGAAAACTCACCGGCTTTGGCAGCAATCGCACCCAGTTCCAGCAAACGTGCAAGCAAGGCATTTTGAATCACCGGACCGCCATGACCTTGTAACTCCACTACATCCTCACCGGTAAAAGAATGCGGATTCGGGAAGTAAATGGCTAGGCCTTCATCCATAATTTCACCAGCGGTATCGTAAAACTTACGAAAGGCAGCATAGCGTGCACCGGCAAGGGGTTGTTTTGTGAGTGCTTCGGCAATTTCATAGGATTTTGGACCCGATAGGCGAATCACCCCAACGCCGCCACGTCCTGGTGGCGTTGCAATCGCAGCAATAGTCGTGGTTCGGTTGAGCATAAAATTCACCTAAAAAATCCAAAAGTTCAGCCAAAAAAAATCCGCCTAAGAGTATCATCTTAAGCGGATTTATTCAGCCCGTCATTACAACTTAGTTGACTGGCGTTGCTTCATCACGTTTGGCACGTTCTTTAGCAACAGACTTGTTAATCAAACCTTGTTGCAGGATGGTGATCAAGTTGTTCACAATCCAGTATAGAACCAAGCCCGCAGGGAAGAACAGCAAGAATACGGTAAAAATCACCGGCATAATCTTGAAGACTTTAGCTTGCATTGGATCAGTGGGTTGTGGATTTAAGGACTGTTGAATATACATCGTCAGACCCATTAACAATGGCAGGATAAACCATGGATCCATTGAGGATAAATCCTGAATCCAGAGCATCCATGGCGCATGACGCAGTTCAACCGACTCCATCAAGACCCAGTACAAAGCCAGGAAGATTGGCATTTGTAATAACAGCGGTAAACAGCCTGCAAGCGGATTGACCTGCTCACGTTTATACAGTGCCATCATTTCCTGAGAGAAGCGCATACGGTCTTCACCAAACTCTTCTTTCATACGCTGCATTTCTGGAGCAATCACACGCATTTTCGCCATCGAGCGGTAGCTCTTCGACGACAATGGCCACAGAATCAGTTTCACCAGAATGGTCAATAGAATAATTGCCCAGCCCCAGTTACCCACTAAACCATGGAAGAATTCCAGACCCACGAACAAGAGCTTCGCAATTGGCCATAACCAGCCATAATCGACTGTTTGGTTTAAACCTGTGGCCAAATCCTTCAATTCTGACTGGATTTTTGGACCTGAATAGAAGGTCGCATCAATCTCGGCCACAGTACCTGCAGGCACATTAAAGGTTGGAGAAGTAAAGCCAATAATGTTCATGTTATCGGTTGATTTACGTGATTCAAGCTTGGCGCTATACGCTTCACCATTACCCTGAGTCAACTTCAGATTACCAGGTACCCAAGCACTGACAAAGTAGTGCTGTACCATGGCAACCCAGCCACCTGTCGCTTCAGTACTGACTTTTTCTTCAACAAAGTTGTCAAATTTAAGCTTGTTGTACTGCTCGTCTGGCGTACCCCAGGCACCGCCCAGGAAAGTCCCTAGCGTGAAAATACCCTGGTCTGATTTACCCGGATCTTCTGAATTATCACGTTTGATCTGGCCAAACATCTGACCTTGCCAGGTCTGAGCACTGCGGTTCACCACTTTGTGGTTCACAACAACCGGATATTCACCTTCAGTGAAATTGAAGGTTTTGATAATCTCGACACCATCCGCGGTTTTAAATACCAACGGTACAGACAAGACTTTAAGGTTTTCACCCTCTTTAGATTTGGTTGCTTTCGCGTCTGCCAAGGTATAAGCGGTTTTTTCCAGCTCATACATCGGACGGCCGTTACGGCTGCTGTCCGGTCCATTCAGACCGATCAGACCAGACTGAGCGACATAAGTACGTTTCGCATCGCTTTCCAGCATCACGAACGGTTCATCGCTGTCTTTGTTCTTGTCATGATTGAGTAATTCAATACGAACAATATCACCACCCTTAGGATTGATCCAAAGATGATAAAGGTCAGTTTGTACTGAAATAAGCTGCTGACTTACAGGTGCTGTGGCATCCGTGGCTTGCTGTGCTGGCACATTTGCTTGTGGCAGATCAGAGGCAACTGTAGCCGTCTGACCATTTGGCAAATCTGCAGATACGTCATGCGAAACAACAGCAGTTTCCTGCTGCGGTTTTGTTTCAGCATTTCCATAATCTTTTTGCCACGCCAAAATGAGCAAATATGCGACAACAAACATGGCTCCGAGAATTGCAATCCTGGCCCATTGTTGCATATGTATTACCCCAAGTGGTGAGAGTGATTTTGGTTCAATAAACGATCACGAAAGGGTACAGCAACGTGAAGCGTTTGAGAATCTATTTGCTGAAATGAAATAAAACGAATCGCTTTTGAGGGAACAGGATCATATCCCGAGCCCCCCCACGGATGACAACGGCAAATACGCTTAGTAGCCAGCCACACTCCACGTCCAGCCCCATGTATCTGGACTGCTTCCAAGGAATATTGAGAACAAGTTGGAATATAACGACAGCGCGGCCCCAATAAAGGACTGATCGCAATCTGATAGAAACGTATCAACCAATGTAGTAAACGTACCATTGGCCTACTCTACTTTTGTGGGGAGGGGGCTATTTTTGTATGCTTTTTGGCAAGACGGTTCAGTTTTTGCCAAGCAAATTGTAATTGCTGATGCAATTCTGCATTAGGCACTGCTTCCACACCAATTTTTGGCATGATTACAATGTCTAAGTCATCTAATTGCTGTTGATGCAGGCGAAAACTTTCGCGAGCAAGTCGTTTTACTCTATTTCGTTCGTGTGCTCGGCGCACTTTCTTCTTAGCAACAACTAAACCCAAACGGCTATTTGGCAGTTCGGAATGTTTTGCAAGAAATAAGAAATGGGGCTGATGCACTTTAAAAAGCGCACCATCAAACACACCTTTATAATCGGCGGCACAGCGTAATCGCAACTCTGTACCAAAACTATAAAGTTTTGTCATAACACCCAAAATCGTCTTAGCGTAACTGATTAAACAGTTAAGCTATGACGACCTTTTGCACGACGGCGAGCTAATACTTGACGACCAGCTTTAGTAGCCATACGAGCACGGAAACCATGAACACGCTTACGCTTTAATTCAGATGGTTGGAATGTACGTTTCATATTGAAACTCCAAAAAATGATCTTTCTATGAAGGTCCGCGATTTTAGTGCTCATTGCTTGAGCTGTCAATGCAAAAGCACTTTTCTTTTCAAATAAGCTTAAAAAAGATTTTTATACGAGTTTTCAAAAAACTGTTGCTAAAATGACTAAATTATACTTAACCACAGATTAAATTATTGTTATACATAGATATATAACTTATAAACAACTCTATCAACAAAGTTATCCACAATCTATCTAGTGTTGAAAAGCAAGATTCTGTTTTTGAATTTAAATTCGTAATCTCTCGATTTATCCACAGAAAACTCAAAGCTTATAAATAAATTCAAATTTATAAATTTAAGTTTATTATTATTAGGGAGCACTTTTTCTATGGATAAGCCACTTTTTATTTAACTAAACATACATTTATGTTGTGGATAAAACTGTTTCTAATAATTTTATACTTTGTGGATAACTTTGTGCTATATTTTATCCACAGCTTGCGGATAAACTTATCCACACCGGGTTTTAAATTTAAATTTATGCACGATGATGGCTTTTTGCACAGTTTCTGTGGAAATGATCATGACAGATGTGGATAACTTGGTTAGAATGGCGACCCGCTTTTGGTCGCGGTCATCTTTTTGAATGAACAATGGAATGAATAGGGGATTCACATGCTTTGGACGGACTGCTTAAATCGCCTGCGACAAGAGCTCTCTGGAAATGTCTTTACAATGTGGATTCGCCCATTGGTTGCAGAAGAGCTGGAAGATAGCTTGCGTTTGTATGCACCTAATCCTTACTGGACGCGTTACATTCAAGAGCATCATCTGGAACTGATTACGATTCTGGCTGAACAGCTGTCCGAAGGACGGGTACGCAAGGTCGAAATTTTGGTCGATTCACGTCCTGGTGCGATTTTATCGGCCAGTGAACAGCCAGCGACCACCACCGCGGCGTTGACTTCAACCCCAATGCCGGTACAAAAACCGAAAAAAGAAAAAGAAGATACGGTTAAAAATAGCCGTAGACGTCAGCTCAATCCGTTATTTACTTTCTCGCTGTTTGTCGAAGGCCGTTCTAACCAGATGGCAGCAGAAACCTGTCGCAAGGTACTGACCCAACTCGGTGCTTCACAGCATAATCCCTTATTTTTATATGGGCCGACCGGTCTGGGTAAAACTCACTTGATGCAGGCCGTGGGCAATGCACTGTTGCAGGCCAAGCCGAATGCACGGGTGATGTACATGACCGCGGAAAGCTTTGTACAAGATTTTGTTAGTTCTTTGCAGCAAGGCAAAGTGGAAGAATTTAAGAAAAATTGCCGTTCTCTGGATTTGTTACTGGTCGATGACATCCATTTACTGGCCGGTAAAGAAGCCAGCCTGGTAGAATTTTTCTACACCTTTAACGCACTTTTAGATGAATCTAAGCAGATTATTCTGACCTCGGACCGCTATCCAAAAGAACTGACTGAACTGGATCCACGTTTAGTTTCACGGTTTTCCTGGGGCTTGTCGGTCGGGGTTGAACCACCGGATATTGAAACCCGGATTGAAATTTTATTAAGAAAAGCCGAAAGCAATCAGGTGGATTTACCGCGTAACTGTGCCCTGTTTATTGCGCAGCAGGTGGTGGCCAACGTGCGTGAACTGGAAGGTGCGCTAAATAAAGTGGTGGCGATTTCACGTTTTAAAGGCACACCGATTGATCTGGATGTGGTGCGTGAATCCTTAAAAGATGTGCTGGCGATTCGTGCCCGCACCATCAGTACTGAAAATATTCAGCGTGTGGTCAGTGAATATTTCCGTATTCCCTTAAAAGAGATTGTCGGACCGAAACGCACCCGAATTTATGCCCGTCCACGTCAGCTGGCGATGGGTCTGGCACGTGAACTGACCGGCGACAGTTTTCCAGAAATTGGCATGGCTTTTGGTGGTCGTGATCACAGTACCGTGATGCATGCCTGCGAGAAAGTGCAGAGCCTGCGTGAGGAAGATCCAATCTTTAACGAAGACTATAAAAACCTGCAACGTCTGTTGCAAAGTTGACCTAAATCGCTCAAATTCTATTCTTGCTATGCGGCTGCTTTTGCCGCATAGTAAACCGTTAAAAATTCACTTTTTCTATATTAATCTTCAGCTTTAGAGGAATGCACCGTGCGTTTAAAAATCGCGAAAGAAAGCTTACTGAATGTTCTCTCACATGTCGTAGGAGCGGTTGAACGTCGCCATACCTTAAATATTTTATCTAACCTGAAAATTCAGGTGACTGCCCAGGCATTAACGGTGACCGGTTCCGACCTTGAGGTTGAACTGGTGGCCAGTACCGCACTGGCTGAAGGTGCATGTTTGCAGGCCGGGGAAACCACAGTTCCGGCGCGTAAGCTGATTGATATCTGTAAGTCACTTCCTTCAGCGGCATTGGTGGATTTGCATATTACTGAAGATCAGCGCTGCATTCTCAAATCAGGTAACAGCCGTTTTGTGCTGGGTACCTTGCCTGCTGATGATTATCCATTACTGAATACTGAAAACACCCAAGGTACGCAAGTAACTGTTACCCAGCGTGAGCTGAAGCGTTTATTCGAGAAAACTGCCTTTGCGATGGCGGTGCAGGATGTGCGTTTTTACCTGACCGGTACTTTGCTGGAAATTGATGCCAATCAGCTGCGTGCTGTGACCACCGATGGCCACCGTCTGGCGCTTTGTGAAACTGCGGCTCAATCTACTGCGACCCAGCCGATTCAAGCGATTGTGCCACGTAAAGCCGTGGCGGAATTACAGCGTCTGCTCAGTGTTGAAGATGAGCAGTTATCTTTGCTGATTGGTCGTGAACTGCTGAATGTGACCATCAATATGCCAAGCCGTGACAAGGAACAGGCCGATATTACCGTGCGTTTCACCACCAAACTGATTGATGGTAAATTCCCGGATTATCGTCGTGTGATTCCACGTGGCGGTGACAAAATCGTGATGATTGCGCATGATGTGTTCAAGCAGTCTTTGCAGCGTGTCGCGATTTTAAGTAATGAAAAACTCCGTGGCGTGTTCCTGAATTTTAATGCCGATTCCCTGCAACTTCGCGCCAATAACCCGGAACAGGATGAGGCGATTGAAGACTTAGCCATTCAATATGCCGACTCACCGCTGGAGATGTCGTTTAATGCGCAGTACTTGATTGAGGTGCTGGGTGTGCTGGATGGTGATGATGTCTCCATGACCATGACTGAAGCCAATCAGTCTGTGTTAGTACAAGACCCGGCACATACCGATCAAACTTATGTCGTCATGCCGATGCGTGTTTAAGTCGCGGCTATTGATACTCGTATAAGACATGCATATTACGCGTTTACATATTGAGCGTGTACGGAATTTAAAGACGGTTGCTCTCCACGGATTGCAGCCGTTTAATGTTTTTTATGGCCAAAATGGTTCAGGCAAAACCTCGATTTTAGAAGCGATTCATTTACTTGCTGCCGGTCGTTCTTTCCGTACCCATATCCCGAAAAATTATATTCAGCATGGCGCACAGGACGCGATTGTGTTTGCACAGTCCGCGACCGAAAAAATCGGCATGCAAAAAATGGCCAGCGGGGAACAGCTGATTAAGGTCAATGGTGATCTGGTGGCAACGCAGGGCCAACTCGCCAAGCTATTGCCTTTGCAGCTGATTGACCCACAAAGTACCGATATTATTGATCATGGTGCCAAGCCACGACGTCAACTTTTAGACTGGTTAATGTTCCACGTGGAACCTGAGTTTTATCATGCCTGGCAATATTATTCGCGTGCCTTGAAGCAGCGCAATAGTTTGCTCAAAAGCAAACGTTTCTTGAGTCTGTCCGATCTGGAGCCTTGGAACCAGATGCTGAGTGAGTATGGTGAACTTCTGCATTCGCAACGTGCGGGTATCGTGGAACAGTGGAAGTCCTTTTTTGAAGATGATCTAAAGCAGCTATTGCCTGATCTGCAGATCAGTCTGGAATACAGTCCGGGGTTTCATAGTGAAACCGGCCTGCTGAATGATCTGACCAATCAGCATGCAAAAGATCTGGAAAGACGTTATACAGAATACGGTCCACATCGCGCAGATTTGCGTCTGAAAACCCCTCTGGGGGATGCTGATGTGATCCTGTCACGCGGGCAAAAAAAGCTGCTGATGATGGCGTTAAAACTGTCGCAAATCGCAATGCTGCATTCTTGTAATAAGGAAACTGTGGTATTATTAGATGATGTGACAGCAGAATTAGATTTAACCGCACAACAACGTTTAATTGAGCGATTGAGCCAACTTGGTAGTCAAGTTTTTATTACCACCTTAGACCATGAATCAGTACAAAAGCACTTACATGATTTGTCTATCTCATATCAGTTATTCAATGTTGAAAACGGTACAGTTCAGGTTGTTGTGCAATAGTATTTTTTTAGTTTTACCCATCTTGGGATAGACCTATTTTTCACTAGGGAGAAACCATGAGTTCAGAAGATCAAGCTGCTTCTCAAACAGAACAAACCATTGAAAAGGCTTATGATTCCTCTAGCATCAAGGTATTACGTGGTTTAGACGCAGTACGTAAGCGTCCGGGCATGTACATTGGTGACACAGACGATGGTACAGGCTTGCACCACATGGTGTTCGAAGTAGTCGATAACTCGATTGATGAAGCCTTGGCAGGCCACTGTGATGAAATTATAGTGACTATTCATGAAGATGAATCGGTTTCAGTTTCTGACAACGGTCGTGGTATTCCAACCGATATTCACCCTGAAGAAGGCGTGTCTGCGGCAGAGGTGATTTTGACCATTCTGCATGCCGGCGGTAAGTTTGATGACAACAGTTACAAGGTCTCAGGCGGTCTGCATGGCGTAGGTGTGTCTGTGGTCAACGCACTCTCTGAAAAACTACTGTTGAACATCAGTCGTGCAGGTAAAACTTATGAACAGGAATACCGTCATGGTGATCCTGTTTATAAATTACGTGAAACAGGGATAACCGAAACGTCAGGTACCACTGTACGTTTTTACCCAAGTGCTGAAACTTTTAGCCAAACCATATTCAATGTCGATATTCTGGCGCGTCGTTTGCGTGAACTATCGTTTCTGAACGCAGGTGTACGCATTGTACTTCGCGATGAGCGCGTCAACCTTGAAAATATCTATGACTATGAAGGTGGTTTATCTGAGTTCGTTAAATACATTAACGAAGGCAAAACGCATCTGAACGATATTTTCCATTTCACTACTGCACAGCTCGATACCGGCATTACGGTAGAAGTGGCATTACAGTGGAATGATTCTTATCAGGAAAACGTACGCTGCTTTACCAATAACATCCCGCAAAAGGATGGTGGTACACATTTGGCCGGTTTCCGTGCTGCACTGACCCGTGGTTTAAATAACTATATGGACAGCGAAAATATCCTGAAAAAGGAAAAAGTTGCAGTCTCGGGGGATGATGCCCGTGAAGGTTTAACCGCGATCGTCTCGGTGAAAGTGCCTGATCCAAAATTCTCTTCGCAGACCAAAGAAAAACTGGTGTCGAGTGAAGTAAAAACTGCGGTTGAGCAGGCCATGAACAAGGCATTTTCTGAATATCTTTTAGAAAATCCACAAGCAGCGAAATCGATTGCCGGCAAAATTATTGATGCCGCGCGTGCCCGTGATGCAGCGCGTAAAGCCCGTGAAATGACCCGTCGTAAGAGCGCGCTGGATATTGCCGGTCTTCCAGGTAAGCTGGCCGATTGTCAGGAAAAAGATCCAGCCTTGTCTGAATTGTATCTGGTCGAGGGTGATTCTGCAGGTGGTTCAGCTAAGCAAGGCCGTAACCGTAAAATGCAGGCGATTTTACCGCTGAAAGGTAAGATTCTGAACGTAGAGCGTGCGCGTTTCGACCGGATGATTTCCTCTGCGGAAGTCGGCACACTGATTACTGCACTTGGCTGTGGTATTGGTCGTGAAGAATATAACCCGGACAAATTGCGTTACCATAAAATCATTATCATGACCGATGCTGACGTCGATGGTTCGCACATTCGTACGCTGCTGTTGACTTTCTTCTTCCGTCAAATGCCGGAACTGGTCGAGCGTGGTCATATCTATATCGCCCAGCCACCACTCTACAAGCTGAAAAAAGGCAAGCAGGAACAGTACATCAAAGATAACGATGCACTGGAAACTTACCTGATTTCCAATGCCATTGACGAGCTAGAACTGCATATCAGTGCTGAAGCACCTGCGATTCGTGGTGAAGCACTGGCAAGGGTGATTGCCGATTATCAAACCTCACAGAAGAGCTTGGCGCGTTTAACCCAGCGTTATCCGGCGAGCTTGCTCGATGCTTTGCTGTCGCTGGACGCCTTTAAACTCGATCAGCTTGAAGATAAAAGTTATGTCGAAACTTGGGGTGAAAACCTGCGTGCAGCGATTGAAGCCATTCAGCCGACGCTACGTCCAGAATTAACGCTGGAATCTTTCGAGAAAGAACTGGCAGATGGCCAGAAAACTCAAAGCTGGTTACCAAGAATCACCATCTATGTGCATAACCTGCCACATAGTTATCTATTAGACTCTGTGCTTTTAGGTTCAAGTGAATATGCACGTTTATTAAAGAATTCGAAGAGCTGGTTCAGCCTGCTTGAAGAAGGTGCTTATTTGCAAAAAGGTGATCGTAAGATTAACGTGAACAATTTTCATCAGGTTTGGCAGCATATTCTGTCTGACTCGCGTCGCGGCATGATGATCCAGCGTTATAAAGGTCTGGGTGAGATGAATGCGGAACAGTTGTGGGAAACCACCATGGATCCGGATAATCGTAACATGCTGCAAGTGACAGTCACCGATGCGATTGAAGCAGACCGCATGTTCTCTTGTCTGATGGGCGATGATGTGGAACCACGTCGTGCCTTCATTGAAGAAAATGCCTTGAATGCAGACATTGATACCTGATTAAGATGATTTTAAAAAGCGCCTTTCGAGGCGCTTTTTTGATGCAAAATTTATGCGAATATCATCTGAATTGTTTTGGAGGAATTCCAACCTAGAGCGTGCTTTTCTGCCAAATGATCAGCTGATTTTAGCTGCAAAAAAAGTCGAATTAAGCGGTGGCTAATCGACCTAAAAAATTATCCATAAGTAAGCAATATAAAGACAAGTATGAGATCTGGATGAATGCAATTTATCATGGTGGGGAAGTAATTGTGCCACTATAAATATGAAGATTTTAGCAGGGTTTAAAGGATAACTATCGATACTAGGATCAATTGTACATGTGCTAAAAAATAGCGTGTAGAAGCCATTGAAGCCAAAGTTGGTGTATGAAAAATACCCGTAGCGAAGGCCGAATTGAAGAGTGGAGAGCAATAGAGCTGGAAAATAATAAATACAAAATGATAAAGCTGGTTTTTTTAAATTCTATTATTTGAATGGCTTATTAAAATATCCTGCCGTATCTCAAATAATATGTGAATAGGATTATTTTAAGGTCTGCTCTAAATATGATCAAATATGTGGATAACTACAAAGTTATCCCTAATTAATTATGTGAATAAGATTGTATTTATCCACAAACCAACTCCCTCTCTAGTTAATTTCTGGTTTTAAATTTAAAAATATTTGGCTTGTGGGTAAGTGCTTTTGAATTTAAAATGGCGTTTTGAATTTAAAGTGCTATTTAGAGTTACATTTCCTCTGTTATATAACCCTGCAAAATCAATAGCTACTCGTCAGCATGCTTGAGCAGCTATTTTTATCGAAAACTACAAATACTTTTAAAATTAATTACTTATATATCTATTGTAGTTTTATTTAATAATGAGCGTGAAACATATTTTGATTGAAAAATAGAGGGTGTAGTTAAACTACATAATTAATTTAACAATCAAGTGAATTTTCATTTTTTAATTTAAAATCATCGTGTTATTACTTTCCTTTCTTAACTCTTTAGATTTGTATCTGCTGGTTAAGGTCTAAATTTCATTGTGACAATCATGCTATGCATGATGTTTAGAAAAAACAGAAAAGGACATCAAAGTTTTGTGAATTGAAAATAGAAAAAATACAATTCATCAAATGCTGTAAAAAAAGCGCCTGACGGCGCTTTTTGCTATCCAAGCTATTTAGGGTGTCAGGATAATCTTGCGGCAGTCTTCTTCACGTTTATCGAAAATGCGATAACCTTCAGCAGCATCTTCCAGTTTCATGCGATGGGTAATAATCAGGTCTGGCGAAAGATCACCATTTTCAATATGTTCCAGTAATTGTGGCAGGAACTTATGCACATGGGTTTGTCCCATTTTAAAGGTCAGACCTTTATCGAAGGCATCACCAAACAGGAAACCGTGAATTGGACCGGCATAAACCCCCGGCACACTGACCACACCGCCACGGCGCACCGCCGCAATACATTGTCTTAGCGCAGAACCACTCGAACCTTCCAGTTTTAGATTGGTCATTACCGTTTCCAGCATACTCCCTTTGGCCTCAAAACCCACCGCATCAATCACCGCATCGACACCACGATAACCTGCCGTATTTTGAATGATGAATTCGGCTGCATCCACGTCATCAAAATTGACCGGAATCGCCCCATAAGTTTGATGAGCAAAACGCAAGCGATAAGGATGGTGATCGACCATAAAGATCTGTTCGGCACCAAGCATGCGTGCGCAGGCCGCAGCCAGCAGACCGACCGGCCCAGCTCCATAAATGGCGACACTGGAACCTCGGCCAATCTGGGCATTGGTCACAGCTTGCCAGGCTGTGGGTAAAATATCGGTCAGAAACAATACTTTTTCATCAGGCAGGGAACCGGGAACCTTAAACGGTCCGACATTGCCTTTGGGAATCCGCACATATTCGGCCTGACCGCCTGGTACACCGCCATACAGATGGCTATAACCAAACAGGGCGGCACCTGGTGGAATCTGTTTTTTATTGATAATCGCACCACGTCCGCTATTGGTATTTTCACAGGCAGCCATCAGCTCGTGTTCACAGAAAAAACAGTGGCCACATGCAATCACAAAGGGAATAATCACCCGATCGCCTTTTTTTACTGAAGTGACTTCAGGACCGACTTCTTCGACCACCCCCATAAATTCATGACCGAAAATATCACCCTGTTCGGTTGCGGGAATTTTCCCACGATAAAGATGCAGGTCTGAGCCACAGATAGCAGTAGCAGTTACTCTGAGAATGACATCATCTGCTTCCTGAATGACTGGATCAGGAACAGATTCAACTCGTACATCGCGAGTACCGTGATAAGTAAGAGCACGCATGCGGATTTCCTCTCTCTAGTTCAACATTAAACAGACTCGAATCAAGGCTGCCAAAAATTAAAAAACACTTGTATTAGAGCCTTAGGATGCAAGCTGACGCTGTAAATTAATGTATGAAAAAAGCCACTCCACTGTTTAAAAAATAAACTTATATGGCACTTGCGTAATTCACGACAAAATGTGTCGAGTTTTGAAGAAGAGATGCAGCACTCAAGAATAGCGAGGAACTACACGAAGATGAAAAGCAGGAGGAAAATATTAAAAATGGGTGGTTTTAATAAAAAAAAAGAGATGAATAACGCTTGTTACTCATCTCTCAGATAATGGGGGGTATTGAAATAGCGTTAGAAGGACTGCTCCAGACTTTCCAGTTCCATCATCAGTTCCAGCATCTGTTCCTCGGCTGTTTCCAGTTTGGCTTTCAGCTCGGTTTGCTCATTCATCAGTTTGAGCAAATCATTTTTACGTGAGGCTTCATATAAAGCACTGTCACCCAGTAAAGTTTCAATTTCAGCCAGACGCGGCGTAACCTTTGCAATCTGTGCTTCGCATTTTTCGATATTTTTACGAATCGGGCGGCTCAGTTCCCGCTGGCGTGCCGCTTCCTTACGCTGTGCTTCTTTGTCCAGTTTGGAAATGGTTGCTTTGACTTCGACCTGAGATTTCACCGGCTCGGCTGGCTTCTGCCCGTTTTTGATCATCTCAATGCGGGCTTGGCGTAACCAGTCGGCATAAGCGGTCAGATCACCGTCAAATTCACGGCATTGACCATTATGTACCAGCAGCAATTCATCACAGACACTGGCAATCAGCTGGCGTTCATGCGACACCAGCACCACAGCACCTTCAAAATCCTGCAAGGCCATGGTTAATGCATGACGCATATCCAAGTCTAAATGGTTGGTCGGTTCATCCAGAATCAACACGTTTGGACGCTGCCAGACAATCAATGCCAAAGCCAGACGGGCACGTTCACCGCCCGAGAAACTTTCACTCGGCGTATCCATGCGTTCGCCGCTAAAACCAAAACTGCCCAGGAAAGAACGTAAGCTGGCTTCACTGATTTTTTTATCGGCAATACGGGCCAGCTGTAACATCGGGCTGGCATTGCCATCCAGTGCATCCATTTGGTGTTGGGCAAAGTAGCCAATATTGAGCAGTTCCGAGTCTTTGCGCAGACCCTGAAGCAATTTTAAATCACCGACCAGCGATTTAATTAGGGTAGATTTACCGGCACCATTCATCCCGAGCAAACCAATCCGGCTGCTTGGCGTGATCTGTAAATTGACATTGGTGACAATCAGCTTGTCACCATAACCAATATCGGCATGTTCCAGTTGCAATAAAGGCGAACTCATTTTGGTCGGTTCACGGAAACTGAAGGTAAATGGTGTATCAACATGGGCAGCAGACAGTTCCTGCATACGCTCCAGCTGTTTGATCCGGCTCTGTGCCTGCTTGGCTTTGGTGGCTTGCGCTTTAAAACGGTCAATATATTTTTGCAGATGTGCGCGGGTTTCCAGCTGCTTTTCATAAGCCTGTTGCTGCTGCGCCAGACGTTCACTGCGGGTACGCTCGAAGGTCGAGTAGTTACCGGTATATAAAATCAGTTCCTGATTTTCAATATGTAAAATATGGTCGGTAATCGCATCGAGAAAATCCCGGTCATGCGAAATCAGCACCAGCGTACCTTCATAGGCTTTCAGCCAGTCTTCGAGCCAGAGAATGGCATCCAGGTCTAAATGGTTGGTCGGTTCATCAAGAAGGAGTAAATCGGAACGGCTCATCAGGGTACGCGCCAGATTCAGGCGCATGCGCCAGCCACCAGAAAAACTTGAAACATCCAGTTGGGATTGATGTTCAAAAAAGCCCAGACCGGCCATCAGTTGCGAAGCTTTGGCCGGCGCAGAATAACCTGAAATTTCATCAAAACGGCCATATAAATGCGCCAGTTCTGCATCATCCAGTTGATCTGGCTGCTCCAGTTTCTGTTGAATATCCCAGTATTCTTCATCGCCGGACAAGACGAAATCAATGGCTTTCATATTCAGCGCTTTGATTTCCTGCGCCATATGCGCCACGGTCCATACCGCAGGACGGGTCAACGAACCGGTGTCTGACTCCATGCCACCAAGCAAAGCTGAAAACAGGGTCGATTTCCCGGCACCATTGACACCGGTTAGGCCAATTTTCCATCCTGGGTGTAACTGCATCGACGCTTTTTGAAATAAAACACGTCCACCGCGACGTATAGATAACTGGTCTAACTGAATCATTGAGAAATCAAAGCTAAGAAATAAGATGCGCCTATTCTAAAGGAAAGCCTTGTGAAAATGAAAAATCTTGCGACTTTTACTGAAATGAGCCAGCTTTTAAATATTGTGAATTTATATATTATGGACGAATAAGTTGAGTATAAGCTCTATTTTCAGCATTAACAGTTGTTTATAGTAGAAGCTGATCAAGCAAAAAATACGATAGAGTAAAATAAAAATGAAAAAGGGATTTTTAGTTTTATCTGCACTGGGTCTACTGGCATCGACTTCAAGTCATGCCAAAGTAAATGTCTGTGTTTTTGATTTGCTGGGCAAGTCTGGCGAATCTTTTAAATTAATGGAGGAATGGGCTTTAGCTGCAAAAGCCTGGAATACTGATGTTCAATTGACTGCCTATCAGGACGAAGCCAAAGTGGATCAGGATGCCAAGGCCGGCAAATGCGATGGCTTCTATATGACCTCTATGCGGGCCCGCGCCTATAACAAATTCGCCGGCTCGATTGATGCGATTGGTGGTGTGCCAAATAATGACATTGCCATGAAAGCCATCAGTTATGTACTGGACAAACGCAACAGCAAGCGCCTGATCACCCAGATTGGCAAAGAAAAATTTGAAGTGGCTGGGATCGGGCAGATTGGCCCGGCTTATATTTTTGTCCGTGATCGCGAGCTGAATAAACTGGAACAGGTAAAAGGCAAGAAATTTGCCGTGCTGCATTATGACTATGCCCAGAAAATTATGGTCAACCGGATTGAAGCCGTGCCGGTAATGTCGGAAATTTCCAATTTTATCCGTAAGTTTAATCAGGGCGAAGTTGATATTGTGGCTGCACCGGCTTATGCCTTTAAACCGCTTGAATTAGAAAAAGGTCTGGGCAATAAAGGCGCCATGATTAATTTTCCAGTGATCAATGTCACCGCCGACCTGATCATCCGGCAGGATAAATTTCCTGACTCTTTCGCAGTACAATCCAGAGACTGGTTTGTGAAACAGTTGCCGCGCAGTTTTGCCATGGTGAAACGTATGGAAGCGGAAATTCCCAATAAATATAAGTTGAACTTAAGCCGTGAAGATCGCATTGCCTATCAGAAGATTCTGCGCGAAGGCCGCATCGATTTAACCCGGCAGGGGATTTATGATCCCGGCATGATGACGGTATTGAAGCGTGCCCGCTGTACCATCGAAAGAACCAATTTTGAGTGTTCAATTAGTGGCGAATAAAATTCAAATGATGTATATCTTTGTAACTCTCACGGATTAAATGTAATGATACGAAACTTCTATTAAATATTAAGAAATTGATATTTAAAAATATTTTATAAAATAATATTTAGAACATACGCTTATTTATCTTTATAGGCCAAAACACGGGTTTTAAATGGAGTAAATGCTCTATTTTTTTTAATTAAACTTGCTTAATATTTGTTCCGTGTAAGGACACTCAGCGAATAACAAGATTCCAAAGGATAATACAATGAAAAAAGCACTCTTATCATTGGCTGCACTTTCTACATTTGGTTTTGCCAATGCGGTGCATGCAGAAAAAGTCGATATCTGCGTGTTTGACTTACTGGGTAAATCGGGTGAGTCTTTCCAGATGGCGCAAGAATGGGCACTGGCTGCAAAAGGCTGGGGCGCAGAAATCAATCTGATTGCCCGCCAGGATGAAGCTGTTGCCGACAATGATTTTAAAGCCGGAAAATGTGATGGCGTATTTATGACTGCCATGCGCGCCCGTCAATACAATAAATTTGCCGGTTCTATCGATGCACTGGGCGGTGCACCGAGCAATGCAATTGCACAGCGTGCCATTAGTTTTGCGCTGGACAAACGCAATGCCAGCAAAATGGTGACTAATCTGGGTGGTAAAAAATACGAAATTGCCGGGATTGCACCACTTGGTTCGGCGTTCATTTTTGTCCGTGACAAAAATATTAACTCGATCGAAAAAGCCGCAGGTAAAAAATTTGCGGTATTGGGCTATGACGATGCCCAGAAAATTATGGTGCAGCGTGTGGGCGCGCAGGCCGTGATTTCCGATGTATCCAATTTTGTGGCCAAATTTAACAATGGTCAGGTGGATATGGTGGGGGCACCAGCCTATGCTTATAAACCGCTAGAGATTTATAAAGGCCTTAGCAATAACGGCGCGATGTTTAATTTCCCGGTGCTGCATGTGACGTCTGATTTTGTCATTCGCTCGGAAAAATTCCCGGCAGGTTTTGGGCAAAAATCGCGTGACTGGTTTATCAAAAACCTGCCAAAAAGTATGGCCATGATCGGCCGTCTGGAAGCCGGAATTCCGTCGAAATATAAAATGAATCTGAGCGCTGAAGATAGAACCAAGTACCAGAAAATGTTACGTGATGGCCGTATGGACATGACCAAACGCGGAATCTATGATGCTGGCATGATGTCAGTGTTAAAACGCGCGCGCTGTTCTGTCGAGAAAGCCAATTTTGAGTGTTCACTTTCGGGTGAGTAATTTGATTTTTAAAGAAAAAGCTTAGCTGAGTCTAAGCTTTTTTTGTAGTTGAACTGAGGCAGATCAGCCATTGTACAGCTGATTAAATAGCTTAAGCTTGATCTAAAGATTGATCTCTTATGATTGATATAAAAATAATTAGATGCGGCTGAAATCGCAATAACAAAAACAAGGTATAAGGACATTAGGATGATGCAAAGAAGATGGAAAATACTGGCATTGGCCGCAGCGACATTTACTGTTTCAGGTCTGGTACAGGCCAAACAGGTGATGTGCGTATTTGATCTGGTGGGCAAAAATGGCGATGTGTATAGCGTGATGAAAGATTATCAGCTGGCAGCGAAAAACTGGGGCGCTGATATCGAGCTTAGAGTGAATACCAATGAAGCCGTGGTTGCAGAAGATTTTAAGGCTGGAAAATGTGACGGGATTAGTGTCACTGGAATGCGCGGACGTCAGTTCAACAGCTTTACCGGCTCACTGGATGCTATCGGGGCGATTCCAGATCTGAATCTGGCCGTTAAAGTGATGCAGGGTCTGGCGAGTCCGACTTTTGCCAAACATATGCTCAATGGCAAATATGAAGTGGTGGGGGTGATTCCTGTCGGTGATGCTTTTCTGTTGGTCAATGACCGTAGTATTAATACCGTGGCCAAAGCTGCAGGTAAAAAAATTGCGGTACTCGACTATGATGAAGCACAAAAAATCATGGTGCAGCAGGTTGGTGCTCAAGCCGTTAGTGCCGATGTCACCAACTTTGGCGCCAAGTTTAACAATGGTCAGGTTGATATCATTGGCGCACCCGCTGCGGTATTTAAACCCCTAGAATTACACAAAGGCTTAGGTACAAAAGGTGCGATTGTGAATTATCCGGTGTTGCAAGTGACCGGTAATATCATTATCCGTCCCGATAAATTCCCGGCGGGTTATGGTCAAAAATCACGTGAATGGGTGAGAAGCCAGTTGCCGCGCGCTTTTGGTATTCTGGGCAAAATGAAAGCCGATATTCCTGCAAAATACTGGATGGATATTCCGGCTGCAGATAAACCGGGCTATCAGAAAATGATGCGCGATTCCAGAATCGACCTGACCAAACGCGGCGTATATAATAAACGCATGATGAAACTGCTGTGGCAATTCCGTTGTAAGCAGAACCCGCAAAACTTCGAATGTGCCTTACAGGATGAGAACTACAAATAATCCTGATAAAATTACTCTGATTTGACTTTTAATCTGTAGAGACTGACCATATATTGAGTGTGTTATACTTCGATATGGTCTTTTCTTTTTAAAGACATTCCATTCAACAGAGGAATCCGCCATGAATGCCCAAGCGCTTGTGCTCACCGACAATGCCGCAAATAAAGTACGCCAGTTGCGTGACAGTGAAGGTAACCAAGACTTAATGCTCCGTGTGTATGTTACCGGTGGCGGCTGTTCAGGTTTCTCTTATGGCTTTAACTTTGCCGAAAGTCAGAATGAAGATGATGCAGAATTTGCCAACGGCGATGTGAAAGTACTGGTCGATTCACTCAGCTATCAATATCTGGTCGGTTCCGTTGTAGATTATTTAGAAGGTCTGGAAGGTTCACGCTTTGTGGTGCAGAACCCGAATGCGACCACCACTTGTGGTTGTGGATCTTCATTCTCGATCTAAACGCGCACAATAAAAAAGTCCTCTTGATGAGGACTTTTTTATATCTGAAGAAAACTTAATTTTCCAGTTTTACCGCTTCCAAGAGGTCAAAAATTACTGATGTGACATCCTGACTCAGCTCGCGATTATTAAAAATCTCATAAGCGCTAATGGTAATGTCGGTATCACTTGGCAACAGGCGCTGCTCTTCTTCGATCAGGTCATTGATCGGCAAGAGGGTCTGTTTGATTTCCAGATGTAAAATATCTTTATATTCCAGATTCTCATCGTCCAGTTCAATCAGCTGTTCATTGAAATAAGGCAATAAAATCGCATGAAGATGTGGCTGAATATCCTCAATATCAAAGATCTCGATATCACGCGTTTCATCAATCGTACTAATGTGGTCATTTACTTCAATTAAAATATGGTAGTAACTCACATGAATCTCCAAAGATGGCCTGAACAATGTAGCCGTTCACAATAACATGAAATCCGAATAGAGTGTTTTTTATAACACTTATACACTTAAATTAATTAAGGAATTCAGGCTGATCACTTAACGGTGATACAGCAAAGTCTTGTCGGCAGGTCGCAACTGAAAGTGTTGCAGATTCTGTTTTCCCAGTACCGGATACATCAGCGCCTCTGGATCATCATGATGATACAGGCCCAAAGCATGCCCCAGTTCATGAGCCAGTGTCAGACGCAGATCATCTTCTGCATCAAACTGATATACATGAATCTGATGACCCATAAATACCCCTTTATGAAATTCACGGGCAGGAAAACGTTGCTGGGCCTGAATGATATTCTGTTGATGATTTTCAAGACTATGTTGATGCAGCGAAACATTCAGGTTAAAAGAACTTTGCTGTCGCTGAAGATACTCGGCTTCCCGTTTAAAATTTTCCGATTTGCGCTGTAAAGCCTGAAACTCATATTCTAATTGTTCGTGCTCATAGGCAGATAAATTTGGCTGATGCCGTCGTTGCTGTAGCTTCTGAAATTCATAATTAATCTGATCTCTTTGCTGGATCAAGCGTTGTTGTTGACTTTCCAGATGTTGATAAGATGCTTCCAGATTTTTGACCTGACGTTGATACTGGGCATCATCTGCCAGCAACTGTTTTTCGACTTTCTTTAAGGCATTATATTCCTGTTGCCGTTGATCATAGATCAGATGAATACTCAGCTGGGCATTTTCATCATAGAGCAGCAGATCATCGCGATGGGTGCCCTGATGCCAGATCTCGACGGCTTCTTTGCTCAGTTGAATCACTTGCTCTTTACTCAGCCCAAAGCCTGCATCTACCTGATCGACCTTAAAGCGTAAACGTGTGTCAAAAGGATGACTGAGCCGGTCTGCAAGCGAGTTGTAGCGCAGTTGTGGATGAGCTTTGGTCTGCATATGCATAGAGGCAGACAGGATTAACCCAACGATGACCAGACAAAATAGAAGGCGCATATTGCTATTGAGATGCTTGTTTTTAAAAAATATAGCTTAATTTTAAGGCATTTCCCATGCTTATTTGCCTTCCTGCTCAGCTTTTGGATAAAGTCCTAATTCGGCCAAGGTTTGCTGTAAAATGTCCAGGCGAATCGCCGGATCCATATGACTGTGCATCTGCATATTCAGGGAAAAGGCCACGATGTCAGCCTGTGGTGTTTCGATCCAGCCCGTGCGTCAGCCAACTTGCGCTTCCAGCTCCATACCCCGGCCGGATTTGGCATACAGTCGACAAGCGTGGCGTTCCTGTAGCAATAACATGGCTTTAACCCATTGCTGAAAGGCCGCAAAATCAGAATTTTCAGGGTTGATGGTCGTTTCATGCTGGATTTAGCTTAAACAGCTTTACTTGAACATACGATCCATTTTTAGTCATTTTACCTTCATGCTTTAAAATTTGGACATAAAAAAACCGCGCTGTTGCGCGGTTTTTCAGTTAAAGCGACAAATTATTTTTTGTCATCTTTTACTTCAGTGAACTCAGCATCTACAACGCCGTCGTCCGCTTTTTGCTGTTGTTGACCAGCGTCACCACCGAATGCGTTCGGATCAAAACCTTGCGCACCGCCTTGGCCTTGAGCTGCTTCATAGGCACGCTGAGTGATCGGCATGATGATGTTTTGCAACGCTTCAGTTTTCGCTTTGATTTCTTCAACATCATTTTCTTTAGTTGATGCTTCAAGCTCAGAAACCGCAGTTTCAATTGCAGTTTTTTCGTCTGCAGTCACTTGTTCGCCAAGATCTTTCACTGCTTTTTGAGCAGAAGAAACTAACGCATCCGCTTCGTTACGTGCTTTCGCTAATTCTTCGAATTTGCGATCTTCTTCAGCATTCGCTTCAGCATCACGGATCATTGCTTCGATTTCAGCATCAGACAAACCTGAGTTTGCTTTAATCTGGATCGATTGCTCTTTACCCGTGCTCTTGTCTTTTGCAGATACTTTCAAGATACCATCAGCGTTGATATCGAAAGACACTTCAATTTGTGGCACACCACGTGGAGCCGGTGGGATATCGCCTAATTGGAAGTTACCCAACAATTTGTTTTGCTGCGCCATTTTACGTTCACCCTGGAACACAGAAATGTCTACAGCAGGCTGGTTGTCAGCAGCAGTCGAGAACACTTGAGATTTCTTCGCAGGAATCGTGGTGTTTTTCTCGATGATTGCTGTTAACACGCCACCCATGGTTTCGATACCAAGTGTCAGCGGAGTAACGTCAAGTAGAAGTACGTCAGTTTTGTCACCTGAAAGTACCGCACCTTGAATCGCAGCACCCATTGCGACTGCTTCATCAGGGTTTACGTCTTTACGTGGCTCTTTACCGAAGAATTCTTGAACCTTCTGTTGAACCATTGGCATACGTGATTGACCACCCACCAAAATCACGTCAGAGATGTCTGAAGTCGAAAGACCAGCATCTTTAAGTGCAATCTTACATGGCTCAATGGTACGCGCAACCAAGTCAGCAACTAAACCTTCAAGTTTCGCACGTGTTACGTTGATCACCAAGTGTTTAGGACCAGTCGCATCAGCAGTGATGTATGGTAGGTTAATTTCAGTTGCATTCGAAGAAGAAAGCTCGATTTTTGCTTTTTCAGCAGCTTCTTTTAAACGTTGCAGCGCAAGCGGATCTTGTTTCAAGTTGAAGTTTTGTTCTTTCTTGAACTCTTCAACCAGGAATTCGATCAATGCGTTATCGAAGTCTTCACCACCCAGGAATGTATCACCGTTAGTAGACAACACTTCGATTTGCTGGTCGCCATCAAGATCCGCAATTTCAATGATTGAAACGTCGAATGTACCACCACCCAAGTCATAAACCGCGATTTTACGGTCGCCTTCTTTCTTGTCCATACCGAACGCAAGTGCAGCAGCCGTTGGTTCGTTGATGATACGTTTTACTTCTAAACCTGCAATTTTACCTGCATCTTTAGTGGCTTGACGCTGGGCATCGTTGAAGTAAGCAGGAACGGTAATGACCGCTTCAGTTACTGTTTCACCCAGGTAATCTTCCGCTGTTTTCTTCATCTTTTTCAAGATTTCAGCAGAGATTTGCTGTGGCGCAAGTTTCTTGTCGTTGACATCAACCCAAGCATCACCGTTGTCAGCTTTGATGATTTTGTACGGTACCAGACCGATATCTTTTTGTACCGCTTGGTCTTCATAACGACGACCGATCAAACGTTTGATCGCGAACAAGGTATTTTTCGGATTCGTTACCGCTTGACGCTTTGCCGATTGACCTACCAGAATTTCGCCATCTTTATAGGCAATAATTGATGGCGTTGTACGCGCGCCTTCAGCGTTTTCGATTACTTTAACTTTGTCGCCTTCAAGTACTGCAACACATGAGTTTGTAGTACCTAAGTCAATACCAATGATTTTAGCCATTTGGATGTTTCCTCAAAAATTTTTTTATTCCCAAACTTTTCCCTTTATCAAAGGGAAATTAAAAGGGATTTACTTGTTATCCGATATGAGAGCCGTTCGATTTTTTTCAAGTAAAATTGTTGAAAAAATTTCACAAACTCCCGAATTTATTTGGCTTAAGCGCCAACCATGACCATCGCCGGACGCAACAGGCGATTATTCAGCGTGTAGCCTTTTTGCAAAACAGTGCCAATTTCATTGGCTTTGGCATTTGGATCAATCCCAACTGCCTGATGCAGATCAGCATTAAAGCCGTTACTGGTGTCTACCACCACGACTCCAAATTTCTCTAAGGTATTCAATAAAGATTTAAGTGTCAGTTCAACGCCTTCCAGCAGTGGAGTTTTCTCTTCACCTGCGGCAACAATGGCGCGCTCGAGATTGTCGACGGTTTCTAAAAGTTCTTTAGAGAACTTTTCTAAAACGGTATCTTTATGCTTTTCAGATTCACGCTGAATACGTTCCACACTTTTTTGTGCTTCGTAGACTGCATTGGCCGTACGTGCTTTTTCTAACTTTAAGTCACCTTCAAGCTGCGCAATCTGCTCTTGTAAAGACTCAACGGAAACTTCTGCCTGCTCGGTTTCAGCTTGAGTTTGCGCTGTATCTTGTTCCGCTTGCTCTTGCTCAAATTTTTGAGCTTGCTCGTTTTGCTCAGTCGCCATTGATTTACTCCGTTTAAATGGGTTCTTAAACATGTACAGTCCTCAGGCCTCAGTATTCACTGCGTTAATGCTGAACTGCCATGGTTGAAGTTCTTGATTACCTAAAGAAATCGGGGCAGGGTGTAAAAATTCAAGCGTCAGTCAAGATTAAATTTAAGATTTATACAAAATTCTGAATAAAACAGCGAGCAGATGGCAGGCTTTTACCGCGATATAGGCGGAGATAAATTGAAGTAAATGATCAAGGAGTCATCTGATCATTGTTGTATACGTCGCTGAATAGACAGTCTGAGCTTTAAAATAAAACATGAATTATTTGAAAATAAATATAAAAAATTGATAATCGTATTTTTAAATAAATTTAATAATTTTAATCTGTTTTAAATATTAGTAAAAAAATTGCATGATACTGACATAGACAGCGACCTTGTTCAGAGGAGAGAGCCGAACTCGGTTGCTGTTGCCTTATTTTAAGTTACTTTTTTCAAGCTGAGTTCCCCCAAGACTTGGCTTTTTTTTGCCTGATTATTTATTAGACATAAAAGCGATTAATATCTAAGCAATAAAGTATTTCTCAATAGATGAACTTTTGATTAATATTTATTCCAGATTCTATCGCTGTAGTTTCTTCTTATTTTGAAATGTGTTTTCGTGGCTTATCTTTTTCTCTAAGATAGGCCTTTTTTTTGCTAAAATTGAGCATTCTTGATCTGATCAAGATAAAAATGATTGCTTGGCGGCTTAGTCCGACCTTCATGCAAAAATACTGCTTTTATTCAATCAGCTTGAGATAAAATTTTCCATTAAAAAAGCCTGCTACAGGCTTTTTTAACAAAGAGTGAAATCAAAGCATTAATCACGGCGATCGCGTGGACGCTGCTGTTGCTGTTGACGTCGATTATCGCTCCAGCGTGGGTTAGATGAACGGTTTTGCTGGGCTTTTCTGGCACGCTGATCGGTGATCCGTTTACGATCCTGCTCCAGGCGGCGTTTATTACGTTCTGCTTCAGCCTGTTTTTGCCGTTGGCTCATCATGTTTTTACGCTGCTGTTCCTGGCGTTGTCGTTCCAGTTGGCTTTTACGTCGGTCCTGTTCTAACTGTCTTTTACGGTCCTGTTCCCAGTTACGACGCTGCACTTCCTGTTTACGTCGATCCAGTTCAATACGTTTACGTTGCTGTTCATATTCCCAGCGTTGCCGATCATAACGACGCTGTTGCTCATAACGACGGTCCTGTTCATAGCGGCGATCAGAACGCTGATCATAACGGCCATCGTAGTAGCCACCATCTTCAGGGAAAGCAACACAGCCTACAGCCAAAAATGCAGTCGCCAGAGACAGAGCTATAATTTTGCCAGCCATAGGCATTCTCCCAACTTGAAATAAAAAATATACTGAAGCTCGCAAAACTACGTCAAAAATACCATTTAAATGATCAATGACATCTTTTATAAATCAGGTTAACGTATTGGATAAAACTATATGTACGTAGATATTAAGACTTATATAAGAATATGGTCACTGAAACGCTAATCGTGTAGAAACTATGAAGAATTAAGAGAATAAGGACTAAAAATAATGACTGTGAATCATCCAGTACTGAAAAGTGTAATCGAAAAAGGGCAAGGCACAGCAGCGCGTATGCTGGATCGCTTACCTGGTATTGCACAAGACGCATTGGTTAAGGCTTTGGACTATCCTCATCACTATCCTGATTTAGACCCCATGGTCAAATGCCTGATGGCGATTCAGCTTAAACAGGGGCATGGCAGCTTTCTGAGTGAAGATGTCGCACAGGCACGGGTGGCATTTGATGCGCGCATGAAAACAATTCAGGCCAGACCGACTGCTGTGAAAATGGTAGAAGAGTTGCGTCTGCCTTTGCAAAGTGGCAGTATCTTTGCCCGGCATTATCATCCTGCACCGCAAAAGAAGTTGCCTATGGTGATTTTTTATCATGGTGGTGCATTTATGGTGGGTGGTCTGGACAGCCATGATGAGTTCTGTCGCCTTCTGGCAGTGCATGCCAAAGTACAGGTGCTGAGTGTGGCTTATCCGCTGACACCGGAATTTAGTCCCTTGCAGATGGTACAGGTCTGTGAAGATGCCCTCGCCTGGGCACATCAGCATAGTAAACAGCTGAAAGTGTATAAAAACCGGATTGCCTTGGCAGGGGACAGTGCCGGCGGAAATCTGGCTACTGTTGTAGCTCAGCGCAGTGTAGGTAAATCTTATGCCGCACGAGCGCAGCTTTTGCTTTATCCGGCGGTCGACTTTAAAAGTCGCCATCCATCTTTTTATGCCTATAAAGATGGACTGGTACTTTCAGAGCAGGATATTGATCTGGTGACCTTCATGTATGCCCAGACCCATCAGATTGAATTAGATGATCCACTGATTTCACCGACCTATGGTGAATTGCAAAACTTGCCGCCGAGCTATGTGATTACCGCACGTCATGATGTCCTGCATGATGAAGGTTCAATCTATGCGCATAAACTACGTCAGAATGGTGTGAGTGTTCATTATCATGAATATACCGACCAGGCACATGGTTTTATCAACCTGACGCCGATCTCCCGCCGTGCCAAAAAATATGTGATTGAGATCAGCAAAAATTTCCGCAAATTCTGGGACAAAAATAGTTAAATCCAAGGCGTGAATGCAAAAAGGTGTTTCTCATGAAACACCTTTTTTTATAGATAGGTTTTTATCAATTCTTATACTTTGCTGCTGATCTGCGCTTCAGGAAAGATCAGATTGAATTTGGGAACATAAAAGCTTTGCAGCAATTTGGCTTTGGAAAAGTCTGGAAATATATTGTCGATATCTTGCCATTCTACTTGCGAGAGTTTGGAGAGATGACCACGGAATTGTGGGCTGAACTGAAAACGCTGACCTTTCCAGGCTTGCTGAATTTTGAGCATAGAGGCTGGAATATGATGACTATTAATATAGAACTTGCGCGCAGATTTGGTTTTTTTGAGTCGAATCGTCATACGCTGGTTTTGATACTGAATATGACACAATATTTCCTGATTTTTTTCCTGCCATTCAAATTCTGCATGTTCTTTGGGAATACCCCATAAATGCTGGCCGTGTATGACAGATTCATGAGTAGAGACATAAATTTTAGGAATCGAGCTGAGGCGTCGTTTACTAATTAAAGGATGATCCAGAATCAGTAACTCATCATAAGGACCAATGGGTGAAGAATGATAACGCACCAATAACACTTGTACCACGCGACCCAGTGGGGAGGGGGCAATACGGAACTGCTTGGCTTGCTGAATAAAGCCGGGTGTTAGCCAGTAATTCAAAATAAAACCTTCGCCCTGTAAATGCCAAGGCGGAAACTGGTGGATATTTTGCTCCTGTAATAATGCATGGCTCATTCTTATTCTCTTGTCTTTAGTCGGCAGGCAACTGCATTATGAGTTATAAAAGATTAATATACAGTCATTCACAACCATTACTTCTAAGTAGATGAGTTAAAAAATGTTAAAGAAATCATTATATGCGATCGCCCTTACTGCCATCAGTCTGCCAGGTTTTGCTGCCAATACCCTTATTGAGATGAAAACTTCATCGGGAAATATTGAAATTGAGCTCTTTAATGATCAAGCCCCGATCTCGGCAAAGAACTTTGAAAACTATGTAAAGAGCAACTTCTATAAGGACACTATCTTTCACCGGGTCATTCCCGGCTTTATGGTGCAGGGTGGGGGCTTTGATAGCAACATGCAGGAAAAGGCCAATACCCAAGCTCCAATTAAAAATGAATCATCGAATGGTCTGCAAAATAAACGCGGTACTTTAGCGATGGCGCGTACCAATCAGCCGGATTCTGCACGAGCACAATTCTTTGTAAATCTGGTCGATAACGATTTTCTGGATCGTTCTGCCCGAAATGCAGGCTATGCGGTCTTCGGTAAGGTCACTAAAGGTATGGATATTGTCGATCAGATTGCCAAAGTGCCGACTCGAAACTATGGAATGCATCAAAATGTGCCGGTGAAGCCTATCAAGATCAACAGTGTGAACATTAAAGCGCCAGTTGTGAGAAACTAGGTACAGAATAAAACAGAAATATTTAATTCATATTTCTGTTTTAAAAATATGTAGTTATGTGATGTTTTGTATAAATACGAACCAAATTGGTGCATAAAAATAAAACAGTCGTGATTCCTGTGAGTTAAAAGCGCTTGCACCTGTAGGAAATTACCCTATAATGAGCCCATACCGACGAGATAGACGGAAACGAACGAAGCAGATTGCTGAGTTGTTAAGTATATCGAAGTCCAGCTTCTGGCACTGACGAGGTGTTAGAAAGATCATTAAGAGATTATGAAGAACAACTTGTGTGGATTTTTACTGGTTGATCGATCGAAATTATTTTCATTGATTGATGGTAGAAATGACTCGAAGTTTATTTGAGAAATATTTGTCAGAAAATTGATGAGCCAAGATTGGTGTCCTTTAGGCACTACTGATTTTAAACTGAAGAGTTTGATCATGGCTCAGATTGAACGCTGGCGGCAGG